>NZ_MUMI01000682.1 GCF_002155975.1 Amycolatopsis kentuckyensis
CGCACCGCGAGCCACGCGCTGCCCCGCGGTGCGCCGAGCCACTTGTAGCCGGCGCCGACCACCCAGTCCGCCCAGGCGACGTCCAGCGGCAGCCAGCCGGCCGCCTGGGTCGCGTCGAGCAGCACCGCCGCCCCGGCGGCCTCGGCCGCGGCCCGCAGCGCCGGCAGGTCCGCGATCCGGCCGTCGGCGGACTGGACGACGCTCACCGCGACGACGTCGTGGCCCTCGACCCGGTCCGGCAGCACGTCCAGGGGCACTTCGGTCACCGTGACACCGGGGTTCACCGCGAACGGGAACGTCACGCTGGTGAAGTCGCCTTCGGCGGCGAGCACGCGGGTACCGGCGGGCAGCGCGGCGGCGACGTTGGCGACGAGCTGCGAGACCGACGCCCCGCTCGCGACGCGCCCGGGTTCGACACCGAGCAGCCGGGCGAACCCGGCCCGCGAGCGCGCCACGTAGTCGTCGAACTCCCCGGGCCGGGTGGCGCCGGTCCGCCACCGTTCCACCGATGCGGCCACGGCCTCGGCCACCGGCGCGGGCGGGACGCCCACGCTGGGCGTGTTCAGGTATCCGGACGGGGCGGCGAAGTCGGTTCCGAAGGCGCGCATACCCCGAGCCAAGCAGATCCCGCCGGGCCGGTTCACCCGATTTACGGCAGCAGGGCCGTGACGTCGGCGTAGGACGGCGGGCTCAGCGGCAGGTCCCGGCCGTCCCGCACGGCCAGCGCGGTTTCCGCCGCGGCGGCGAGCGCCACCCGGTACGGCAGCGACCCGAGGCTGACCCGCGCGACGCCCAGCTCCGCCAGCCCGGCCACGGTCACCTTCCCGGGCAGGAACAGCAGGTTGAGCGGCAGGCCGACGCCGACGATCCGCTCGACGTCGCCCGGCTCGGCGAGGCCGGGCACGAAGACGCCGTCCGCGCCCGCCGCCGCGTACGCCCGCACCCGCCGCTCGGCCTCGGCGAGGGAGCGGTCGCCGGCCCAGTGCGTGTCCGTCCGGGCGTTGACGAACAGGCCCGGCACGCGCTCCTTGACCGCCGTGACCAGGGCGCACTGGACGTCGACCGCGGCGAGCGAGCCGTCGGCCCGGCCGTCTTCGAGGTTGACGCCGGCCACGCCCGCGTCGGCCAGCTCGGCCGCGAGCTCGGCGACCGCGGCCGGGTCCGTGCTGAAGCCGTCGGCGAGGTCGACGCTGATCAGGGCGTCCAGCCGGGCCAGGCGGGTGGCGAGGGCGACGGTCGCGGCGCGCGTCGACGGCGCGCCGTCCTGCTCCCCCGCCGCCGCGGAGACGCCGAGGCTCGTGGTGCCCAGCGCGCGGAAGCCCTGCGCGGCGAGGAAGGCGCCGACGCCGAACTCCCACGCGTTCGGCAGCAGCAGCGGGGAGCCGGGGACGTGCAAGGCACGGAATTCGTCCATGCCCCCGAACCTAGGTCCGCGACGCTTCGGCGGGCACCGAACTCTCGAGGAACGGCGTCAGCACCCCCGGTACGGCCTCCGCCGCGAACTCGAGGCCTTCGCCCGCGGCGGCGTCGAGGATCGAGTAGGCACCGGAGCCCGCCGCGGTGGTCGCGGTGAACGTCGCGAGGCCCCGGCGGCGCTGGAACACCGACTGCTTGACGGTCCAGCCGATGACGCCGTCCCGCGTCAGCACGGCCGTGCTGCGCCGGACCGTGCCCGCGCGCGTCACCAGGTAGCGGCCGCGCAGCCCGTGCCCGAGGCCGCGGTAGGCGTCCCGGGCGAGCAGGACGGCCACCGGCAGCGCGACGACGGCGAGAGCGCCGCCGAGCACCAGCAGGACGTCGGTGAGCAGCGCGCCGAGCACCAGCAGGACGAGCACCGGCACGAGCGCGCCGAGCAGGGCCCAGCGCAGCCGCCGCCCGCGGGCGGCGAGGGGGTGCGGCACCAGCTCGACGGTCTCCAGGCGGTCGCCCAGGACCTGCGCCGCGACTTGGTGCGCGACGGCTTTCGGCGCCGCGGGCAGGAGCGTCTTGGACTCGGTGTGGTCGTCTTCGTCGTGCTCCATGCCGGTGGCGACGGCGTCGACGCGGGCGGCCCCGGCGAGCCGGGCGCCGAGCGGCTCGACCAGTTCGACGCCGCGCAGGCGCCGTTCCTCGATGGTGATCGACCGGGTGGTGAACAGTCCGCGCCGGACGCGCAGGGTGCCGCCGGGTTCGCGGTCCAGCCGGTAGTGCCACCACATTTCGGTGAACAGGCCCACCGCCCCGGCCACACCGGCGACCATGGCCAGGGCCAGCAGGAGCAGGACGCTGACGGCCAGGGGCAGGTCGCCGAAGAGGGCGAGGAGCCACTCGACCAGGCCACCGCCGGCCCCGAACCAGTCCGCCACCTTGAACAGGGACCCGAACGCGGCCAGCCCGAGCGTCGGGGCGACGAAAGAGACCGGAGCGTAACGGATCCACCGCGGGTCGAGTGTCGCGAGTGGACCGTCTTGAGTGGACGGTTCCGGGGTCCGGTGCAGGAGTTCGGTGCGCAGGGCTTCGGCGTCGGCCCTGGCGAGCGGGGACAGCGTGATCCGCTCCTGCCGGCCGGTGCCGATGGACAGCGCCGCGACGCCGAACGCGCGGTGCAGCGGGTTGGCCGTCAGGTCGGCGCTGCGGATCCGCTCGCGGGGCAGGGATTTGCGGGTGTGGACGGCGAAGCGGAATTCGATTTCGAGGCGCTCGGCGGTGCAGCGGAAGCGGGTGTACCGCCAGCGCACGTATTCGGCGAGCACGCCGGCGCCGACGAGCAGGGCGGCCGCCGGAACCAGCCAGAGCGATCGGGTACCGATGGCGATCGGCGTCCCGGCGGAGACGGCCACGCCGGCCATCAGGACGGCGGTGACGCCGAGAGTGCGCCGATCCAGGCGGCGCCAGCCGGCCGGGGTGGCGCTGGGGTTCCGCTGCGGGGCGTGCGCCTCGTCGGCGGTGGGGGCCTCGCGCCGGTGCTCGCCGTCGTGCGCGTGCGTTCCGCCGGCCGC
>NZ_MUMI01000683.1 GCF_002155975.1 Amycolatopsis kentuckyensis
CGGCGGCCCCCGCCAGGGGGGAGGGACGGGGGCCGCCGTGGGTTCAGCCCCGGGGGGTCGGACTGAACCGGCCCGGTTGGACACCGGGCTCCCTCACTGTAACTCCGGCCGGCGCCGGTTCGCGCGCCGGATGAGGCACACAGTTCGATAACGGCACAGCGCGCCCGAAGTGCCTGCCTGTCATGGATTTTCCGCCCGGCGCGACGCGCGGGTGGTGGATCAACGGGACGCGGTCCGATCAAGCTCCTATCCTGGGCGGGTGGCCGAACCGAGCAGCGCGCCGTCGCGCATCCGGAAGCCGGGCCCGGAGCACGCGGTGGCCGCGTTCTTCGACCTGGACAAGACGATCATCGCTTCGTCGAGCGCGCTGGCGTTCAGCAAGCCTCTCCTCAAAGAAGGGCTGATCAACCGTCGCGCCGCGTTGCGAAGCGCATACGCGCAGCTGGTGTTCTCGCTCGCGGGCGCCGACGAGAACAAAACCGAACGGCTGCGCGCCGAGGTTTCCGCGCTGTGCGCCGGCTGGGACGTCGCCCAGGTTTCGGCGATCGTCCGCGAAACCCTGCACGACGTCGTCGACCCGCTCGTGTACGCGGAGGCGGCGGAGCTGATCGCGCGGCACCGCGAGGACGGGCACGACGTGATCGTGCTGTCGGCGACCGGCGAAGAGGTCGTCGCGCCGGTGGCGGAGATGCTCGGCGCGACCCGGAGCGTCGCGACGCGGATGCAGATCGTCGACGGCCGCTACTCCGGCGAAGTCGACTTCTACTGCTACGGGGCCAACAAGGCCGTCGCCGCGAAGCAGCTCGCCGCGACGCACGGTTACGACCTCGCCGAGTGCTTCGCCTACACCGACTCGAGCACCGACATCCCGCTGCTCGAGGTCGTCGGGCACCCGCACGCGGTCAACCCGGACAAGCTCCTGCGGCGCGAGGCCCTCGAGCGCGGCTGGCCGATCCTGGCCTTCGACCGGCCGATGTCGCTGCGCACCCGGATCCCGACGCGATCGGCCGGGATGGTGGCGCTCGGTGTCGGCGCGGTGGCCGCCGGAGCGACCTGGTACGGCCTCAGCCGTCGCCGTCGGTCCCGCTAGCGGGACAGCCGCCACCCACACGGCCGTACGGCCTCCACTTTGCTTGGCCCAGCCCCGAATTGTCCGTCGCGGAGGGTGCCCATGTCACCCGATCCAGCCTCTGTACCGGTGCACCCGTCCGCGCACTTGAAGTGACCGGGCTCACGGCGTAGAAAGTAGGTGCGGACGTTCGGTCGGCCAGGGAACAGGTAGAAGAGAAGCCTGTTCCACCCCGGCAAACCTCCGTGCGCGGACTCCGGGTACCCACGCGCAGCGCGCCGCGGGAGGCTCGTCGTCTAGGGACTGCGTAGTGGGACGCCACACGCCGAGTCCATGTAGGTACGACCAGAGTTGCACGCTTGGTCGCCCGAGAAGTTCGCGCTTGCAGGCGGCGCCCGTGGCTTCGGCCACGGGCGCCGCCTCGTCTATTTGGGGGGTCGGTGCCGGCCGGGCGGGGCGCGAGAGACGTTCGGGCCGGGGGACCTCGCGTGACTGGGGAC
>NZ_MUMI01000684.1 GCF_002155975.1 Amycolatopsis kentuckyensis
CCGGCGGCCGGGCCCGGCCGGACCTCGGCCCGCTGTTCTACGAGCCGACGGTGCTCTCGGGCGTCACGCCGGACATGCTGCCGTTCGCGGAGGAGACGTTCGGGCCGGTCGTCTCGATCTACGGCTACACCGACGTCACCGACGCGATCGAGCGGGCCAACGACACGCCGTTCGGGCTCAACGCCAGTGTCTGGTCCCGCAACGGCCGCGCGGGCTGGGAGGTCGCGGCGCGCCTCAAGGCCGGGACGGTCAACGTGAACGAGGGCTACGCGGCGACGTTCGGCAGCGTCGGCGTCCCGATGGGCGGGATGAAGGACTCGGGCGTCGGCCGCCGCAACGGCGCCGAGGGCCTGCTCAAGTACACGGAGTCCCAGTCGATCGCGCTCCAGCGCGGCCTCGCCCTCCGCCCCCCGCGCGCAATCCCGGGTTCCGTGTGGTCCCGAGGCATGACATTCGGCCTCAAAGCCCTCCGCCGCCTCCCCCGCTAACCCGGAACTCGCGTGATCCGACCCGGAACTCGCGTGATTGCAGCCGGAACGGCTCTGATCACGCGAGTTCCGGCTTCAATCACGTGAGTTCCGGGCTCGATCACGCGAGTTACGGGGTGGGGGCGGTGAGGAGGCCTCGGTCGTAGGCGATGGCGACTGCTTCCGCGCGGCGGCTTGCCCCCAGTTTGGCCATGACGCGGGAAAGGTGGACGCTCACCGTTTTTTCGCTGATGTAGAGCTCTTCGCCGACCTGGCGGTTCGTGCGGCCCAGGGCGACGCGCTCCAGGACGTCTCGCTCGCGGTCGGTCAGCGGGTCGGTGACCGTGCGGGCCGGGGCCGCCGGTTCGACGCCGTCCAGCTCGATGCGGGCGCGGTGGGCCAGGTCGCGGACCGCGTCGCGCAGCGGGATCGCGCCGAGGCGGACCGCCACCGCGTGGGCCGCTTCGAGGGACGGGCCCGCGTCGGTGTCCGCCGCCAGCCGGGCTTCGGCCTCGTGCCAGCGGCAGACCGCCTGCTCGTAGACGGCGCCGTAGCCGAACGCCTCCGCCGCGATCGCCCACTTTTCCGCGTCGCCGCGACCGGCCAGGCAGGTCGCCGCCGCCTCCAGGCGGGCCAGCCACGCGCGGCCCTCCGGACCGAGCGTCCCCGAGCGCGGCTGGCCGACGACCGAGCACATCCGGCCGTGCGCCAGGAACCGCTCGCCGGCCGCCACCGCGGCTTCGGCCGCGGCCTGGTCGCCGTGGACGCGGGCGTCGGCGGCGAGCTTGGCCGCGGCGGACACGCCGAGCGCGGCCATCCGGATGCCGGCGAGCAGCCCGGGTTCGATCCGCTCCAGCCAGCCGATGACGTCCTCGGCCCGGCGCACCGCCTCGGCGTGGTCGCCGCGCCAGTAAGCCAGCTCGATCCCGGCGCCGCCGGCCGACAGCGGGATCTGCATGTCCGCGATCCAGTGCTGCTGCAGCCCGGCGATCAGCTTCGCGGCCTCGTCGAAGCGGCCACGGGCCACGACGAACTGCGTCCAGACGGCCTGGATCCGCGCGGCGACCGCGCTGGACACCCCGCGCCCGGCCCGGCCGGCGCTCTCGTCCGGCCAGTCGCCCATGACGTACCGCAGGACCAGCTGCCCCGCCCGCAGCTCCAGCCCGAACGTGCTCCAGCTCAGCCCGGCTTCTTCCGCCCGCGCGACGCCGTGCGAAGAGTGCTCGAGCGCTTCGGCGAACTCGGCCTGGTCGTGGTGGCTCAACGAAAGGAAGTAGGTCGCGCGGATCTCGGTGTTGTACGCGCCCACGTCGCGCGCCTTGCGCTGGGCCTGGCGCAGCCGCTCCCGGGCCTCGGCGGCGTCGCCCCGCGAGTCGGCCAGCGTGCCCAGGGTGACCAGCGCCGACGCCTCCGCCCCGGTCGCGCCCACGGCCTGCGCGTCGGCGACCGCCGCGAGCGCGCTGTCGAGCGCCGCCTCGGGCTGGTCGAGGATCCGGAGGAACCCGGCCCGGCTGGCCAGCACCCAGGCGCGCGCGGAGCTGGGCTCGGTGTCCTTCACCAGGTCCCACGCCCGGTCGATGGCGGCGACCGCCTCGTCCAGGGTGCCCTCCAGGGCGAGGAGCGCGTCCGCGAGCCGCCGCCACACCTTCGCGGCCCGGTCGTTCGGGATGTCGGCGGTCAGCGCCTGGGTGGCGGAGCGGGCGAACGCGGCGGCCCGCTCGGGCTCGCCGGACGTCCCCGCGAAGTAGGACGCCTCGTACAGCAGCCGCAGCTCGTCGAAGCCTTCCGGCCGGTCCGCCGGGGCGACGGCGTCCCAGATGGACAGTGCCTGTTCGACGTGCTGCAGCGCCGACCCGGGCGCGCCGAGCTTCTCGGCTTCGTCCATCGCGCGCAGCAACGCCGGGAGCGCGGTGGCCAGATCGCTGCTCTGCATCGAGTGGTAGGCCAGCTTCGCGTCGTGACCTCGGCCCTGGGGCCGCGCCTTGATCCGCGCCGCATACCCCGCGTGCGTGCGTGACCGCTCCCCCGGCAGCAGATCGCCGTACACCGCTTCCTGCAGCAACGCGTGCCGGAACGTGTAGGAGCCGTCCGAGAGCACCACCAGCACGTGGTGCTGGACCGCCTCCCGCAGCGCCTCGTCGAGTTCGAGCTCCCCCAGCCCGCAGACCGCGGCGAGGGCGGCGTGCATCACCGGCTCGGTGGCCACCGAGAGCACGCGGACCACCTGCCGGGCGTCCGGCGAGAGCCGCTCGAGCCGGGACAGCAGCACCTCGGCCAGCCCGGCGGGCAGGTCGTTGCACTCGGTCTTGGTGGCGAGCAGCTCTTCGGCGAAGAACGGGTTGCCCTGGGACCGGGTGACGATGTCGGCCACGACGTCCGACGGCAGCGGCTCGTCGGCCAGCGCCTCGACGAACCGGCGGGCGTCGGCCGCGCCGAAGGGCTGCAGGTCGACGCGCTCGACCGTGGCGAGCCGGACGAGTTCCGCGAGGAGGCCGCGCAGCGGGTGACGCCGGTGCACGTCCTCCTCGCGGTAGCTGCCCACGACCAGCAGCCGCTGCGCCCGCAGCCGGCTGAGCAGGAAGGACAGCAGGTTGCGCGTCGAGGCGTCGGCCCAGTGGAGATCCTCGAGCAGGATCACCACCGGCCGCGTCTCGGCGATCTCGGTCAGCACCCCCA
>NZ_MUMI01000685.1 GCF_002155975.1 Amycolatopsis kentuckyensis
AGCCGATGTTCTGCGAGACCACCGAGACGACCGTGACGCTGTCGGACCCGGAAGCCACGCCCGCCTACGCCCCGGGCACGCGGACGGGGCTGCTGCTGCACAGCGCGACCGGGATGGTCGGCGGAATCCTCGCCCCCGACGGAGACGGGCTGTTCCTCGACTCGCGAACCGAGGACGGCGAGAACCAGTCGCAGGCCATCTACTTCTCCCCGGTCACCCGGCAGTTCATCGGGGTGACCCGGAGCAACCCGGCGCGGACGACGCTGACCGTCAGCCGGCAGACGCAATCGGGCGCAACGTTGCCCGCGCCGCCGCCGCCCCTGCTTTCGGTCGTGGACCGGCCGGTGACCGCCGACCGCACGTCATCCGCGGGCCGGGCGCTGGGTGACTGCCTAGCGGCGGCGCAGGTGGAGGCGATCCCCGACGCCGCGGCGTACGAGCCGGGGCCGCTGCTCCAGACCGAGGACTACCGGGTGGTCCTCGGCCGCCGCGGCGACCGGTTCGTGGTGTGCACGACCGAGCCCGACTACCGGCGGCCGGGGAAGACGAGGGTCCGCGCCTTCTCCGGTGGCCCCACGCCGGAGAAACCGCCGGCGTACCCCTTGATGGTGGACACCCTGGGCCATCCCCAGACGGGTGCCCCGGCCGGGAAGGCCCTCCGTCCGTTCGCCGCGGTCCTGCCCGCGACCGCGGCGACGGCGGTCGTCGACTTCGGGCGCGGCGCGAGTACCGAGGTCCACGTCGTGGCCGGCATGGTCGTCGTGTGGGCCCCCGCGGACATCAAGATCGACCCGGGAACGAAGGTCCACGTGACGGCGCGGGACGCGAAGGGCGCGGTCGTCTACGACGGGTCGTTGCCGCTGGTCTGAGGCCGCAGCCAGCCGGAGGCGTTCGCGCGCAGGGCGGCTTCGTAGGAGCCCGTGACGTCGAACTCCTCCGGCAGGTTGCCGGTCAGCTCCAGGGACACCAGGCCGTGCACGATGGCCCAGCAGCCGACCGCGACGGTCTCCGGCGGGACGTCGAGGAAGACGCCGTCGGCGATCGCGCGGCGGATGATCCGCTCCAGCGGCTTGAGCGTTTCGCGGGCGAGCTTCTCGGCGTCTTCGTTCGGCTCGAAGCCGGGCACCGACTTGGTGAACATGATCCCGTAGAGGTGCGGGTCGGCCAGCGCGCTCGCGCGATAGGCGCTGCCGAGCGCGACCAGGTCCTCGACGGCGTCGCCGGTCAGCGGCGTCCCGGCCATCCGGGCACCGAAGCGGCGGAAGCCCTCGGTGTAGAGGGTGTTGACCAGGTCGGGTTTGCTGCCGAAGAGTGAATACACGGCGGTGGTCGACGTCCCGGCGTCGGCGGCCAGCTTGCGCAGGGAAAGCGCCTTCGGCCCGTCGGCCGCGAGGAGCTCGCCGGCCCGGTCGAGCAGCTTGAGCCGGAGCGCTTCGTCGTGCGTGCGTGGTCGCGCCATGCACCGAGCGTATCGGAACAGTGTTATGGATGACCAGGGTGAGGATTTGACCTGGAGTGCACTCCAGGTCGTACTGTCGGGCGCATGAGCTACTCGATAGCGGAAGCCGCGCGACGTAGCGGACTGTCCATCGACACCCTCCGGTACTACGAGCGCATCAAACTGCTCGACCCGCCCGCGCGGGACACCGCGGGCCGCCGGGCGTATTCCGACGACGACCTCAACTGGCTCGGTTTCCTGACCAAGCTGCGCACCACCGGGATGCCCATCAAGAGCATGCGCGAGTACGCGTCGCTGCGCCGCCACGGCGTCGCGAGCGCGGGCCGCCGCAAGGCCCTCCTGGTGGAGCAGCGCCGGTCGGTCGCCGAGCGGATCGCCGAGCTGCAGGGCTGTCTCGACATCCTCGACTACAAGATCGAAAACTACGCCCAGGTCGAGCGCAAGGTGCTCGGCGTGGAGCCCGGTATGGAGGAGATTTCCGCGTGAAGAAGAGGAAGCTGGGCGGCCTGGAAGTCGGCGCCCAGGGGCTCGGCTGCATGGGGATGAGCCAGGCCTACGGCGTCCGCGACAACGACGACGAGTCGATCGCGACCATTCACCGGGCGCTCGAACTCGGCGTGACGCTGCTGGACACCGCGAACGTCTACGCCAACGGCGTCAACGAGGAGCTGGTCGGCCGCGCCATCGCCGGCCGCCGCGACGAAGTCGTGCTCGCGACGAAGTTCGGCATCGTGTGGAACGACGGGGCCATGGGTGCCCGCGGTGACGCGGCGTACGTGAAGCAGTCGTGCGACGAGTCGCTGCGCCGGCTCGGCGTCGACCACATCGACCTGTACTACCAGCACCGCGTCGACCCGGACACGCCGATCGAGGAGACCTGGGGCGCGCTGGCTTCGCTGGTGGAGGCCGGAAAGATCCGGTACGCCGGGATTTCCGAGGCGAGCGCGGCGACGATCCGGGCCGCGCACGCGGTGCACCCGGTGACGGCGCTGCAGAGCGAATGGTCGCTGTGGACCCGGGGCATCGAGGGCGAAGTCCTGGACACCTGCCGCGAGCTCGGCATCGGGATCGTCCCGTTTTCGCCGCTGGGCCGCGGGTTCCTGACGGGCGCGGTGAAGTCGGTCGCGGACCTGCCCGAAGACGACATGCGCCGCGGCCTGCCGCGCTTCGCCGAGGGCAACTTCGAGCGCAACATGGCGATCGTCGACGCGCTCCGCAAGCTGGCCTCGGACAAGGGGGTCACCGCGGGTCAGCTGGCGCTGGCGTGGGTCCAGTCCCACGGCGAGGACGTCGTGCCGATCCCGGGCACCAAGCGCCGCAAGTACCTCGAGGAGAACGTGGCGGCGGCATCGCTGGAGCTGACGGCGGACGACCTGGCCGCCATCGAGGCAGCCGCCCCCGCCGACGCGATCGCCGGAGAGCGTTACCCCGAGCGCCTCGCCCGCGCAGCCGGCAAGTAACCACGAAACTCACGTGATCCAACCCGGAACTCGCGTGATCCAGCCCGGAACTCGCGTGATCCGGGCCGTCACGGCTCTGATCACGCGAGTTCCG
>NZ_MUMI01000686.1 GCF_002155975.1 Amycolatopsis kentuckyensis
CGGGCGGCGTCGGCCGACACCGCCCGCGCCCGTGGCGAAGAACCGGGCTGGCAGGACCGCCCCGGTCCGGACGGGCGCACGCCCCGCCAGAACATCGCCGATCCGGACTACATCAAGAAGCACTACTACCGCCGGCCGACGGAGCACGGCGAAGAGCTGGTCATCAACCACCGCCACGCGAACGTCACCCCGCCGCCGCCCCAGCTCGACCTCGTCAACGGGGAGCCGCGGTTCAAGGGCGACCGGCCGCCGCCGGAATCGCTCGGCTTCGACGAGTCCCGCTCCTCGACGCACCCTCCTCAGCGGACTCCGGAGCACGACGCGACCTCGGACGGGCACGAGCCCGGGACCGGGCACGACCAGACTCCCAGCGAGCCCGCGGCCGGCGAGCTGCCCGACACCCGGAACTGGCGCGAAACCGACTACGACCGCATCGACGACCGGGTGCACGATCGCCAGGTCGCCCAGGAGGAGTACCACGACACGCCGAGAGACGCCGACGACTGGGTCGACAAGCACAACGCGCGGAACGACGCCTCCGAACGGCTCGGCG
Source organism: Amycolatopsis kentuckyensis (assembly GCF_002155975.1). Taxonomy (GTDB): domain Bacteria; phylum Actinomycetota; class Actinomycetes; order Mycobacteriales; family Pseudonocardiaceae; genus Amycolatopsis; species Amycolatopsis kentuckyensis. The sequence continues at coordinate 554 of NZ_MUMI01000686.1, forward strand.
AAGAGGCGTCCGGGCACGCCGTGCGCGATCGGCTGCACCGTGACTTCTCCGAGGCCTTCCCCGGTGAGCACTTCGACGTCCGGCCGCACCCGGACGCGCCGGACGGCAGCCACCGCTACCAGATCGTCGACGCGGGCGGCAACGTGCGCGCGGAGATCACGCCGCGGCACCCGATCGACGGTGGCAAGCCCGGCGCCGGCAACTTCGACCACATCTGGGAGGTCGACTACAAGAACGGCGGCGAGCCGCACTACATCGTCCACGAGGCGAAGGGACCCGGCGGGCAGCCGAGCACGCACTACGACCGCGCCCGGGACCGGACCTTCCAGCAGGGTCACCCCGAGTACTTCGACTACCTCGTGAAGCGGATGGAAAAGACGGATCCGGACCTCGCGGAAGCGCTGGAACGGGCCAAGCTGCAGAAGCGGCTGGACTACGTGGAGGTCCGCGCGCGGGTCGACGAGTCGGGCAGCACGCACGTCAACCTTGGCTACGATTACAAGCCGTACAACGGTTACGGCTACCAGTCGCCACTACCGGCACCACCGGCGGAATGAGATCGATGACCACCGTGTCGAGGCACCCCATTGACCAGGACGTCGCCCGGAAGCAGGTCGACGCGCTGGCCCCGAAGATCGGCTTCTACATCGACTACGTCGAAACCGATCCGAGCGCGCTGAACAACGTGCTGCGCCGAGCGCTGACGCTCACGCGGTACCGCAGCGTCGTCGACCCCGCCGCTGCCACCCCGGAAATCTGGCGCGACCTGCGGACGGCGGCCGAAGCGAGCACGGCGGTTTTCATCGCGGCCACGGGCGAGGGCGAGGTCGAAGCCGTCGTCACCCGGCCCATGCGCTTCGCCGCCACCGGCCCGACCTCCACCGCGGACGCCGGCAACTGGCTCACCGCGGCCTGGCTGGCCGTGGTCGACCGCAACGACGACCTGATCCAGCGGCTCTGCGCGGTTCCGCTCGACCTGCCGCTCGCGTCCGGCGACTACGACGCGTACATGGCACCGTGGCTCGAGACCGTGCGGAACTTCCTGGCCCGCCGCGAAATCCCGGCGGAGCTGTTCGGCGCGGCGATGGACGGCACCGACCCGGACGCCGTCCGGAACACGCCGCGGCGCGCCATGCTCCAGCTCATCTACCCGCCGATCGAGATGTTCTACCACCTGCTCCGCCGGGACGACGAGAAGTTCAACGCCTCCCTGGCCCGGGCGCTCGAACAGCACCGCAGCTTCTGGACGAGCGACGAGGAGCTGGTCGACGACCCGGACGGGTTCCTCGCCCTCGCTCCGCTCGCGATCGCGGTGCTGGCGCGTTCGGCCGGCATGAACGTCGACGTCGAGTCCGAATACCTGCCCTCGAACTTCCTGCTGGGCATCCGGCCGCCGGCGTAGGCGGCGAGGAAAGGGAGGGACCATGAGCCGGCCACCGGGGCCGCTGCGCCCGGACCAGCAGCAGGAGATCGTCCGGCAGATCGGCGTCGCGCTCGCTTCGCAGACGCCGCCGGGCTGGCGGCAGCTGCGGATCGAATACCGCGCCGCCGGGCGGCACGTCGAAGCCGATCTGCTGGTGACCGGGCCGGACGGGCTGCCGCGCCCGGCGCAGCCGCACCCGGAAGCGGTCCGGCTGCTCGGGGTGCTGCGGTCGGGCATGTACCAGCCCGGCGTCGGCACCTGGCTGGGCGCGATCCTCGTGTTCGAGCCGGCGCAGCCGCCCGACGTCGACTTCGTGCGGCCCGACCTCGAACCGCCGTTCCGGCAGCAGCCGCCACCGATCGGGTTCCAGGACGAGCTGCGGTTCTTCCCGCGCGCCGACGAACACATCCCGGCGTGGCTGCGGGAGCACGCCGGGCTGACCCCGCCGGCCGCCGACGGCGAGGTGCGCACGCCGCGGATCTACGACGGCGTCGACGCGGCGGGCAAGCCGCTGGTCCGGCGCGCACCGCTCGTCCCGGCGGAAGCCGAGCGGGTGCTCGCCTACCTCGACGCGGCGCCGGTCATCCTGGCCTCGCGCAGCAACGGCCCGGACGCCTTCGCGCCGGACCGCGCGGACGCCGTGCCGATGAACTTCCGCACCGACGGGACCTGGGCCTGGCCCGGCGCGGTCGCGTACTACCTGCGTGAGCACGGGGTGCCGCCGGACCCGGACCTGGTCGCCCACATCCGGGCCCGCCGCTTCACCGCGCCGTCGGAGGTCCCCGAGCCCGCCAAGGACCTGGCCTTGGCGGCGATCACGGGAGAAGCCCCTCAGACGACCGTGTAACCCGCGTTCGCCAGCGCGAACTCGACCTCTTTGCAGTGCTCGGGGCCACGGGTCTCCAGCGCGAGCACGACGTCCGCTTCACCGAGGTCGAGGCTGCCGGAGATGCGGGAGTGCTCGACGTCGAGCACGTTCGCGCCCAGCTCGCTGACGCACGACAGCACGCCCACCAGCGACCCCGGGCGGTCCGGGACCCGCA
>NZ_MUMI01000687.1 GCF_002155975.1 Amycolatopsis kentuckyensis
GCCGATCGGCGCCACGGGGGAGCTCCACGTCGCCGGTGCCGGGCTCGCCCGCGGGTACCTCGACCGGCCGGGACTCACCGCCACGCGGTTCCTCGCCGATCCGTTCGGGGCGCCGGGGGAGCGGATGTACCGCACCGGCGACCTGGTGCGGTGGCGGGCCGACGGGACCCTCGAGTTCCTCGGCCGCGCCGACGACCAGGTCAAGATCCGCGGCTTCCGGATCGAGCCCGGCGAGATCGTCGCGGTGCTGCGCAAGCACGAGGGAGTCCGGGACGCCGCCGTCGTCGCGGACGGCCGGCGGCTGATCGCCTACGTCGTGGGCGAGGTGGGTCCCGGGCTGCGGGAGCACGTCGCCGCCGCACTGCCGGCCCACTTCGTGCCCGCCGCGTTCGTCCGGCTCGACGCGCTTCCCCTGACCGCCAACGGAAAGCTCGACCGGCGAGCGTTGCCGGCGCCGGCGGCGCCGGCGGAGACCGCGGAGTACGCGGCCCCGGAAACCGAGACCGAAGAGGTCCTCGCGGCCATCTGGGCCGAGGCACTCGACCTGGACCGGGTCGGCGTCGAGGACAACTTCTTCGCCCTCGGCGGCGATTCGCTGCGCAGCCTCCGGATCACGTCGATGACGAAGTCCGCCTTCGACGTCGAGATCACCCCCAAGGACGTGCTCACCGCCGGGACCGTGCTGGCCCTGGCCGAGCTCGTCGAAGAACGGGTCCTGCGGGACCTCGAACGGCTCGCCGCCGGACAAGACCACTGAAACCCTTGAGAGGAAAGGAAAATCCCATGCAGGATGACGCCGAATTCCAGGTACTCGTGAACGACGAAGGCCAGTACTCGCTGTGGCCGGTGGCGAACGAGGTACCCGCGGGCTGGCGCGCCGACGGCTTCCGCGGCGGCCGCCAGGAGTGCATGGACCACGTCGACGAGGTGTGGACCGACATGCGACCGCTGAGCCTGCAGCGGCAGATGGCCGCCGACGGCTGAGCCGCCGCCCCTGCCGTCCCCCTTGACCCGACGCGGAAGGTCCCCACCTCATGCCCTCTCCTTCGACGCTCACCCAGACCTCCCTGCGGGTCCCCCGGCCGATGGCCGACGGGCGGCTGCAGCGGCTGCTCACGGGTCTGGCCCACAAGCACGGCGTCCCGGCCGCC
>NZ_MUMI01000688.1 GCF_002155975.1 Amycolatopsis kentuckyensis
CCGCCCGGGTTTGTCAAGGCGGGAAAGCGTGCCTTGACAAACCCGGTCGTCGACTGAAGTGCAGGCTGGGACGAGGGGCGGGGGAGGCCTGGTGACGTCGTTGGCCGGCTTGCGTCCCCGGCCGCCGGTTCGCGTGTGGCCTACCCCCCTCCGGTGGGGCTACTCGCCTTCGATGACGTCCGGCTCCACGCCCAGGTACCCGGCCACCTGCTCCACCAGCACGTCGTGGACCAGCTCGGCCAGCTCTGACGGGTCCTTCGCCCTTGCCTCGAGCGGCCGTCGGTAGAGCACGATCCGGGCGCGCGTCGGCAGCCCCGTGCGGTCCACGCCCGCCGGGACCAGCCTCGACAGCGGTACCGCGCCGTCGTGCAGCACGCCGTCCGCCGGGGAGTGGCCGTTCTCGCGGATCTCCGGCACGTCGTCAACCGCCACGTCGAGCTTTGTCAGCTCGTGGCGCCAGCGGGCTTCGATCGGCTCCAGTGCGTCGAGCACCAGTGCGTCGAAGCGTTCCGCTCGGCTCGCGGCGGCGGGCAGGGTCGCCGGATACAGCGTCCCGCGCAGGCCCCGGCCGTGCCGGTCCCGCCGCGAGCGCCGCCGCTGTCGGTAATCACGAGCCGTCGCCACGTCCGGAAGTCTATGCGACCGCGGTTCAGCGCGTGTCGCGCTGGAGACCTTGCGGCGACGCGCTATCGTTTCGTTTCGTGCGGAGCGTACGGAAGTGTTCGCGTACTGGCTGTCTCGAGCCAGCTGTGGCCACGCTGACGTATGCGTACAGCGACTCCACCGCCGTCGTCGGCCCGCTGGCCACCGCCTCCGAGCCCCACTCGTACGACCTCTGCGAAGCCCACGCGCTGCGGCTGACCGTCCCGAAGGGCTGGGAAGTCGTCCGGCACGAAGGCGCCTTCGCCGCGCCGGACCCGTCGGCCGACGAACTGACCGCGCTGGCCGAGGCCGTGCGCGAGGCCGGCCGCCCCGGCAAACCGGCCCCCGCACCCGAGCCGGAGGGCCCGTCCGGGCGCCGCGGCCACCTGCGTGTCCTGCCCGGTCGCGCCTGAACGCGTAAGCCACTCACCCCGCCGGTAGGCTTTCCGCGCGGCGCAGCGGGCGCCGGGACGACTATTCGCGGGGAGACGGCGTGCCAGACCTTTCGGGCATCGTGAAGGCCTACGACATTCGCGGCGTGGTCGGCGAGCAGCTCGACGCGGACCTCGTCCGCGACTTCGGCGCCGCGTTCGCCCTGCTCATCAAGCCGGAGGCGCCGTCGGTGGTGATCGGCCACGACATGCGCGACTCCTCGCCGGCCCTGGCGGCCGCGTTCGCCGAGGGCGTCACCTCGCAGGGCCTGGACGTGGTCAGCATCGGGCTGGCCAGCACCGACCAGCTGTACTTCGCCTCGGGCTCGCTGAACATGCCGGGCGCGATGTTCACCGCCAGCCACAACCCGGCCAAGTACAACGGCATCAAGCTGTGCCGCGCCGGCGCCTCCCCGGTCGGCCAGGACACCGGGCTGGCCGAGATCCGCGACACGGTCGAGCAGGGCGTGCCCGGCTTCGAGGGCCAGCGCGGCTCGATCACCGAGCGGGACGTCCTCGCCGACTACGCCGCCTACCTGCGCAACCTGGTCGACCTGTCGGGCAGCCGGCCGCTGAAGATCGTGGTCGACGCCGGGAACGGCATGGGCGGGCACACCGTCCCGACCGTGTTCGAGGGGCTTCCCATCGACATCGTGCCGATGTACTTCGAGCTCGACGGCACCTTCCCGAACCACGAGGCCAACCCGCTGGACCCGGCGAACATCGTCGACCTCCAGGCGAAGGTGCGCGAGGTCGGCGCGGACGCCGGGGTCGCCTTCGACGGCGACGCCGACCGCTGCTTCATCGTCGACGAGCGTGGCGAGCCGGTTTCGCCGAGCGCGATCACCGCGCTGGTCGCCGTCCGCGAGCTGGCCAAGGACCCCGGCGGCACGATCATCCACAACCTGATCACGTCCAAGGGTGTCCCGGAGATCGTCGCCGAGCACGGCGGCAAGCCGGTCCGCACCCGCGTCGGGCACTCGTTCATCAAGGCCGAGATGGCCAAGACCGGCGCCATCTTCGGCGGCGAGCACTCCGCGCACTACTACTTCCGCGACTTCTGGCGCGCCGACACCGGCATGCTGGCGGCGCTGCACGTCCTCGCCGCGCTCGGCGAGCAGACCGGCCCGCTGTCCGAGCTGACCAGCGCGTACTCGCGCTACGCGGCTTCGGGGGAGATCAACTCCACAGTCGACGACCAGGTCGCGAAGATGATGGCCGTCAAGGACAGTTTCGGCACCCGCTCCGGCGTCGAGCTCGACGAGCTGGACGGCCTGACCGTGCAGCTGCCGGGCGGCGCCTGGTTCAACCTGCGCCCGTCGAACACCGAGCCGCTGCTCCGGCTGAACGTCGAGGCGGCGAACGCCGAAGCCGTGCAGGGGCTGGTGGACGAAGTGCTCGCGATCATCCGCAACTGACCCGTCCCGACGAAGGCGCCCCGGGGCCGAACTGTGTCCTGAAGTGCTCTTCACCACAGTCCCCCGCGTGGTATGGAGGAACCATGGCCATCACGCTCGACGCCCAGCTCCTCGAGATCCTGGCGTGCCCGTCGCCCGATCACGCCCCGCTCCGGCCGGGCGCCCCGGACGACCCCGAGGCCGACGCGCTGACGTGCACGGAGTGCGGCCGGGTGTACCCGGTCCGTGACGGCATCCCGGTGCTGCTGCTCGACGAAGCCACCGTGCCCGGTGACAACGGAAATTCCGATGCCGACAGTGCTTGACGACACGCTGCTCGACGACCCCGCGCGGCTGGCCGAGGCCGACAGCGCGGGGTTGCTCCGTGCCGCCGCGATGGCCGGCGCCCAGGTGCGGGCGGCCGCCGAGCTGGCCGCGGAGCTGGAGCTGTCCGAGCGGCTCGACATGGGCCGCCCGCGCGCCGTCGTGCTGATCGACCGGCCGGGGGTGAGCCGCACGCTCACGCGGCTGCTGGCCGCGCTCCTGGCGCCGTCGTGCCCGGTCCCGGTGGTCGTCGCCGAGGTGGTGCCGAGCTGGATCGGCGCGCTCGACGTCGTGTTCGCGCACACCGACGACCCGGGTGACCGGGAACTCGCCGCGTCGCTGGAGCGCGCCGCCCGCTACGGCGCCTCGGTGGTGCTTTCGGCGCCGTCGGAAGGTCCGGTGGCGGCCGCCGTGGCCGGCAAGGGCATCCTGCTGGCGCCGCGGGTCCCGGTGCCGCCGGAGCTGGCCTTCCCCCGCGGCCTGGCCGCCGGGCTGCTCACCGCGAACGCGCTGGGCCTGCTGATCTCCGACGTCCAGGCGCTCGCCGACCAGCTGGACCTCGAAGCCGGGAAGGACTACCTGGCCCGGGATTCGTTCGAGAACCCGGCCAAGGCGCTCGCCCTGCGGGTGGCCGACCGCGTGCCGCTGCTGTGGGGACTGGACCCGGTCGCGGTGGCCGTCGGCGAACACGCTGCGCACGCGTTCGCCGCCCACGCGGCCACGGTGTGCGACGTCGAGGACTATCGTCAGGCCCTGGCGCGCCCCGCACTGCGGCGGGCGGCGCAATCAGGTGGCGCGGAGCGTGACATCTTCGCCGATCCGGACGATTCCTCTGGTGACATCCCCACCCGGCTGCTGCTGCTGTCGGTGCGGACCGGTCCGGCCACGGACGCGGCGCGCTACCAGGCCGAGGATCTGCTGCCGGGTGCGGACGTCATCGTGCCGGCCGAGGAGATCGAGGCCGACGAAATCGTGCGGGCCGCGGTCCTGGCACTGCGGTTCGAACTGGCGGCGGTCTATCTCGGGCTGGCGGCGGGCAGCATCGGCGGCGCGGGCCGCTTCGCGCCCGCGACGGCGTGAGACCCGCCTAGCACCGGCCTGGCCGGTGCCGAAGGAGTGGAGTTGAGGTGACAGTGGAGCTGCTGCGCAATGCGGTGCGGCCCTACGCCTGGGGATCGCGGACGGCGATCCCCGAGCTGCTGGGCCGTCCGGTACCCGCGCCGCACCCCGAGGCCGAGCTGTGGATGGGTGCCCACCCGGGTGACCCGTCGCACGTCATCGGCCCCGACGGGACCGAGCGGAGCCTGCTCGAGCTGGTGGACGCCGACCCGGTGACCCAGCTCGGCGAGCGCTGCGCGAAGCGGTGGGGCGGGCGGCTCCCGTTCCTGTTGAAGATCCTCGCGGCGGAGGAGCCACTCTCGATGCAGGCGCACCCGTCGGCGGCCCAGGCCGCGGAGGGGCACGCCCGCGAGGAGCAGCTGGGCATTCCACGGGACGCGTCGAACCGCAACTACCCGGATCCGACGGCGAAACCGGAGCTGGTCTGCGCGCTGACGGAGTTCCACGCGCTGGCGGGGTTCCGCACCCCGGACCGGACGGTGAAGCTGCTGAAGGCGATCGAGACGCCGGGACTGGCGAAGTACACGGGGCTGCTGGAGGCCCAGCCGGACCCGGACGGGCTGCGGGCGCTGTTCACGACGTGGATCACACTGCCGCAGTCGTCGCTGGATTCGCTGTTGCCGGAGGTGCTCGACGCGTGCGTGACGCACGTCCAGGAGCACGGCGAGTTCGCGGTCGAGTGCCGGACGATCCTCGAGCTGGGTGAGGCGCACCCGCGCGACGCGGGCGTGCTGGCGGCGTTGCTGCTGAACCGCCTGACGCTGCGCGCGGGCGAGGCGATCTACCTGCCGGCGGGCAACCTGCACCTGTACCTGCACGGAACGGCCGTGGAGATCCTGGCGAACTCGGACAACATCCTGCGGTGCGGTCTGACGCCGAAGCACGTGGACGTGCCGGAGCTGCTGCGCGTGGTGGACTTCGCGTGCGGCGAGATGCCGGTCCAGTGCGGCGACGTCGGAGGCCGGATGGCGGTGTACCGCACGGACGCCCCGGAGTTCGAGCTGTCGCGCGTGGAGTGGGCGGCCGGCCAGGACGACGAGATCTCGGTCGACAGCGTGGGCCCCCAGATCCTGTTGTGCACGGCAGGCGACCTGCTGGTGACGGCGGACGACGGCGAGAAGGTCGAGCTGCGGAGGGGCCAATCGGTGTGGCTGCCGGCGGCGGACCCACCGGTCCGGATCCGCGCGTTGGGCGGCGAGCGGGCCCAGCTGTTCCGCGCCACGGCGGGCACCTGCGAGGACTGAGGCCCGCCCCACGGCGGCCCGCGTGGTTTCTGTGTGCGTTCCGTGTGGCGGCCTCCGCCACGATCGACACTAAGGGGGGACCCTGGTGCGCTGATGCGCGCCGCCGGGTCCGCTGGGGGTGACGCCGGTCGAGTTCCGCCCGGCGTCCACGGGCGCGAGGTGGTGCCGCGAGGGGGCGGCACCACTTCCGCGACCAACCCGGCAGGCGAAGGCGAGACGGGTGGTGCGGTGAGGGGGCGGCATCACCCCGTCTCGCCCGTCGGGCGGCTCGGTGGGGTCTGCACGCGAGGTTTTGGTGGGCGGT
>NZ_MUMI01000689.1 GCF_002155975.1 Amycolatopsis kentuckyensis
GGTTCGCGCCGCCGGCGGCGACGGTGACCCGCGACCAATTGGTCTGGCACGTGGGTGACCAGCGGAGTTCCACGGTGCCGACGCCGCCGATGGCGGCACTCGCGACAGTGGTGGATCCGGCGCTGCAGCCGGTCGCCACCGGGTCGAGGTGGTCACAGCCGTACCCGGAGCAGGTGACCTCGACATGTGCGGGTGCCGCCTGTGCCACGGTCGCAGGTACCAGCGACAGGGCGAATGCGGCGAGGATGGCGAGAGAGCGTCGAGACATCGGGAGGCCTTCCGTCGGGAGTTTCGGGTCTCCTCACCATCCGGGGTTGCTCATCCGGCCCCGTCCGGTGGCGCCGATCGGAAATCGGAGGGAATGACCGAGCTCGGCAGGACGGAGGTTGGACGATGAAGGATCCGATCCCGGGCTTGCGGGCGCAACTGAGAAGTCTGAGGGCTGCGGCCGGGGAGCCGGCGTTGGAGGTCCTGCACAGGCACGCTGCACTACTGGGGCGTCATCTGCCGACTTCGACCGCCCACGACCTGGTTTCCGGAAGCCGCCTGCCGCGGTGGCCGACGGTCGAATCGTTCGTGCGGGCCTGCCTGTATCACGCGAAGGTGCAGCGCCAGGAGCTCCCGCAGGAGTTCCTGGCGCTGACGCACTGGCGCTCGGCCTATGAAGACGCGGCAGGTCGGTACGGCAGCGACGTGCGTCGGTTGCCCTGCCAACTGCCACTCGCATCCAGACTGTTCACCAATCGGGGTGGGGAACTCGGTCAGATCGATACCGCTGTCTCTTCGATCTTCCTGATCACCGGATTGGCAGGTACGGGTAAAACCAGTCTTGCCCTGCGGTGGGCTCATCAGAACGTCGACGACTTCCCCGATGGCCAGCTGTACGTTGACATGCGCGGATTCGGCCCGACGGGCGCCCCACTGTCCGCCGGCGACGCCGCGAGGTGCCTGCTCGGCGCCCTCGACGTCGACCCGCGCTCGCTGCAGACGGATCAGCAGTCGCTGTTCAACCTGCTCCGCAGCAGCGTGGCCGGTAAACGTCTGCTGATCCTCCTCGACAACGTGCGTGATTCGGCCACGGTCGAGCCCCTGCTGCCCGGAGACCGCTCGTGTGTCGTGCTGGTCACCAGCCGCAACCGGCTCAGCAGCCTGATCGCCAACCACGAGACGGTGCCGATCGCACTCGACGCGCTCGACGCGGAACAGTCGCGGGTGCTGCTGGGGCGGCATATCGGGATCACGCGAGTGAGGACCGAGGCTGCGGCGGTGGAGCAGCTGCTCGAGCACTGTGCAGGACTTCCGCTGGCGCTGGTCATCATCGCCGCCCGCGTCGCGGCCCATCCGAGCTTCCCGCTCGCCACGATGAGCAGCGAACTGGTGGCGGCGTCTTCGCGCCTGAACACGCTCGACGCCGGCGAGCTGGCCGTCAACCTGCGGGCGGTGTTCTCGTGGTCCTACGACGACCAAAGCGCCGAGGCGGCCACGTTGCTGACACTGCTGAGCCTGACCCCCGGCGTGGATATCGGCCTTCCGGCAGCGGCCGCGCTCATGGGCTCTCCCGTCGAGCGAGTCCAGGTGCTGCTCGACGAGCTGGACCGCAGCCATCTCGTTCACCAGCACCTACCAGGGCGATACCGGATGCACGACCTGGTCCGGGCCTACGCTCAGGAGTTCGGCGACCGGATGGACACCGCTGCCGCGCTGTACCGCCTGGTTTGCTTCTACCTGCACACCGCCGATCGCGCCGACGACCTGCTGGATCCGCAGATGCAGCAGATCACCTTGTCCGGGCCGGGCGACACCCTGGCGATCGAAGACAGGAATCAGGCACTCACCTGGTTCACCACCGAACATCGGAACCTTCTGACCGCACAACGCCTGGCCCGAACTCGTGGCTGGCACGACCTCACTTGGCAGCTGGCTTGGACGTTCGACAGTTTCCACTATCGCCAGGGCCACCTGCTGAGCAACGTCTCGTGCTGGGGGCTGGCGCTCGAGTCCGCCGGCTGCCTCGCGGAGCCCGCCGCGATCGCAGTCGCCGAACGATACTTCGGCCGTGCACTGGCCCGGGCGGGGTACACGGCTGAGGCGATCGAGCACCTGCGCCGGGCACTCGCCTACACGGAGCGGACCGAAGACCGCTACGGGCAGGCTCATGTCCACTATTCGATGGGATGGGTGTTCGAACTCGGCGGTGATGACGAACGCGCGTTGTTTCACTCGACCCGCGCCTTGCGACTCTTCCGCGAGCTGGGAGACCCCACGTGGGAAGCCAGGTTGCTGGCCAAGGTGGGTTGGCACCACGCCCGTCTTGGTCATCACGATCAGGCGGTGGTGGCGTCTACGTCTGCGCTGACCGCACACCGCAGCCTGGGGGACGAGTACGGGCAGATAGATGTCCTGAACACTCTCGGGTACGTCTCGCAGAGCTTGGGGCGGCACACCGAGGCGTGTGAGTACTTTCGGCAAGCTGTCGGCTTGTGCCGGAAAACGGGCCACAGCTACGCCGAGGCGACGAACCTGATCCATCTCGGTGAGGCCTATGCCGCGCTCGAGCAGCCCGGCCGCGCGCGCCGGACATGGCGGGCGGCGGCCGATTTGCTGCGTGCACAGGCTCGCACGGCCGAATGTGCACAGGTGGACGCACGATTGGCGCAAATGCCGCCGCAATCCGGTGCCGATCGCTGACCGAGCACGCCGGGTAGCTCACCCGAGGTGGGCGGCCGTTCCGAGACCGGTGAACATGCCGCCGAAGGTGGGGCCGGGTCGGGCAACGGGGGTTCGCC
>NZ_MUMI01000069.1 GCF_002155975.1 Amycolatopsis kentuckyensis
TCGCCGCCGTCGTCGCCGAACGACGGCGGCACATCAATCTGCTGCTCCTGCTCCGCCTCGGCTGCGAGCTCACCGCCACCGTGCTCGTCACGGTGTTCGTGGGCACCCGGCTGGCCCCGCTCGGCCTCGCCGTGCTGGTCGCCGCGGTCGTCATGGTGGTGGTCAGCTACGTCCTCATCGGCGTCGGCCCGCGCACCCTCGGCCGCCAGCACCCCTACCGGATCGGCCGGTACGTCGCCGGGCCCGTCCGCGTCCTCGGCTCCGTCCTCGGCCCGCTGTCCCGGCTGCTCATCCTCGTCGGCAACGCCATCACCCCCGGCCAGGGCTTCCGCGAAGGCCCGTTCACCTCCGAAGTCGAGCTGCGCGAACTCGTCGACATGGCGCAGGAACGCGGCGTCGTCGAGGACTCCGAGCGCGAGATGATCCACTCGGTGTTCGAACTCGGCGACACCGTCGCCCGCGAGGTCATGGTGCCGCGCACCGAGATCGTCTGGATCGAGCGCACCAAAACCGTCCGGCAGGCCCTCGCGCTGGCGCTGCGCACGGGCTTCACCCGGCTCCCGGTGATCGACGAGTCCGTCGACGACATCGTCGGCGTCGTCAACATCAAGGACCTGATGACCGGCTACCTCGACCCCGACGGGCCGAGCACGGTCGTCGACTCCGTGATGAACGCGGCCTCCTTCGTGCCCGACTCGAAACGGCTCGACGAGCTGCTCAAGGAAATGCAGCGCTCGCACAACCACATGGCGATCGCCGTCGACGAGTACGGCGGCACGGCGGGCCTGCTGACCATCGAGGACGTCCTCGAAGAGATCGTCGGCGAGATCACCGACGAGTCCGACGCCGACGAACGCCCCGAGGTCGAGGAGCTCGACGGCGGCGCCGTCCGCGTCTCGTCCCGGATGACCGTCGACGACCTGGGCGAACTGTTCGGCATCGACCTCGAAGACCACGACGTGGAGACCGTGGGCGGGCTGCTCGCGGAACGACTGGGTAGGGTCCCGCTGCCGGGGGCCGAAGCCGAGGTCGCCGGTCTTCGGCTGTTCGCCGAAGGGGGCAAGGACCGGCGCGGCCGCATGCGGATCACCTCCGTGGTCGTGCACCCGGCCGACGCCGAAGCGATGACGGACCCCGTCGACCGGACGCGCCGCCGCACGCGCCTGCCCCACCCCGACGAACGCGACAGGAGCGTCGAACATGCCTGACCTCGAGGCCGAGGACCAGAAACTCGTCACGCTGGCCAGGTCCTCCCGCGCCCGCATCCAGGCCCCCGAAGGGGCCGCGGTCCGCGACACCGACGGCCGCACCTACGCGGCCGGCACGGTCGACCAGCCGTCGTTCAAGCTCACCGCGCTCCAGGCCGCGGTCGCCGCCGCGCTGTCCAGCGGCGCCGAGGGCATCGAGGCCGCCGCCGTCGTCAGCGGCGAGGGCCTGCTCAAGGGCGCGTCCGTGCACGCCGTCCGCGACATCGCCAAGTACGCGCCGATCATCCTCGCCACCCCGGACGGCGAAGTCGTCGAGGTGCTCACCCGATGACCGAGCACCGTTCCGGCTTCGCCTGCTTCGTCGGCCGGCCCAACGCCGGCAAGTCGACGCTGACCAACGCCCTCGTCGGCACCAAGGTCGCGATCACCTCCAGCAAGCCGCAGACCACCCGGCACGCGATCCGCGGCATCGTCCACCGCGAGGACGCCCAGCTCGTCCTGATCGACACGCCCGGCCTGCACCGCCCGCGCACCCTGCTCGGCGAGCGGCTCAACGACATCGTGCACACCACCTGGTCCGAAGTGGACGTCGTCGGGTTGTGCGTCCCGGCGAACGAGAAGATCGGCCCCGGCGACAAGTTCATCGCCGCCGAGCTCCAGAAGATCGCCAAGCGGACGCCGGTGATCGGCATCGTCACCAAGACCGACCTCGTCCAGCCCCAGCAGGTCGCCGAACAGCTGCTCGCGCTGCAGCAGGTGATGGAGTTCGCCGAGCTTGTCCCGGTGTCCGCAGTGGACGGCTTCCAGGTCGGCACCCTGGCCGACCTGCTGGTCCAGCGGCTGCCCGAGGGCCCGCAGCTGTACCCGGGCGGCGAGCTCACCGACGAGCCCGAGCAGACGCTGGTCGCCGAGCTGATCCGCGAAGCGGCGCTCGAGGGCGTCCGCGACGAACTGCCGCACTCGATCGCCGTCACCGTCGAGGAGATGCTGCCCCGCGAGGGCCGCGACGACCTCGTCGACGTGCACGCGTTCCTCTACGTGGAACGGCCCAGCCAGAAGGGGATCATCCTGGGGCACAAGGGCGAACGGCTGCGCGAGGTCGGCGCCACCGCCCGCAAGAACATCGAGGCGCTGCTCGGCTCGAAGGTCTACCTCGACCTGCACATCAAGGTGGCCAAAGAGTGGCAGCGCGACCCCCGTCAGTTACGTCGGCTCGGGTTCTGAACTGCGCCTTCGCCGCCAGGGGAGCGGCGGCGGAATTCCTGGTCTCGATTCGGTCGCGGCGGGACGAAACGCGAGTCCCGCGATGATCTCGCCCCCTACAGTCGCGGCTTCGACCACACCGCGGCCGGTCGGGGCGGCCCGCGGACCCGGTGGTCGTCCCGAGCACGACGAAGGGGAACAACCGATCATGACCGACAGCCAGGGCATGCCGAACCAGCCCGGTGACCAGCCGAACCAGCCCGGCGGCCAGCCGAACTACCCCGGTGGGCAGCCGGGCGGCTACCAGCCGGGCCCGCCCCCGAGCAACTTCCTCGTCTGGTCCATCGTGTCGCTGCTGTGCTGCTGGCCCCTCGCCATCGTGGCGATCGTGCAGGCCACGAAGGTGAACAACCTGTGGGCGCAGGGCCAGACGGCCGCCGCCGAGGACGCCGCCAAGGCCGCCAAGAAGTGGACGATCATCACGGCGGTCGTCGGCGTCGTGTGGTACGCCTTGTGGGCCGTCCTGTTCATCGCGGGGGTCTTCTCCGCGAACCTCACCACGTCGCCATAATGACGTAGCCGAGCAGCAGGAGGATTCCGGTGACCGACCAGTACCCGCCGCCGTACCCGCCCCCGGGTGGGCCGGGCTACGGCTACGGCTACCCGCCGCCGAACTACGGGCCGCCGCCGGACAACAACCTCGTGTGGGCGATCCTGAGCACCCTGCTCTGCTGTCTGCCCCTGGGCGTGGTCTCGATCGTGAAGGCCAACCAGGTGCACACACTGTGGTTCCAGGGTTTCCACGCCGAGGCGCACAAGGCCGCGGACGACGCTCGCAAGTGGGCGATGTGGTCGGCCCTCTCGATCGGGATCCTCCTGCTGCTCTACGTGATCATCTTCTTCGGGGTGCTGGGCATCGGCTTTTCCATGGTGGGGTGGCGGACATGACCACGACCGTCTACACGGGATACCCGGCGCGTGGCACCAAGGCCAAGCTGCGGGCCCTGAGCGCGCCGATGGCCGTCGTCGCCGGGGTCGGCGTCGCCTGCGTGGTCGTCTGGATCGGCGACCCGACCACTCCGGGCGGGTTCCTGCCGGTCTGCCCGACGAAGGCACTGCTCGGCATCGACTGCCCGGGCTGCGGCGGCATGCGGATGGCCTACAGCCTGCTGCACGGGGACATTCCCGCGGCCCTGCACTACAACGCCGTGACGTTCGTCTTGATGCTGCTGTTCGGGTGGAGCATGGTCGCGTGGACCCGCGGGCGGCTGCGCGGCCGCGCGATGGACAGCTGGCTGCACTGGCGCTGGACACCGCTGGCGTTTTCCGTCGTGTTCGTCGTCTGGTTCGTCATCCGCAACCTCCCGTTCGCGCCGTTCACGGCCCTGCACGTCTGATTTCCGGCGCCCGGGAACCGGAAGGTCACTGCCCGCGTCGGACGGACAGGCAATTCACCCGGACAGCTGAAGCCTGGGCGGCGCGGCCGAAGGTGAACCGAGTACGCTCCCGCGGACCGGACCGACGAGGGCGGATCCGTTTCCGCGTGTCGGGGAAGTGACCAGCGAGGGGAAGACACCCAATGACCGATCCCTACGGTCAGCAGTCCTTCGGGCAGCAGCCCGGCGGCCAGCCGCAGTTCGGCCAGCCGCAGCCGGGTCAGGCGCCCTACGGCCAGCCCGCGCCCTACGGGCAGCAGGCGCCGTTCGGCCAGCCCGCGCCGTTCGGTCAGCAGGGCACCCCCTTCGGTCCGCCGCGCAACTACGCGAGCTGGGGCCAGCGCGCCCTGGGCTGGCTCATCGACGTGGGCCCCATCCTCGTGCTCTACGTGCTCCTCACTCCGCTCTTCTTCGTCTTCGGGAACGTCGGCTCGCTGTGGGTCCTGGTGGGCGTGCTCGGCTGGCTGGGCCAGATCGCCTGGACCGTCTACAACCGGTGGATCACGCAGGGCAACACCGGCCAGTCGATGGGCAAGCGGTACGCCAAGATCAAGCTCGTCCGGGAGGACACCGGGCAGCCGATCGGCCCGGGCATGGCGTTCGTGCGCGATCTGGCGCACGCCGTCGACAGCGCCATCTGCTACGTCGGCTGGCTTTGGCCGCTGTGGGACGACAAGTCGCAGACCCTCTCCGACAAGATCGTCGGCACCGTCGTGGTCAACGCCGACGACGCGGCCGCGCCGTTCGGCCAGCAGGGGCAGGCGTTCGCCGGCGGCTACCCGCCGCCGGGACAGCAGCCGGGCCAGCCGGGTCAGTTCGGCCAGCCGCCCTCCGGCGGTTTCCCGCAGCAGCCCGCGTCCGGTGGCTTCCCCCAGCAACCGCCGTCCGGTGGCTTCGAGCAGCAGCCCGCGCCGGGTGGCTTCGGCCAGCCGCAGCCGGGCGGGTTCGGCCAGCCGCCGTCCGGTGGCCTCGCGCAGCCCCCGCAGCCGGGTGGCTTCGGGCAGCAGCCGGGCCAGCCGCTCGCCCCGCCGCCGGGTGGGGGCGCCTTCGACGAGCAGGCGGAGCGCACCCAGATGCTGCGCCCGGGCGCCGGGAGTTCCTTCGACGAGCAGGCCGAGCGCACCCAGATGCTGCGGCCGGAAACCCAGGGCGAGCCCGAGGCGACCCAGAAGATCCAGCCGGGCCAGTTCGGCCAGCCGCCGAACGAACAGCGCTGACCAGTTCCTTGCACACCACCGCCGGAGTCGCCCGGCGGAAGTTCACGAATAGTTGGGGTACAACGCCATGACCAATCCCTACGGCCAGCAGCAGCCCTACGGCCAGCAGCCGCAGCAGCCGGGCTACGGCCCGCCGTCCGGCGGCATGCCCGCGCCCTACGGCCAGCCCGCGCCGTACGGCCAGCCGCCCACCGGCGGCTTCGGTGCCCCCGGCTACGGCATGCCCGGTGGCGGCGACATCAACGCCATCAAGGACTACAAGGGCTGGGCGATCGCCTCGCTCTTCCTCGGCGGCCTGATCCTCGGCATCTTCGCGATCATGAAGTCCAACGAGGTCGGCACGTACAAGATGCAGGGCAACTACCCGATGGCGGAACAGGCCTCGCGGACCACGAAGACGCTCTGCCTGATCTCGACCATCCTGGGCGGCGTCGGCTGCGTCTTCGGCATCATCATGATCATCATCGCCATCGCCAGTGCGGCGGCGGTCAGCACCTGCTACGGGTCCTACTGCTGATCCTCGTTTTTTCCGTGGGGCGCTCCACCCCGGCATCACCCCGAAGTGGGACGATGTCGGGGTGGTGAACCTCTACCGCGACACCGGGGTGGTGTTGCGCACGCACAAGCTGGGTGAGGCCGACCGGATCGTCACCCTGCTGACGCGGCGGCACGGCAAGGTCCGTGCCGTGGCGAAGGGCGTGCGGCGCACCTCGTCGCGGTTCGGGGCCCGGCTGGAGCCGTTCGGCCACGTCGACGTGCAGTTCTACACCGGGCGCACGCTCGACGTCATCACCCAGGTCGAGACCGTCGACGCGTTCCAGCTGCCGCTGGTCGCCGACTACCAGCGCTACACCGCGGCCAGCGCGATCGCCGAAACCGCGGACCGGCTCTCGGCCGAAGAGGGCGAGCCGGTGCTCAAGCTGTACCTCCTCGTCTGCGGCGCGCTGCGGTCCCTCGCGGCCGGCGAACGCGACGCGTCCCTCGTGCTCGACGCGTTCTTCCTCCGCGCGATGTCCTACGCCGGGTGGGCGCCCGCGCTCACCGAGTGTGCTCGCTGCGGCCTGCCCGGCCCCCACGTCGCGTTCAGCGTCCCGGCCGGCGGCTCGATGTGCCAGGACTGCCGCGTCCCGGGCTCCGTGCACCCCGCGCCCGAGGTCCTCGACCTGCTCACGGCCCTGCTGCACGGCGAGTGGACGATGGCCGAGGCGACCCTGCCCGGCACCCGCCGCGACGCGAGCGGCCTGGTCGCGGCGCACCTGCAGTGGCACCTGGAACGGCAGCTGCGGTCCCTTCCCCTGGTCGAGCGCCGCGCCCGGGAGTCGGCGGTGACATCCGGGGCTCCGCTCCAAGCCGGGGGCTCCGCCACCCCAACCCCCGAAAGAGAGGTGGCATCCGGGCAGTAGGGTCGGGCTGACCGGTTTCACCCAGCCAGGGAGGCTCGCAGTGCTGCGCAGGGGACGCGAGAACAAGGCGTCGCGATACGAGCTGCGGGCCCCGGATCCGCACCCGTCGGGCGCGAAACCGCCGGAAATCCCGCGCGAGCTGGTGCCCAAGCACGTCGCGCTGGTCATGGACGGCAACGGCCGCTGGGCCAACCAGCGCGGCCTGCCGCGGATCGAGGGCCACAAGCGCGGCGAAGCGGTGATGATCGACGTCGCCAGCGGGGCGGTCGAGCTCGGCGTCAAGTGGCTCTCGGTGTACGCGTTCTCGACCGAGAACTGGAAGCGCAGCCCCGAAGAGGTGCGGTTCCTGATGGGCTTCAACCGCGACACCATCCGCCGCCAGGTCGACTACCTCGGCTCGATCGGCGTGCGCATCCGCTGGGCGGGGCGGCGGCCCAAGCTGTGGGCGTCGGTCATCAAGGAACTGCAGGCGGCCGAGGAGAAGACCAAGGACAACACGGCGCTGAACATGACCATGTGCGTCAACTACGGCGGCCGCGCCGAGCTGGGTGACGCCATGCAGCGGATCGCGCAGGACGTCGCCGCCGGCAAGCTGAACCCCGACAAGGTCAACGAAAAGACCATCGGGAAGTACCTGTACCAGCCGGACATGCCCGACGTGGACCTGTTCCTGCGGCCCTCGGGCGAGCAGCGGACGTCGAACTTCCTGCTGTGGCAGTCGGCCTACGCCGAAATGGTCTACCAGGACACGCTGTTCCCGGACTTCGACCGGACGCACCTGTGGCGGGCCTGCCTGGAATTCGCGAAGCGGGACCGCCGCTTCGGCGGCGCCGTCGACCAGGCGGCTTCTTCGTGAGCGCCACCGAAGCGGTCGAGACCGCGGAGCTGCTGACGCGGGCCCGGGAGGCCCTGGAGCGCTACCTCGAGGTGCACGTCGACGACGACGGCGCGCTGACGTTCTCCCACGGCGGCGTCCCGTGCGTGATCCAGGCGACCCGGCTCGGCGAAGGCCTCACCGTGCTGACCCTGACCTGCGTGGTCGGCTGGGACCTCGCGGACGAGCCGTCGCTCTCGATCGCGGTCGCCGAACGGGCCGGGCAGGGTCTGTTCGGGACGCTCGGGGTCGGGCATTCGGACAACGGGGTCGACGTGACGCTGCGGTACGCGTTCCCGGCGGCCGGGCTGGACGCGGCGGCGCTCGGGACGTTGCTGATGCTGGTCGTGTCGACGGCTTCGCAGCTGCGGACCGATCTGCCCGGAATCGTGCCCGGCGACTGACCCGTCCGGGGTGGACTTCCCGCCGCGAACGGAGGATTCGGTACCGAAACGGACCGTGATCCTCCGTTCGCGGCCCGTGCGGGTCCCGTCCGGTCGGACGGCCCTGGCATCATCGCCCTCGTGAACATCGTTACCGACACCGAGGCCGAGCCCGGCCGGCGCACGCGCCGGTTCCGGATCAGCTCGGTCGAAGTGCTGTGCGCGATCCTGCTGATCGCGATCCTCGCCCAAGGCTGGCTGCAGGACCTGTTCGACGTGCCCGCGCTGCGCACCGGCTCGACCGTGTTCGTCGCGGTCTGCGTGCAGGCGCTGCCATTCCTCGTGCTGGGCGTGCTGATCAGCGGGGCCATCGCCGCGTTCGTGCCCGCCCGCGTGCTGGAGAAGGTGCTGCCCCGCCGCGCCGGGGCGGCGGTCGGCGTCGCCGGGCTGGCCGGGGTCGCGCTGCCGGGGTGCGAATGCGCTTCGGTGCCGGTGGCGCGGCGGCTGATGGGACAGGGCGTGGCGCCGGCCGCGGCGCTGACGTTCCTGCTCGCGGCGCCGGCGGTGAACCCGGTGGTGCTGGTGGCGACCGCGGTCGCGTTCCCCGGCAAGCCGGAGATGGTGCTGGCCCGCTTCGCCGGCTCGCTCGCCACGGCGATGGTGATGGGCTGGCTGTGGGCCCGCTGGGGCAAGCTGGAGTGGATCACCGCCCGGGCACTGCAGCGTCTCCCGGACGTGGCGGGCGGCCAGCGGTGGCGGGTGTTCGCCGAGACGGCGCGCACGGACCTGGTCGAGGCCGGCGGTTTCCTGGTGCTGGGGGCGCTGATCTCGTCGGCGCTGAACGTCCTGGTGCCGTCCCACTGGTTCGGCGTGCTGGGCGATCAGCTGGTGCTGGGCGTGGTGGTGATGGCGGTGCTGGCGGTGGTGCTGGCGCTGTGCAGCGAGGCGGACGCGTTCGTCGCGGCCTCGCTGACGGCGTTGCCCCTGCTGCCGAAGCTGGTGTTCCTGGTGGTGGGCCCGACGATCGACGTCAAGCTGTTCGCGTTGCAGGCGGGCACGTTCGGGAAGTCCTTCGCGGTGCGGTTCGCGCCGGTGACATTCGTGGTGGCGGTGGCCTGCGCGATCGGGGCCGGATTCCTGGTGGGGGTCGCGTGAAACGGGAAACCCAGAACATCCTGCTGATCCTGCTCGGCGGGGCGCTGGTCAAGATCGCCGTCAACGGCGACTACCTGCGGTACGTCAAGCCGGCGCAGCAGCCGTGGATCGTCGCCGGTGGCGCGGTGATGGTGCTGCTGGGCGCGGTGGCGATCGTCCGTGACCTGGTCGCGTCGCGGAAGGCCGCGCTCGAGGACCACGACGGCCACTCGCACTCGGCGCGTCCGGCGTGGCTGCTGCTGGTGCCGGTGCTGGCGGTGTTCCTGGTCGCGCCACCGGCCCTCGGCGCGGACTCGGTGATCCGCACGGAGGCCCGCGCGCCGTCGAGTGCGGCGGTGGCCAACGCCGCCGCTTTCCCGCCGCTGCCGGCGGGGAACGTGGTCACGTTGAGCGTGAACGAGTTCGTCACCCGCGCGGGCTGGGACTCGGCGGGCACGCTGAACGGCCGCACCGTTTCGCTCACCGGCTTCGTCGTCCACACGGAGGGCAGCACCCTCCTGGCGCGCCTGGTGATCAGTTGCTGCGCGGCGGACGCGTTCCCCGTGACGGTCCGCCTCCGCGGCGGCGAAGCGGACCACCTGGCGAGCGACGCGTGGATCCGGGTGACGGGCCGGATCGTCCCGGGCACGGCGACGAAGGACAACAGCTACACACCGGACTTCACGCCCGACTCGGTGACCCCGGTCGCCACCCCGAAGGATCCCTACGAGTACTGACATTCGTCCAAGACCCGCGGCCGGGCGCGCCCCTACCGTCCGGTGCATGGGTCTTCACGAAGGTACCGGGATGCACGTCGTCCACGAGGGTCCGCGGCAGGCGCCGCCCCTGCTGCTCGTTCACGGGTCGGGCGCTTCGGGGGCGTCCTGGGGGCCGGTGGCCGGTGTCCTCGCCGCGCGCCACCACGTCATCCGGGTCGACCTCCCGGGGTGCGGCCAGTCCCCGCCCGCGCCGTCGTACGCGGTCCCCGGGCAGGCCGCCCGCGTGGCCGCGCTGCTCGACGACCTCGGGCTGCGCCAGGTCGCGGTGGCCGGGCACTCCAGCGGCGGTTACGTCGCGACGTCGCTCCTGGAGCAGCGCCCCGACCTGGTGCGGTCGCTGGCGCTGGTCAGCACCGGCCCGAGCCTCGGCGCGCTCCTGCCGCAGCCGTGGCTCATCCGGGCCCTGTCGGCCCCGCCGCTCGGCCCGCTCCTCTGGCGGCTGCGCTCGGATGCGTTGATCCGCAAGGGAATCCGCGCGACGACGGCGCGCCCGGTGGCCCTCCCGGACGCCGCGGTCGCCGATCTGAGGCACCTCGGCTACCGCACGTTCCGGAAGATCCTGCGCGCCAACTCCGCGTACCTCGCCGAGCGGAGCGTGCCCGATCGTCTCACCGGGCTCGGCCGGCCAGTGCTGGTCGTCTTCGGCGCGGCGGACCCTCGCTGGAACCCGCGCTCGGCCCACGAGTACGCCCCGGTGCCGGGCGTGCGCGTGGAACTGCTGCCCGGCGTCGGGCACGTCCCCCTCCTCGAAGCCCCCGAGCCGACGAGCGAACTCCTGCTGCGCTTCGCGGCGGCCGAAGACGCCGCGCCGGCCTAAACTGCGGACGTGAGCGGCTGGCAGTGGGCGGATGTGGACGTCGCCGTGCCGCGCCCGGAAGTCCGCCTGCCGGGGGTCGCGATGGCCGGGTTCCGCCAGCGGATCGGCGGGAGCGTGCGGATCGCGATGGTCGCGCACCCGTCCGTGACGCTGTTCCTCGACCTGAGCGGGGCCGGCGGCCTGGTTCGCGAGACCGGCGGGACGTCCGGGCGCGGCAGCTTCGTCGCCGGGCTCCTCCCGGGCGGCCTCCGGACCGGCGGACGCGCGGGCGAGTGCCTCCAGATCCGGCTGTCCCCGGCGGTCGCGACGGCGGTCCTGGGCGGCTCGGCCGAGCTCACCGGCGCGGTGGCCACCCTGGACGAGATCTGGGGGCGCGACGCCGGGCGAACCGAGGAGCGGCTGCGCGCGGTCCCGACGTGGGACGAACGCTTCACCATCGTGACGGACCTGCTCGCCCGCCGCCTGGGGGCGGCCCCGCCCCGGGTCGAGCCGGAGGTCGCCCGGGCGTGGCACCGGACGCTGGCCGCGCGTGGCCGGGTGCGGGTCGACAGCCTGGCCGAGGACGTCGGCTGGAGCCGCCAGCGCCTGTGGGCCCGCTTCCGCGCCCAGCTCGGTCTGACGCCCAAGCGAGCGGCCGGGCTGGTCCGCTTCGACCACGCGGCCCACCTCCTCGCGGCGGGCCACCCCGCCGCGAGCGTGGCCGCCCTGAGCGGTTACGCGGACCAGTCCCACCTGCACCGGGAAGCCCGGGCGATCACCGGCCTGACACCGAGCGCGCTGGCCACGGCCCCCTGGCTGGCCATCGACGACGTGGCCTGGCGTACCCGGCCCGCCGTGTCGTCCGGCCGGGTACGCGAGTTGCCTTCCAGGTACGGCCGCGGACCGGCCGGGAAGCCGAGCCGGGGCTAGTGCTCGGCGCAGGTGCCGGTGATCTCCACCGTGTGGGAGATCTCCGAAAAGCCGTGCTCGGCCGCGATCTTCTCCGCCCAGCGCTCCACCGCCGGCCCCTCGACCTCGACCGTGCGGCCGCACAGGCGGCACACCAGGTGATGGTGGTGGTGCGCCGAGCACCGCCGGTAGATCGCCTCGCCCGAATCCGTGCGCAGGACGTCGATCTCGCCGGCTTCCGACAGCGACTGCAGCGTGCGGTACACCGTCGTCAGGCCGATGCCGTCGCCGCGTTTGCGCAGCTCGTCGTGGAGTTCCTGGGCCGAGCGGAAGTCGTCGATCGTGCTCAGCAGCTCGACGACCGCGGACCGCTGCCGGGTGGATCGGCGCCCGGGGACCGGGGCCTGGCTGCGCGACGCGGCGGTGTTCATCACTTTCCTTCCTGCACGTGGGCGACGGCGTCGACGACGATGTGCGCCAGGTGGTCGTCGGCGAGGCGGTAGACCACCTCGCGGCCGCGACGCTCGCCCTGGACCACCCCGGCCGTCTTCAGCACCCGCAGGTGCTGGCTGATCAGCGGCTGCGCGACGTCGAGGGCGTCCACCAGCTCGTGCACGCACCGGTCGGCGGCCCGCAGCTGCAGCACGATCGCGATCCGGACCGGGGCCGCCAGCGCGCGCAACAGGTCGCCCGCGTCGGTCAGCACCGACTGCGGCGGGTGGGCCGGAGGTGCTCCGGACGCCGGGGTGCAGTCCGCGAGCTCCGGCTGGGCGCCACTCCCGGTGACCGTCGCCATTCCCGCCTCCACCCTGCCCGCGACCATGAATTCCGTAGTCATTGCCGATAACGGTCCCGCCCATCCTAGTGTTCCCCCGTCCGGGACCCCCGCTTCGGCGCCGAGCTGCGGGGTACGGCCGGTCGTATTACCCCGTTCGGGTGAGTTCGTGGGATATTGGCCCTGCGACTTCGCATGTCGTCGCCGACGGTGCAAGGTGGTCGCGGAGCGTTTCGCCGTTCCCCGGACGCCGGCGACCCGTCCCGAGCAGAGCAGTGGGGAGACATGACGCGTTTCGTGACGAAGGCAGCCGCACTGGCGGTCGCGGTGTTTCCGCTGGTCGGAGTGGGTGTGGCGGGGGCGCAGACCCAGGCCGTCGACGAGAAGACCGGTCCGGTCTCGTTCGCGAACATCGCCTCGGTGCGGATCGGCGACCAAGGCCAGCGCGGCGGTGCCCTGATCACCGAAACGCAACGATCCCCGCTGCTGCCCGGCCAGTCGAAGCTCGGCGCGGACCGCGTCTCGGTCCCCAAGGACGACGGCGAGCGGGCCACCTTCGGCGGGCACTACCAGATCGCCCTCGGCCGCTACAGCGCGTCACAGAACCCGTACCCGCCGGGGGTCCCGAGCCGGGACCACAACGTCTTCGCCGCGCTGCAGGCCACCACCGTGCCCACCGCGACGGCGGAGACCAACTACGCGCTGCGGGACACCTGGCAGGGCGGCACCAAGCCGGCCGACAACACGGTCCTCGTGCTCGAAGGCGCCAAAACGTCCGTGGACTGCACCGGCCCGGCCAAGCTGTCCGGAACGTCGTCGGTGACCCGGTTGTGGGTGCGCCAGGCCGGCGGCGGGCTCGGGATCGTCCCGGTGCCCGGCGGCAACGCCGGTCTCCAGCTGAAGAACCTGCGGCTCGGCCCGCCCGGCGACATCACGAACGCCGACCGGGCGACCACGGTCTCCGACCTCGCGCTGACCCGCGTCGCCGCCTTCGACCAGCTGATCCGCCAGGACGGCTGGCGCGGGGGCGACCACACCGCGGTCGCCGGCTGGCGGGTCGAGATCACCACACACGTCAAGGACGCCCAGGGCGCCGCGCTGCAGGACGTGAAGACGAACATCGTGCTCGGCGGGGTCAGCTGCTCGATCCCGAAGGGGTTCGTCGCGAAGGCCGGCGGCCCGGCCGGTGGCACGACCGCCACGCAGCCCGCGGTGCCGACCCAGGTGCCGGCCGGCTACCTGGGCGCGGCCGCGCCCGCCACCGACGGTGCCGGCTCCCGCGTCCCGCTCGGCATCGGCCTGCTCTTCGGCGGGGTGTTCTTCGCCGCGGTCGCCCTGCTGCTGGGCCGGCGGCGCAAGACCGGGTCGGGCTAGGTGCTGCGCACCGCACTGGCCGCGGTCTCGGCGGCACTGGCCGTGGCCGCCTTCGCGGCCGGGATCATCGTGCTGACCTGGCTGCCGCCGTCGGCGACTCCGATGGCGGCGGCACCCCCGCCCGGCTCGCTGCCGGGCGAGAACGCGGCCCCGGCCGTGCTCCCCGCGGACAGCGAGTCCGCCGCCCAGCAGCGGCCGGGCACGGTCCGGCTGCCCGGCGGTGCCACCGCCCGCCTGGTCCGCACCGAACTCACCGACACCGGCGTCCTCCCGATCCCGCGCGGCCTCGGCGACGCGGCCTGGTGGGGCGCCAAGCTGGGCGCGGCCCAAGGGGCGGCGCTGCTGTCCGGCCACGTGAACTGGGAGGGCAGGCGCGGGCCGTTCGACGAGCTGTGGCGCATGCGGACCGGCGAGGAGGTCAGCGTGGTCGACGCGCGCGGCGGCCGGTGGGTCTACCGCGTCGACGACGTCGTCACGCTGCCGAAGGAGACGTTGCCGGCCCAGGCCGCCCGGTGGTTCGGGCAGGACGGCCCGCACCGGCTGGTGCTGGTGACCTGCGGCGGCGACTACGTCGGCGGCACCGAAGGCTACGACGAGAACCGCCTGGTCACGGCCGAGCTGGTGACGCGCCCCACCGGCTGAACGAGGTTCGCTGCAACCTCTCGGGCCCTTCGCGGCATGCCTGTCTGTGCACTGGCCATGACAGCGAAGGAGCACAAGCCCATGCAGGAGCGGAACCCGGAGGAGCCGAAGAAGGGCTCCGGCCGCTGGTGGATCGTCGGCGTCGCGGGGGCGTTCGTGGTCGCGGCACTGGTCGCGACCCTGCTCGTGTTCACCGGAAAGGATGAACCTGCCGGGGCGAACGGCACCGGGACGCCCGTCCCGGCCGCGGACCGGCAGGCCCCGCAGGACACCGGCAAGGACCCGGCGCAGCTGTCCCTGCCCGGCGGCGGCACCGCGAAGCTGATCCAGGAGGACCTCGACGCGGCGGGCGCGCTGAAGATCCCGGAGGGCCTCGACGAGGCCGCCTGGTGGGGCGCGAAGCTGGGCGCCGACCACGGCGTCGCGCTGCTGTCCGGGCACGTCAACTGGAAGGGCAAGAAGGGCCCGTTCGACGAGCTCTGGCGGGTCGAGCAAGGGCAGGAGGTCAAGCTGACCGACGCCGCGGGCGGCGCGTGGGTGTACCGGATCGAGGCCACCGAGACCGTGCACAAGTCGGACCTGGCCGGCCGGTCCGAGCAGCTGTTCAATCCCGACGGGCCGCACAAGCTGCTGCTCGTCACCTGCGGCGGCGAGTACGTCGGCGGCAGCAAGGGGTACGAGGACAACCGCGTCGTGACGGCGTCGCTGGTGTCGCGGCCGTAGGCTCACCTGCGCGAAAAGCGGTGGGCCCCGGCCGATACCCTGGACGTTCAGTCCTGAACCGTCCCCGCAAGCTTTTCGGAGCGTGGAGTGCCCACGAACACCATTGAGAAGATCATCAGCCTGTGCAAGCGCCGTGGTTTCGTCTTCGCCAGCGGAGAGATCTACGGCGGCACCCGCTCTGCGTGGGACTACGGGCCGCTCGGGGTCGAGCTGAAGGACAACATCAAGCGCCAGTGGTGGAAGACCGTGGTGCAGGGCCGCGACGACGTCGTCGGCCTCGACTCGTCGGTGATCCTGCCGCGTGAGGTCTGGGTCGCGTCGGGGCACGTCAACGTGTTCACCGACCCGCTGATCGAGTGCCTGTCGTGCCACAAGCGGTTCCGCGCCGACCAGCTCGCCGAGGAGTTCGCGGCGCGCACCGGCAAGGAGACCAGCGAGGACGACCTGTCCGAGGTGCCGTGCCCGAACTGCGGCACGCGCGGCAAGTACACCCCGCCGCGGGACTTCAACATGATGCTGAAGACCTACCTCGGCCCGGTGGAGTCCGAAGAGGGCCTGCACTACCTCCGCCCGGAGACCGCGCAGGGCATCTTCGTGAACTTCTCCAACGTCCAGACGACGTCGCGGAAGAAGCCGCCGTTCGGCATCGGCCAGATCGGCAAGTCCTTCCGCAACGAGATCACGCCGGGCAACTTCATCTTCCGGACGCGCGAGTTCGAGCAGATGGAGATGGAGTTCTTCGTCGAGCCGGGCGAGGACGAGACCTGGCACCAGTACTGGATCGACCAGCGCACCGAGTGGTACAAGGACCTCGGCATCAAGGCCGAGAACCTGCGCCACTTCGAGCACCCGAAGGAAAAGCTCTCGCACTACGCGAAGCGCACCGTCGACATCGAGTACCGGTTCGCGTTCAACGCGGGTCAGGAGTGGGGCGAGCTCGAGGGCATCGCCAACCGCACCGACTTCGACCTGACGACGCACTCGAACCACTCGGGCCAGGACCTGTCGTTCTTCGACCAGGCCTCGGGCCAGCGGTACCGGCCGTTCGTCATCGAGCCGGCGGCCGGTGTCGGCCGTTCGATGATGGCGTTCCTGGTGGACTCCTACGTCGAGGAAGAGGTGCCGAACGCCAAGGGCGGCACCGACATCCGCGTCGTGCTCAAGCTCGACCCGCGGCTTTCGCCGTTCAAGGTCGCGGTGCTGCCGCTCTCGCGCAACGCCGACCTCACCCCGAAGGCGAAGGAGGTGGCCGCGACGCTGCGCAAGCACTGGAACGTCGACTTCGACGACGCCCAGGCGATCGGCCGCCGCTACCGCCGCCAGGACGAGATCGGCACGCCGTACTGCGTCACGGTCGACTTCGACTCGCTCGAGGACCAGGCCGTGACGGTGCGCGAGCGCGACTCGATGTCGCAGGAGCGCATCGCGATCGACAAGCTCGAGTCCTACCTGGCGGGCCGCCTCATCGGCTGCTGACCCGCCCGGGCCCGGGCACCCCTGACACCTGTCACGGCCAAGTCGTGACGCACGATCCGGGGTCCCGGGCCCGCCGGGCGGCAGCCTGGGGGCATGCGAGAAACAGACACCCAGGCGGTGGCGGCGGGGGCCGCGATCCACCTCACCGGCCTGCGGAAGCACTACGGCGAAGTCCACGCGGTCGACGGCGTCGACCTGACGATCGCCCCGGGCGAAGTGGTCGCCCTGCTCGGCCCGAACGGTGCCGGCAAGTCCACCACCGTCGACATGATCCTCGGCCTGACCAGCCCCGGCGCCGGCGAAGTGCGCGTGTTCGGGCGCACGCCGATCGACGCCGTCCGCGCCGGCCTGATCGGGGCGATGCTGCAGGGCGGCGCCCTGATGGACGACCTGACCGTCGGCGAGACCGTCGGCATGGTCGCGGCCCTGCACCGCCGGCCGATGCCGGTCGCCGAGGCCCTGCGCGCCGCCGGCGTCGAGGAGCTGGCCGGCCGTCGCGCGAACAAGCTCTCGGGCGGGCAGAAGCAGCGGGTGCGCTTCGCCGTCGCCCTGGTCAGCAACCCGGACCTGCTCATCCTCGACGAGCCGACGGCGGCGATGGACGTCGGCACCCGGCGCGAGTTCTGGCAGTCGATGTACTCCTTCACCGAGTCCGGCCGCACGGTCCTGTTCGCCACGCACTACCTGGAAGAGGCCGAGGAGTTCGCCGACCGGGTGGTGCTGATGCGCCGCGGCCGGATCGTCGCCGACGGCAGCGTCGCCGAGGTCCGCGCGCTGGCCGGCGGCCGCACCCTGCGCGCCGCCGTCCCGGGCGTCTCCGAAGCGGTCATCGCCGCGCTGCCCGGCGTCAAGGAGTTCGAGCTGCGCGGCG
Organism: Amycolatopsis kentuckyensis; assembly: GCF_002155975.1. GTDB lineage: Bacteria > Actinomycetota > Actinomycetes > Mycobacteriales > Pseudonocardiaceae > Amycolatopsis > Amycolatopsis kentuckyensis. The sequence goes on from NZ_MUMI01000069.1 coordinate 17,204, forward strand.
ACCGCGTCGCGATCTCCAGCGCCGACTCCGACGCCACGCTCTGGGCGCTCAAAGCCGCGGTTCCGGCCGTGCACGACGTCGAAATCAGCGCCGTCGGCCTCGAAGGCGCCTTCCTCTCCCTGACCGCCGACGAGACCGCGGAGCCCGTGCGATGAACGCCACCTACCTGTCCACCGAGATCCGCCGGAACTTCCGGGCGCCACGGTTCCTGATCTTCGTCGTGGCCTTCCCGGTGCTGATGTTCCTGTTGCAGGCCAACGTCTTCACCAAGGCGAGCGATCCGGACCACGCGCGGATCGCCGCCGTGATCATGATCAACATGATGACGTTCGGCGTCTTCGCCGCGGCGACCAACAGCGGCGCCCGGCTCGCCCTCGAACGGGCCGTGGGCTGGCAGCGGCAGCTGCGCCTGACCCCGTTGACCGGCACCGGGTACCTGGCGGGCAAGGGGATCTCCGGGATGCTCGTGGGGCTGCCCGCGCTGGTCCTCGTGCCGCTGCTGGGCGTGCTGGCCGAGGGCGTGCACGTCGACGCGAGCGGCTGGGTGCGCATCTTCGCCGGCATCTGGCTCGGCACGATCCCGCTGGTGCTGCTGGGCCTGCTGCTCGGCCAGTTCGGCACGCCGGACTCGATGCAGCCGATCAACATGCTCGTCACGCTCGGCATGGGCTTCCTCGGCGGCCTCTGGATCCCGATCGAGTCGATGCCGGGCTGGATGCACGACGTCGCCCAGATCATGCCGACCTACTGGGTGCTCCAGGTGGCGCGGCCCGCGGTGACCAGCGACCTGGTGGTCTCGCTGCCCCAGGCCGCGGGGGTGCTCGGCGCGTGGACGGTCGTGCTCGGGGCGCTGGTGATCAGGCGTTACCGTAAGGACAGCGCCCGCGTCTGAGGGCCGGAGGGGAACGACGATGGCGAAACGCCGGTTCGGGCTGGACAGCAAGGAATCCTGGTGGGAGGACCCGCTTCCCGACGCCGGCAATCGCGGGCCGGGCCGCTTCCGCTGGCCGATCATGGCGGTGGTCTTCCTGCTGCCGTTCCTCATCCCGGTCACGCGGTCGCTGCTGGCCGAAGCGGTCACCCCCCGGCTGGTGGCCACCGCCGTTCTCGTCTACGCCTACTCCGCGTGCTACGCGGGGTTCCCGTACTTCTTCCGCGCGGAACGCCCCGTGAAGCTGGTCTTCGGGATCACGATGAACGTGCTGGGGCTCGCCTCGCTCGCGGTGGCCGCCGGCAGCGCGTTCGTCCTGCTCTACGGCACGGCGGTGCTGGTGTTCCTGGTCCCCGCGGCCTGGTCGGTGATCGTCGACCTGGCCACGCTGGCCCTCGGCGCGGCGATCCTGCTGGCGCAGGGCCGGTTCATCGAGGACTACGGCGACCTGATCACGGTCGCCTCGATCACGCTGGCGATGTTCTTCATGGGCAACCTCGTCCGCGCGGTCCGGCGGCTGGAACGCGCGAACGAGGAGATCGCCACGCTGGCCGTGGCGAACGAGCGGGAGCGGCTGGCCCGCGACCTGCACGACCTGCTCGGGCACAGCCTCACCACGATCACCGTCAAGGCGGGGCTGGCCCGGCGGGTGCTGGAGAGCGCCGGTGACATCCCGCGGGCGGTCGAGGAGATCCGCGAGGTCGAAAGCCTCACCCGCAGCGCGCTGTCCGACGTCCGCGCGACCGTGTCCGCGAACCGCGAGGTGTCGCTGTCGGCGGAGCTCGTCGGGGCCCGGGCCGCGCTGCGGGCCGCGGAGATCGACGCCGACCTGCCGCACGCCGTCGACAACGTCCGGCCGGAGTTCCAGCCGACCTTCGGGTACGTGCTGCGCGAAGCCGTGACGAACGTGCTGCGGCACTCCGGGGCCAAGCGGGTGCGCGTGCGGCTGGGCGACACCTGGCTGGAGATCGAGGACGACGGCACGGCCACCGAGGTCGTCGCGGGCAACGGCCTGCGCGGGCTGTCCGAGCGGCTGGCCGCGGTCGGGGGCACGCTGCGGACGTCGGCCCGGCCTGGGGGAGGATTGCTCGTGCGGGCCGAGATCCCCGCCGGGACCACGCTGCCCGAACCGAGCCCGGCCACCCCGGCCGTGCGCGCCGAACCCGCGGGAGGACTCGCTTGATCCGGGTGCTGCTGGCCGACGACCAGGCCATGGTCCGCGGGGCGCTGGCCACCGTGCTGGGCCTCGAGAACGACATCGAAGTGGTCGGACAGGTCGGCTCCGGCGACGAGGTGGTGGCCGCCGCGCGCGAGGCCAAGCCGGACGTCGCCCTGCTCGACGTCCAGATGCCGGGCAAGGACGGCCTGGAGGCCGCGGCCGACCTGCGGGCTGCGCTGCCGTCTTGCCGCGTGATCATCTGCACGACGTTCGGCCGTCCGGGCTACCTCGCCCGCGCGATGGCGGCGGGCGCGGCCGGGTTCGTCGTCAAGGACGCGCCGCCGGAGCAGCTCGTCGAAGCCGTCCGCCGGGTCCACAGTGGACTGCGCGTGGTGGATCCGGCGCTGGCCGCGGAGTCGCTCGCCACCGGCGCCAGCCCGCTCACCGGGCGGGAGCGGGACGTGCTGCGGGAGGCCAAGGACGGCAGCACGGTGGCCGACGTCGCCCGGGCGCTGCACCTCTCGGAAGGCACCGTCCGCAACCACCTGTCCGCGGCGATCGGGAAGACCGGCGCGCGGACGCGGGCCGAAGCGGTGCGCCTCGCCGAGGAGCGTGGGTGGCTCTGAGCCGCTTCTGAAAGAATGGCCCGGATGGGTACCGCTGAACGCACCAAACCGACGGTGGCAAGCTGGGCACGCCGGATCGTCCTCGGCACGGTCCTCGTGCTCGTCGCGCTCGTGGGTGGCACCGCGTTCCGGGTCTGGCAGGTGGCCCGCGAGAACGACCGGACGCCCGCCGACGTCATCGTGGTGCTGGGCGCGGCCCAGTACAACGGCAAGCCGTCGGACATCTACGCCGCCCGGCTGGCGAAGGCCAAGCAGCTCTACGACGCGGGCGTGGCGAAGACGATCGTCACCGCGGGCGGCAAGAAGGCCGAGGACAACTTCACCGAGGCCCGGGCCGGCCAGCTGTGGCTGACCCGGCGCGGCGTGCCGGCGTCGGCGACGCTCGCCGTCGGCGAGGGCAGCGACACGCTGCGGAGCCTGCGCGCGGTCGCCCAGCAGGTCGAGGCCCGCGGCTGGCGGACGGCGGTGCTGGTCAGCGACCCGTGGCACTCCTTCCGCGCCCGGACCATGGCCGACGACCTGGGCCTGGACGCCTGGACCGCGCCGACGCACAGCGGGCCGATCGTCCAGGAGCGCGTCACCCAGGTGCGGTACATCGTCCGCGAGACCGGGGCGCTGCTGTACTACCGGCTGACGAAGACCCCGGCCGACGACCTGTTCGCGACCTTCCTGGGCTGAGGACCGCTCGCCCGCCGCGGCTTCTCGCGTCGGCCGAGGGCCGAGCGTTTGTCGGTGACATCTGGGGCTTCGCCACCCGAACCCCCGAAGAATGTCGGTGGTCGCGTTTAGGCTGGTCACGTGGACTACACCGAGCACGACACCGCCCGCCTGCTGCCGGAGCCGGCCAAGGGCGCGGCGCTGCCCGGTGCCCGGGCGGACGGGCGCAGCGCGTTCTCCCGCGACCGGGCCCGGGTGCTGCACTCCGCGGCGCTGCGGCGGCTGGCCGGCAAGACCCAGGTGGTCGGGCCGGGGGAGGGCGCCGAGGTCACCGGCGTCCCGCGCACGCGGCTGACGCACTCCCTGGAGGTCGCCCAGATCGGCCGGGGCATCGCCGAAGAGCTGGGCGCGGACCCGGACCTGGTGGACACCGCGGGGCTGGCGCACGACATCGGGCACCCGCCGTTCGGGCACAACGGCGAGCGCGCGCTCGACGAAGTGGCCGCGGCCTGCGGCGGGTTCGAGGGCAACGCGCAGACGTTGCGGATCCTCACCCGGCTGGAGCCGAAGCTGCTGTCCGCCGAGGGTGACCCGGTGGGGCTCAACCTGACCCGCGCGTGCCTGGACGCGACCACGAAGTACCCGTGGCCGCGCCGGCCGGGGCAGGTGAAGTACGGCGTGTACGGCGACGACGTCCCGGTGTTCGAGTGGTTCCGGGCGGGGGCGCCGGCGGAGCGGCGGTGCCTGGAAGCGCAGATCATGGACTGGGCGGACGACGTCGCGTACTCGGTGCACGACGTCGAGGACGGCGTGCTGGCCGGCCGGATCAAGCTGCGTGTGCTCGCCCACCCGGACGAGCGCGCGGCCGTCGCCGAGGCCGCCGCCAAGCACTTTTCGGCGCAGTCGGTGTCCACTTTGGAGGATGCGGCGGCGGAACTGCTGGCGCTGCCGGCGGTGGCGGCGCTCGTGTCGGCGGAGCCGGACGGGTCACCGGGCGCCCAGGTCGCGTTGAAACGGCTGACGAGCGAGCTGGTCGGCCGCTTCACGACGGCGGCGGTCACCGGCACGCGCGAGAAGTTCGGTGAAGGGCCGTTGGGGCGGTACCGGGCGGACCTGTGCGTCCCGGAGCAGGTGGCCGCCGAGGTGGCCCTGCTGAAGGCGCTGGCCCTGCGGTACGTGATGAGCGACCGCCGCCGGCTGGCGATGCAGGAGGGGCAGCGCGAGCTGCTGATCGAGCTGGTCCACGCGCTGGCCCGCCGGGCCCCGGAGTCCCTCGACCCGCTGTTCGCCCCGGCCTGGAACGAGGCCGCGGACGACGCCGGCCTGCTCCGCGTGGTGGTCGACCAGGTCGCCTCCCTCACCGACGCCCAGGCCCACGTCTGGTACTCCTGGCACGTCACCCGCCTCCACCGCTGACCCCCGTGATTGCAAGGTCGACACGCGTGATTACAGGGTCGACACGCGTGATTGAAGGGTCGACACGCGGCGGCGTCCGGACTGCGCCGTGTCGACCTCCCCGTCACGCGTGTCGACCTCTCAATCACGCGAGTCGACCGCCCCATCACGGGTGATGCCCGGCCGAGTACGGGAATTGCCGATCGGCGCGGGGCTGGTGGCCGCGAAAATTTCGCCGGATTTGTCATCCTCGGGTGGACTTGCGCGTGGGGGGCCGGTGGGGGTCGGCGTTCCGGTACTCTCGCCCGCATGGCCACGGACAGCCACCTCCGGTTCGCCCTCGCCGTCCACGCGGCCCTCGGTGCCGGGGGCGGGAACACCTGCTTTTCGCCGTATTCGGTGGCCAGTGCGCTGACTCTCGCCGCGCGGGCCGCCCGGGGGCAGACCCGGGACGAGCTCGTCGCCCTGCTCGGTGACCCCGACGCGCAGACCGTCCTGCTGCGGGAGGCCACCCAGCTCGTCGAAGAGGGCCAGAGCAAGGAACAGCCCGAGCTGGCCGTCGCCAACACGCTGTGGGCCGACGACCGGCTCCCGCTCGAAGACTCCTTCAAGGCCGAACTGGCCGAATGGCCCGGAGCCGCCGTCGCGAGCGCGCCCTTCGAAAAGGAACCCGAGGCCGCTCGCGCCCTCATCAACGACGACGTCGGGCGCACCACGCGCGGGCTGATCCCGCAGCTGCTGCCGCCCGGCTCGATCACCGACGACGTCGCCGCCGTGCTCGTCAACGCGCTCTACCTGAAGGCCGCCTGGAAACTGCCGTTCCGCGAAGCCAACACCAGCGACGCGCCGTTCCACGCCCCCTCCGGCACGCGGGACGTGCCGACCATGTGGCTCAGCGAAAAACTCGGCTACGCGCACGCCGATGGCTGGCAGGCGGTGCAGCTGGCCGCGGCCGGTGGCCTGCAGGCCGTCGTGCTGCTGCCCGACGGTGAGCTCGCCGAGGCCGAAGCCCGGCTCGACCAGGCGAAGCTGACGAGCCTGCTCGGCCGGATCCGCTTCAAGCCGGTGGAACTCGCGCTCCCCAAGGTCTCGCTGGACGTGTCGAGCCTGCTGGGCGACGTGGTGCGCGGCCTCGGCGTGCGCACGATGTTCACCGACGACGCCGACCTGAGCGGGCTCTCGCCGGATCCGCGGCTGACCGTGTCCGAGGTGCTGCACCAGGCCGTGCTGCGCGTCGACGAACAAGGTTTCGAGGGGGCCGCGGCCACCGCCCTGGTCATGCGCCTCACCTCGATGATGATCGACGATCCGGTCGCCGTGACGGTGGACCGGCCGTTCCTGCTGCTGGTCCGGCACGCCGGGACCGGGGCGCTCTACTTCCTCGCCAGGGTGGTCGAACCGTGAGCTTGAAGTCCGAAGCCGTCCCCGAGCTGGTGCCGCCCGCTCCCGAACTGCCGGAAGGTCCGAAGCGCTGGGCGTGGCCGGATTCCGCGATCGCCGGCGGGTACCTGCTGTTCACGATCCTGCTCTACAACGGCCTGTGGTTCGACCTCAAGCGCGGCTATCTCTGGAACGGCGGCGCCGACCAGAGCCAGTGGGAGTGGTACTCGACGGTCGTCGCGAAGGCGGTCCTGCACTTCCAGAACCCGTTCACCACGGACCTGCAGAACTACCCGCACGGCGTCAACATGGCGGCCAACGCGGCGATGTTCGGCCTGAACATCCCGCTGGCGCCCCTCACGCTCACCTTCGGCGCCACGCTCACCTGGGCGATCGTGCTCACCGCCGGTCTCGCCGGCACCGCGCTCGGCTGGTACTGGGTGTTCTCCCGGCACCTGGTGCCGAACCGGACGGCGGCCGCGATCGGCGGCGCGTTCTGCGGCTTCGCGCCGCCGATGATCTCGCACGGCAACGCGCACCCCAACTTCGTGGTGCTGTTCGTGCTGCCGTTCATCGCGCTCAAGACGATCCAGGTCGCGCGCGGCGAACGCCCGGTGCGCAACGGGATCGTGCTCGGGCTGCTCGTCGCGTGGCAGATCCTGCTGGGTGAAGAGCCCCTGGCCATCTTCGCGCTCGCCTTCATCGTGTTCGCGGTCGCGTACCTGATCCCGCACCGCGCGCAGATCCGCGGCATGCTGGCCCCGCTGGGCAAGGGCATCGGGATCGGCGCGGTGGTCGCCCTGCTGATCGCCGGATTCCCGTTGTACTGGCAGTTCTTCGGCCCGCAGAGCTTCCACTCGCTGCTGCACGGTTCGGCGGGCAACGACACGGCGGCGTTCACGCGCTTCGCGACGCAGTCGATCGCCGGCGCGCCCGAGGCGGCCGCGGACGTCTCGATGAACCGCACCGAGGAGAACGCGTTCTTCGGCTGGCCGCTGATCGTGCTCATGGTGGTGCTGACGATCTGGCTGTGGCGCGACGTCGTTTCGCGGGCGCTCGCGATCACGATGTACGTGATGGCCCTGCTGTCGCTCGGCATCGAGATCACCGTGGCGCACGAGGACACCGGCATCGCCGGCCCGTGGAAGTGGCTGGGCCAGCTGCCGCTGCTCGACTCGCTGCTCGAGTCCCGGCTCGCGATGGGCTGCATCCCGGTGGCGGGCGCGCTCCTGGCGATCGCGACGCACCGCGTGTGGACCGCGGCCGCCGAGCAACCGGAACCCCTCGACGGCAAGCCACGGTTCCCGCTGAAGATGATCTGGATCGGCGCGGTGGTGGCCGTGCTGCTGCCGATCGCGCCGACGGAGCTGGTGACGCACCAGCGTCCCCTCTCGCCGCCGTTCTTCGCCGACGGGATCTGGCGCCAGTACGTCGCGCCGGGCGGTTCGCTGGTGCCGGTGCCGCTGCCGAGCACCGGGGAGGCCGAGCCGCTGCACTGGCAGGTCGACGCGGGTCTGGGCTACCCGATGCCGGAGGGCTACTTCGTCGGCCCGACGTCCCCGACCGACCGCCGCGGCCGCTACGGCGCCGTCCCGCTGCCGACGTCGGACCTGTTCGCCCAGGTGGAGCGCACCGGCCAGGCGGCCGAGGTGACCGAGGCCGACCGCACCCAGGCGCTCGCGGACCTGCGAGCCTGGAACGCCGACGTGCTCGTGGTCGGGCCGCGCCAGAACCAGGAAGCGCTGAAGTCCACTGTGGAACTGCTGCTGCGCAAGCCGGCGGAGTTCGTCGGTGGGGTGTGGATCTGGGACGTCCGCCCGCTGACGGCGTCGTCGTGACCACTGTGGACGATCAGGGCCGGCCCGAGCCGCCCTTCGACGGTGACGAAGCCACCACGCTCCTCGGGTTCCTGGACTTCCACCGCGCGACGCTGGCCTGGAAGTGCGCCGGGCTGGACGCGGCGGGCCTGCGCGCGACGCACCCGCCGGCCACGATGACCCTCGGCGGGCTGCTCAAGCACCTGGCCTTCGTGGAGGACCACTGGTTCTCCCACGTGCTACAGGGCGGTGACCGGATGGCGCCGTTCGACGCGGTCGACTGGGCGGCAACACCGGACTGGGACTGGGATTCGGCCGCGGGAGACACCCCGGAGCAGCTGCGCGAACTCTGGGCGGCCGCGGTCGAGCGCTCCCGGACGGCGACGAAGGAAGCACTGGCCGGCGGCGACCTCGGGCAGCGGGCCCGGCGTGCCCTGCGGGACGGCAACACGCCGACCCTGCGCTGGATCCTGGTCCACATGGTCGAGGAGTACAGCCGCCACAACGGCCACGCCGACCTGGTCCGCGAGGCGATCGACGGCAGTACCGGGGAGTAGTCAGCTCCCGGGCCGGGCGATCTGGAAGACGTTGCCGAACGGGTCGCGGACCATCGCCCGCCGGTCGCCGTAGGGCATGTCCGCCGGTTCCTCCAGGCTCGTCGCGCCGCAGTCGACGGCGCGGCGGTACGTCGCGTCCACGTCGGCCACGTAAATGTGGAGGAACGCGGGGAACAGCGCCCGCTCGCCTTCGGCCGACACCATGAGCAGCGAGTCGCCGAGGCGGAGCTGGGCGGGACGTCCGCTCTCGACCTCGCCGGTCGCGCCGAAGACCGTGCGCAGGAACGCGACGGCGGCGACCAGGTCGCGCACCACCATCCGCGGGACCACCGTCGGGAAACCCGGGTTCATACCGGCCCACTCAAGCCGGTTCCGGCCGGACGCACAAGTCGGGGAGCTAGCCGAGGACCTCGTCCGCGAGCCGGTTCAGGTAGCCGGCGAACCGTTCGCGGTCCTCCTCGGGCCAGTGGCCCACCAGCGCGTCGAACGCCTGACGCTGGTGGGCCCGCGAAGCGTCGAGGAACTCCTTCGCGGCCTCCGTGAGGGTCAGCACCGCGCGGCGCGCGTCACGCGTCGACGTCGAGCGCTCGACGAAGCCCTCTCGCGCCGCTTCGCTCACCATCCGGCTGGCCACCGAGCGGTCGATGCCCAGCTGGCGGGCCACGTCCGCGACCGTCACCTCGTCGCCGGTCGCGCCGTCGATCGCCTGGATGACGAACAGGTTCGGCACGGTCCACGACGGCGGGGTGCCCTCGCCGAAGCGCTCGACGACCTCCGGGGCCCACTGGCGCGTCCAGTGCCGGACCAGCCGGAACAGGGCCGGGCCGCCCTCGCTTGATGTGTGCATAAGGCACGTTATAACGTGTGCTTTATGCACGCATCTCGGAACCTCGCCTACGCCGGCCTGCTGCTCGGCATGGCCATGGCCCAGCTGGACGGCCTGGTCCTCACCGCCGCCCTGCCGTCGATCGGCGCCGACCTGCACGCCCGCACCGGGCTGGTCGCGGTCACCGCCGCCGGCCTGCTGACCCTGACCGTCGCGACGCCGCTGCACGGGCGGCTCGGTGACCTGTACGGCCGCCGGATCTCCTTCGCCGGGTCGGTCCTGGTGTTCGCCGCCGCGTCGGCGTGGTGCGCCGCCGCGCCCGATCTCGGCTCGCTGGTCGCCGCCCAGGCCCTGCAGC
>NZ_MUMI01000690.1 GCF_002155975.1 Amycolatopsis kentuckyensis
CCACGCGCGCGTACGCGCGCCGCGCCCGTGGACGGCGTCGCTGCAGCGGCCCGCCGCCAAAATCCTGGTCGCCGGCGGCCTGACCCTCGCGGGCTGGCTGCTCGGTGCCGCGCTGTCCGGCAGCACCGCGTCGGCGGCCGAACGCCCGGCCTGCCCCGAGGCGCCCGTGGTTTCCACTGTGGACCACGCCGCGAAGCCGTTCTGGCACGCCAGGCACCGCAAGAGCCACCACGAGACCGGCGAGGGCACCTGCGCGGTGCAGCCGAAGGCCGACAGCGCCGAGCCGGCGGCGGACGAGCCGAAGCCGGTCGAAACACCCGCGTCCGAGACCACAAAGGACAGCGAGACCCCCGGCGAAGAGCCGGTCGCCACTCCGGAAAGCGATTCCGCCGAAGCGGCCACCACGCCGGAGAGCACGGCCACCGCGGAGCCGTCGGACACCTCGCCCGCCGAGGAGCCCGCCGCCACGAAGAAGGCGACCTCGGCGGAGAGCTCCGAAGCACCGAAGGCCACCTCTTCCAGCGGAAACCTGCTCGGCCTCGTCGGCGGCACCCTGAAGGCGGTCACCGGAGCGACCACAAAGGACATCACCGGCGACTCGGCCACCTCGTCCGGCGGCGACCTGCTCGGCGGCCTCGTCGGCGGCGTCCTCGACGTGGTCGGCGGGACGCTGACCACCGTCACGGACACGCTCACCCACACCGTGCTCGCGCCGCTCACCCAGCCGCCCGCCGGCCACCCGAACGCGCCGGTGCTGCTGCCCCTCGACGACATCCTGAGCCCCGTGTTCGGCGGCAGCTCGAACTCCGGCGGCGGCACCGCGGTCGTCCCCGGCGTGACGGCCGTCGTCACCCAGGCACCGGCCGCGGTCCTCGAGACCGTCCCGGCCGCGGCCCCCGCGACCGCGACCGCGAGCCAGCAGCAGACCTCCCGGGTCGCGCTCGCGCACCTGGTCGTCCGCCAGGCGCAGCCGCTTCCGGCGGTCCAGGACCAGCCGCGCGACTCCGGCACCCGCTTCACCGGCGGCGGCGACTCCACACCCGGCCTGCCCGGCGGCACCACCGCCCCGAGCGCGCCGGCCCCCACCGCGGCCCCGGGCCACGACGGCTCCGGCGGCGCCCGCCACGCGTTCGCCGTCCACACCGACGACGTCACCACCACGCAGCTCAAGCTGATCGGCACCAGCCGCGACCACGAGGTCGACGGCGCAGGCAGGGAAGCCGCCCTGCCAACCACCTCCCCCGACTGACCCCCGACCGGGCAGCCGGGGACAAGTGCGCCCAAATCACGATCATCCAGGTGCGCCCGCACGCCGTTGAGGCGTGACGTTTCCCCTGCTCCAGCCCGGAATCCGTGGCTCTTTCACGTCTCGTGACGCCCAGGCGCGTCCGACGTACCCCAGGGGCGAGAAACCATGCGAACACACGAACTTTCCGACCGGCCGACCGCGCCCGGCCGGGTCGGATCCCGGTCCCGGCGCCGCGCTGCCCCCGCGGCGCCGGGACCCACACCGGGTGCGCTCCGGGAGCCCTTGCTCACCGCGCCGAGCGAGGACTCGCAGTACCGCGAGCGCACCTGAGCCGCCGGCTTCCCGGCACGTCGAGGGGCTGTGCCGGGAAGCCGCGGTACCCGCGAACGGGGTCACGTCCGTGAGCGGGTGTGTGGAACGACGAACCGGTGCGCTGGATG
>NZ_MUMI01000691.1 GCF_002155975.1 Amycolatopsis kentuckyensis
GTGGTCTGGTGCGGCGGACTGGTCGGGTCTTCGGTGCTCACAGCGTCGGCGTTCATCGCTCTCACGGATTCGGGACGGGGATTCGGGACGGGGAAGCTCGTCGGCCTCCACCAAGATCTTCGGCCCTCGAGGCCGGATCGTTAACCGTTTCGGCCCGAATTAGACCGATCGATTCTTGATGACAGCGGGAGGTTTCGGAGCGTGAACGGAATGTTAATCGTCCATTGTGGACATCTTTTGGGCGGCCTCCGGACCGGGCCGCCTGCCCGCTGTTGTAATCTCCGGCACACCCGTGGCTCCACGGGGACCGACCGGGGAGGAAGGATCGCGGTGCCCCACCCGACCACCACGAGGACGTGGCTCGTGGCCTGCCTCGCCCTGCCCGTCCTCGCCGCCTGCTCCGGGGACCCCGCCGCGCAGGCTCCCCCGGCTCCGCCGCCCGCCTCGACGGCACCGTCCGCGACGACGTCGGCCGGCACCCCGCCGCCTCCGCCCGGCGCCACCGGCAGCGAGTCCGCGCCGGCCCCGGTGACCAGGCCGTCCGGGCCGCCGCCGTCGGTGCCCGGGTCGTGCGGGACCGTCGCCGCCGCCAGCGGGCTGACGCTCTACGTCTTCGACAGCGGTGCCGCCGGGGTCAGCTGCGTCGCCGCGACGAAGCTGGTCGGCGACTTCCACCGCAAGATCACCGGCCGCCAGGGCGCCGGCTCGAACGACGCGGTGAACGAGACCGTCGACGGCTGGCTGTGCACCTCCGGGCCGCCCGCCGCCCAGGGCGGCACCACCTGCACCAAGGGCGAGCAGACGGTCTTCGCCGCCGTCGTGCCGTCCGAATGACCCCGTTCCTCCTCGCGCTCCTGAAGGGTCCATGAAGACACTCGCCTACCCCCTGCTGCTCGTCGCCGCGGCCGCCGCGCTGGCCGGCTGCGGCAGCGACCCGGCGCCCGCCGCGCCCTCTTCCGAGGCACCCGTCCCCGCCGCGGCCGCCGCGGCCGGGTCGACGGCCCCCGGCGTGCCCTGCGGCGACGTCAGCGGCACGGGCGGCGCGAAGACGGCCGTCGTCGCGCACGGCAAGGTCGACTGCGCCGCGGCGACGAAGCTGCTCGAGAACTACTTCGCGAAGCTGACCCCGGCCGAGGCGAACGACGCCGACGGCCCGGGCCCGATCGTCCTCGACGAGTGGACGTGCGGCAGCGGCGCGAACGACCCGGTGACGGCGTGCTCGACCGAGGACGGCCGCCAGGTCGAGGGCACCCGCAGCTGAGTCTCAGGACTTGAGGTCCGGGAAGTCCTCCTCGCGGTACTCGGTCCCCGTGCCCCGCGCGGGGTCGCTCTCGCGGCCCCGCAGCTCGACCCGGCGGATCTTGCCCGAGATCGTCTTCGGCAGCTCCGCGAACTCGAGCCGCCGGATCCGCTTGTACGGCGCCAGGTGCTCGCGGCAGTACGCCAGGATCGACCGCGCGGTCGCGGCGTCCGGTTCGAAGCCCGAAGCCAGCACGACGTACGCCTTGGGCACCGCCAGCCGGATCGGGTCGGGGGCCGGGACGACCGCCGCCTCGGCCACCGCCTCGTGCTCGATCAGGACGCTCTCCAGCTCGAACGGCGAGATCCGGTAGTCCGACGCCTTGAACACGTCGTCGGTGCGCCCGACGTAGGTGATGTAGCCGCGCTCGTCGATCGAACCGACATCGCCCGTGTGGTAGAAGCCGCCGGCGAAGGCCGCCGAAGTGCGCTCGTCGTCGTCCGCGTACCCGGTCATCAGGCCCACCGGCCGGTGCGCGAGGTCCAGGCAGATCTCGCCCTCGGACGCACGCTCGCCGCTGACCGGGTCGACCAGCGCCACCACGAAGCCGGGCAGCGGGCGGCCCATCGAGCCTGGCACGACGTCCTGGCCCGGCGTGTTCGCGATCTGGACGCTGCTTTCGGTCTGGCCGAAGCCGTCGCGGATGGTGACGCCCCAGGCCTTCTCGACCTGGTCGATCACCTCCGGGTTGAGCGGCTCCCCGGCGCCCACCACCTTGCGTGGCGGCGTCTTCAGGGCCGTCAGGTCGGCCTGGATGAGCATCCGCCACACCGTCGGCGGCGCGCAGAAGCTGGTCACCCCGCACCGGTCCATCTGCGCCATCAGCGCACCCGCGTCGAACCGGCTGTAGTTGTAGAGGAACACCGTCGCCTCGGCGTTCCACGGCGCGAAGAAGTTGCTCCACGCGTGCTTCGCCCAGCCGGGCGAGGAGATGTTGAGGTGGACGTCCCCGGGCTCCAGGCCGATCCAGTACATGGTGGACAGGTGGCCCACCGGGTACGAGACGTGCGTGTGCTGCACCAGCTTCGGCTTCGCGGTCGTGCCGGAGGTGAAGTACAGCAGCAGCGGGTCGGCGGCCTTCGTCGGGCCGTCCGGGGTGTACTCCGGCGACTCGGCGAACGCGGCCGAGTACGTGTGCCAGCCCTCGACCGGCTCCCCCACCGCGATCCGGGTGTAGCCGCCCCCGACGCCGTCGAACTTCGGCGCGTCCACCGAGCGGACGACGACGTGCTTGGCCGCGCCGCGCTCGACGCGGTCGGTCAGGTCGGCCGGTCCGAGCAGCGTGGACGCCGGGATGATCACCGCGCCGAGCTTGATCGCGGCGAGGATCGTCTCCCACAGCTCGCCCTGGTTGCCCAGCATGAGGATCAGCCGGTCGCCGCGGCGGACGCCGAGCGAGCGCAGCCAGTTCGCCACCTGGTTGGACCGGCCGGACATCTCCGGGTAGGTCCAGCGGTTCTCGCGGCCGTCCTCCTCGACGATCCACAGCGCGTACCGCTCCGCGTTGTCCGGGTCGTGCGCGACGACGTCGAACCAGTCGATCGCCCAGTTGAACTCGTCGAACTCCGGCCAGGCGAAGTCGCGGTACGCCGTGTCGTAGTCCTCGCGGTGGGCCTGCAGGTAGTCCCGTGCGACGCGGAACGCGTGGTGGACGCTCACCCTGGTCTCCTCTACTCGCCCTTGAACTCCGGCGGGCGGCGCTCCATGAAGGCCTGGACCGCTTCGCCGAGGTCCTTGCTGGGCAGGAACGCCGAGTTCCACGCCGCGACGTACCGGAGGCCGTCGGCGACCTGGCGCTCGGTGTTCGCCGCCAGTACCTGCTTCGTACCCTGCACCACCAGCGGCGGGTTCGCAGCGATCTCGCCGGCGAGTTCGCGCGCGGCCTTCAGCAGCGCGTCCTGGCTCTCGTAGACGTCGTTGACCAGGCCGATCTTCTCGGCTCGGGCGGCGTCGACGTCCTTGCCGGTGAGGGCGAGCTCGCGCAGGTGCCCCTCGCCGATGATCGAGGCGAGCCGCTGGAGGCTGCCGAGGTCGGCGACGATGGCGACGCGCACCTCGCGGACGCTGAACTTGGCGTCGGCGCTGGCCAGGCGGACGTCGGCGGCCGCGACGACGTCGACCCCGCCGCCGATGCACCAGCCCGAAACGGCCGCGACGACCGGTTTGCGGCAGTCCGCGATCGAGCTGACCGCCGCCTGCAGCGACCGGACCTGGTCGAGGAACGCCGTCCGCGGGCCGGCCAGGCTGTCGCCGCCCAGCATCGGTGCCCAGTCGCCCATCATCGCGGGCAGGTCGAGGCCGTAGGAGAAGTGCTTGCCGCTGCCGGTCAGCACCACGGCCCTGACCTGCGGGTCGGCGTCCAGCGCGCGGAACACCAGGGGCAGCTCGCGCCAGAAGTCCGGGCCCATCGCGTTGCCCTTGGACGGGCCGAGGAGCGTCACTTCGGCCACAGGGCCGTCCACGTCGACCTTGAGGGACACGAGGTCGGGCAGACTGTCAGCAGTAGCGGTCATGGGGTCATCTTGACCCATGCCCGCGGACGCCCGCCATTGGCACCTTGTCAATTGACCGCCCGGTCACCGTGCCAAGCTGGTCGGGGGATGCTTTCCTGAAAGAGACTCGCACCCGACCGGGGAGGACGGTGGGACATGAGCCCGGCCAGC
>NZ_MUMI01000692.1 GCF_002155975.1 Amycolatopsis kentuckyensis
TGCCCGCCGACGTCCTCGCGCGCAGCACGTGGCAGCCCGCCTGCCCCGTCAAAGCCGCCGACCTCCGCTACCTGACGATGTCCTTCTGGGGCTTCGACGGCCACACGCACACCGGCGAAATGCTGGTGAACGCCCGCGGCGCGGCGGGCATCACCAAGGTCTTCGGACAGCTCTTCGCCGCGCGCTTCCCGCTCGAGGAGATGCGCGTGACCGGCCCGGCCGAGCTCACCGCGCCGCCGACCGGGGACGGCAACGCGACCAGCGCGTTCGTCTGCCGCCCGGCGCGCGGGCAGACGACCTGGTCGGCACACGCCTACGGGCTCGCCGTCGACGTCAACCCGTTCTGCAACCCCTACACCCGGGGCGACCTGGTGCTGCCCGAGCTGGCCTCGGCGTACGTCGACCGCTCGCGCAAGCGGCCCGGCATGGTCCTGGCCGGCGACGCGACCGTGCGCGCGTTCGCGGCGATCGGGTGGAGCTGGGGCGGCGCCTGGACCAGCCCGAAGGACCGGATGCACTTCACCGCGACCGGCCACTGACCACGTAATACGACGTTAAGCACAACAGGGAACAGCCGACTTCGCGGCGAGGTTGGCTAGGGTGAAACGACCGGAACCGGACCCGCGGAGGATGCAGTGCCCCACTATGACCTGGTGATCGTCGGGACGGGATCGGGCAACTCGATCCTCGGCCCGGACTTCGCCGGCAAGAAGACGGCGATCGTCGAGAAGGGCACCTTCGGCGGCACGTGCCTCAACGTGGGCTGCATCCCGACGAAGATGTTCGTGTACGCCGCCGACGTCGCGTACACGCCTTCGCACAGCGCCAAGTACGGCGTCGACGAAGAGCTGAAGGGCGTCCGCCTGCGCGACATCCGGGACCGCATCTTCGGCCGGATCGACCCGATCGCCGAGGGCGGCGCGGAGTACCGCCGCAGCCACGAGGACAACGCGAACGTCGACGTCTTCGAGGGCACCGGCCGCTTCACCGGCCACAAGGAGCTGCGCGTCAGCTTCGCCGACGGGCGCCCCGACGAGGTGCTGACCGCCGACAAGTTCGTGCTCGCCGCGGGTGGGCGCCCGGTCATCCCGGAAATCCCCGGTCTGGACGACGTCGACTACCACACCTCCGACACGATCATGCGGATCGACGAGCTGCCCGAGCGGATCGTCATCCTGGGCGGCGGGTACATCGCGGCCGAATCCGCGCACGTCTTCGCCTCGTTCGGCGCGCGGGTCACGCTGGTCAACCGCTCCGGGCGGCTGCTGCGCTCGGAGGACGAGGACGTCAGCGCGCGCTTCACCGAGCTGGCCGCCGAGCGGTTCGACGTCCGCCTCGACCGCAAGACCGTGCGGGCGCGCAAGACCGAGACCGGCGTCGCGCTGGACCTGGAGGGGCCGCAGGGCGCCGAGACCGTCGAGGGCGACGTGCTGCTCATCGCCACCGGCCGCAGGCCGAACTCGGACCTCCTCGACGTCGCCGCCACCGGGGTGACCACCATGGACAGTGGGCACGTCGTGGTCGACGACTACCAGGAGACCGTGGTCGAAGGCATCTACGCGCTCGGCGACCTGTCGTCGCCGCACGAGCTCAAGCACGTCGCGAACCACGAAGCCCGCGTGGTGCAGCACAACCTCCTGCACCCGGACGAGCGGATGACCGCCGACCACCGGTTCGTGCCGCACGCGGTCTTCTCGCACCCGCAGGTGGCCTCGGTCGGGCTCACCGAGCAGAAGGCCCGCGACCTCGGCGTGTCCTATGTGGTCTCGAAGCAGGACTACGCCGGGATCGCCTACGGCTGGGCGATGGAGGACACCACGGGCTTCGCGAAGCTCCTGGCCGACCCGGCGACCGGCCAGCTGCTCGGCGCGCACATCATCGGCCCGCAGGCGTCGTCGGTGATCCAGCCGCTCATCCAAGCGATGAGCTTCGGCCTCGACGCGCGGAGCATGGCCCGCGGCCAGTACTGGATCCACCCGGCGATGCCGGAGCTGATCGAGAACGCGCTGCTCAACCTGCCCCTGGACTGAGGCACCGCGGGCCGGGACGCACCCGGCCCGCGGCGGCTCACAGGGTGATCGACCAGGTGTCCAGGGTGCCGGTGTCGCCGGGGCCGTAGTCCGTGACGCGCAGCTGCCAGCGGCCGCCGGCCGGGGCGGACGCCGGAACCGTGAACGTCCGGGCACCGTTCCACGCCGTGCACGTGCTGCCGCCGCTGTACTTCAGTGCGTAGCCGCGGCCGTTCGGGTCGAGCAGCGTGACGCCGAGGTCTTCGGCGCACGTGTGCCGGATCGTCACCGCGACCGTCAGCGGGGTCGCCGCCGGCCCGGTCAGGGCGGACGTGACCGGGCTGAACACCTGCTGGTAGTCGCGGATCGCGTAGTCCGTGTCGCTGGTCAAGGTCCGGCCGCCACCCGCCTGCGTGCGCGCGGACACCGCCGGACTGGCCGGAGACGTGTTGCCGGCGGCGTCGCGCGCCTTGACCGTGAACGTGTACGCGGTGTCCGGAGCGAGCCCGGTGACCGTCGCGCTGGTCCCGGCGACGCTGGTGGCGAGCGCGGATCCGGTGTAGACGTCATACGCGGTGGCGTCGCCGGTCGACGCGTCCCAGGCGAGTGACACGCTGCCGGCCGTCGTGCCGGTGACCCGCGGGTTGGCCGGCGCACTCGGCGGGGTCGTGTCGCCGCCACCGGTCACCAGGGTGAGCTGCCACTTGGCCAGCGCTTCGGCCACCGGCTGGAAGAGCGACAGGTCACCGTCGGACGGGTTCTGGACGCACTGCGCCGGGCCGCCGTCGTGGAGGCCGGTGGCCTGGTCGCCGAGCAGCCAGCCGCCGCCGGAGTCGCCGCCGAGGGAACACGCCGTCGTCCAGGTCAGGTCGTCGATGACCAGGCCGCCGCCGTAGTCGACGGACTTGTGGGTGTACTTCACCTCGCCGCACTGCCAGTGCGAGGTGTTGCCGGAGTGGCAGACGCGGTCGCCGACCATCGCCTCGGCCGCGCCGGACAGCGTGATCGCCGGCTGGCCCCAGGTGTTCACCGACGCCGAGAGGTTCCAGCCGGTCTCCGTCACCGCGACGACACCCATGTCGCCTTCGCGGGCGTTGACGCTGTGGGTGCCGCCTGCGTTCGACGTGCCGATCCGGTTCTGCTGCCCCGAGGCGCCGTACGCGGCCTGGTCGCGGTCGTTCGTGCAGTGGCCCGCGGTCAGGAAGTGCTTGGCGCCCGCGGAATCCGTCACCGGGAAGCCGACCGAGCAGTTGCTCTCGCTGCCCGGCCACCACGGGTTGCCGGTCTGGACCGTGCCCGACTGCTGCCGCGGCGACGTCGTGGTCTCGGTGATCCGGACGCCGAGTTCCCGCACGCGCGAAAGGAAGCTTTCGGTCGCGGCGGTCTTCTTCGTCCGGTCGACGTCCACGGCGACGTCGTTGGCGCGGACGTCGACGCCCCAGCCGTAGACGCCGGGGACGCCGGTGCCGACCTGGGCGCGGACGGCCGAGGCGGTGCGGTCGAGATCGGCCCGGCTCCGGGCCACGACCCGGGCCGCCGCCCCCGCGGCCCGGGCTTCCTCGGCCGCTTCCGGTGTGGTGACGGCGACGGTCAGCTTCCCGGCGACGGCGTCGAACCACTGCCCCGCGGCCCGCGCGCGGACCGCGGCGGGGAGGGCTGCGGCCAGCCGGTGGGCCCGGTCCTGGGCGGTGAGCTGGGCCCGGGCCTCGTCCGCCGGCAGCCCGAACGCCGCGGCGACACCCGCCACCTCGGCGTCCGGGTGGTCCGGTGCCGCTTCGGCGGGCGCGAGGCCCGGTCCCAGCGCGGCCAGCGCGGCGACGCCCACGACGGAAACGAATCTGCGCATCGGTTTCTCCTCGGATCGGCGAGTGGAGTGCGCAGACGGTAAGCCGCCGGAAAGCCGGTTCTGAAGATCCGCAGGTCTTTAACAGTTAACTGGGCCAGTCCCAGGCGAACCCGTAGCGGCCGGGCCCGAAGTTCAGCGCGACCCCGTGCACCGCAGCGGATTCCGGGACGACGTCGGCGTGTTCGCCGGGCTCCGCGAACCGGCGGCACACCGCCGGCACCGCCTCCGGTGAGAACCGGATTTCGAGCACGTATTCGCGGACCGGCAGGCGGAACTTGCGTTCGTAGTTCGTCGCGACCGGGTGCGGCGCGCGATTCACGAGCGCGTGTTCGGTGATCACCGTTTCACCGCGCAGCAGCGGCCTGCCGAAGAGCAGCTCGACGACCAGGAGGCCGTCTTCCGGCTTCAGCACGCTGCGGCCCGCGTGGCAGCCCCGCAGGGAACGCAGCTCCGGCAGCGGCCGGTCGTGCTCGTCCAGGTGCAGGATCACCACCCACCGGTCCGGGCCGTCGGCTTCGGCCCGCAGCACCTGCCGCGACCGGATCTCCAGCTCCTCGCGGTCCGGGCCGACGAGGACGACGTCGTGCTGGCTGAGCCGGGTCAGCCGCTCGTCCCACCGGATGTCCACATCGGACACCGCGGCGTCGATGCGCGGGCCGTCCGGCCAGAACCGGCCGAGCTCCGCGGGCGCGGACCGGCGGGCCCGCGGCGGGCCGAGCAGCGCGACCAGCGAACCCGCGGGCACCTCGAGGACGGCTTCGAGCTGCCGCAGCCCGCGCACCGAG
>NZ_MUMI01000693.1 GCF_002155975.1 Amycolatopsis kentuckyensis
GGCCGGGCGGCGGGTGGCGACCAGGTCGACGACCCGGCCGAGCAGCGGCGCGGTCAGCAGGCCGATCGCGGTCGCCGCGACGAGCATCGTGAACGCGGCCGCCGTCCGGCCCTTCGCCCGGCCGAGAAGCTCGCCGAGGACGGCGCGGATCCGGCGGCCGTCGGCCACCGGGAGGAGTTCGCGGGTCATGACAGCACCGCCGCTCGGTAGTCGGGACGACCGGCCAGCTCGGCGTGACTGCCTTCGCCCGCGACGCGCCCGTCGTCGAGCAGGACGACGCGGTCGGTGGCCGCCAGCAGCGCCGGGCTGGTGGTCACGAGGATCGTGGTGCGGCCGCGCCGCAGCTCGGCGAGCCCCGCGGCGATCCGGGCCTCGGTGACCGTGTCGACGGCGGTCGTCGGGTCGTGCAGGACCAGCACCGGCGCGTCGGCGGCGAGCGCCCGGGCGAGCGCGACGCGCTGCCGCTGCCCGCCCGACAGCGACCGCCCGCGTTCGGTGACGGCGGTCGCGACCCCGTCGGGCAGCGCGCCGGCCACCTCGTCGACGGCGGCCGCGGTCATCGCCTCGGCCGTTTTCGGGCCGGTCTCGATGTTCTCGGCGACCGTGCCGGCGAACAGGTCCGCGTCGTGCGCGGCGACCAGCACCACCTCGCGCACCCGGTTCGGGTCCACAGTGGACAGGTCCACCGAGTCGACCGACACCGAGCCGCCGGTGGGATCGGCGGCGCGGCCCAGGCAGTCCAGGAGGTCGGTCGCGGCGGCCGGGTCGGTGGCCACCACGCCGAGCAGCTCGCCCGGGCGTGCTTCGAAACCGACGTCGCGCAGGGCGCCGCGGTTCAGCGCGGACAGCTTGACGTGCCCGGCCGCGGGAGCCGGCAGCGTCGCCTCCCCGGTGCCGACGGCGGGCGGCGCGTTCAGCACGTCGGCGATGCGCGCGGCGGACGCCCGGCCCTGCGCGAGCTCGCCGTTGACCCACGAGAAGATCGAGAACGGCGTGATCAGGTACTGCGCGAGCCCGACCGCGGCGACCAGGTCGCCGACGCTGATGTCGCCCGCCGCGGCGAGGTTGCCGCCGACCAGGGCGACCACGGCGATGAAGATCCCGGTGAGCGCCAGCAGCGCGCCGTTGTGCCAGGCCTGGGCGCGGGCCGCGCGCAGGGTCGCCCGCAGCGAGTCCTGGCTGGTCCGGCGGTAGCGGTCGACGGCGGCGCGTTCGGCGCCGACCCCCTTCAGCACCCGCAGCCCGGCGACGAGGTCCGTGGCGACGCCGGAGGCGAACGCCGACCGCTCCTGCTCGGCCTCGCTGCGGCGCTCGAGGGGCTTCCCGACCAGGTGCGCCAGGTACAGCATCGGCGGCGTGCCGAGCAGCACGAGCAGGCCGAGCGGCAGGGACATGGTGAGCAGCACGACGGCGCTGACCAGCAGCCCGGCCAGTCCGGCGACGCCGAAGGGGAGGACGCCGTTGACGGTGCCGACGCGCTTGGCGTCCGACGTCCCGATGCTCACCAGCTCGCCGGCGAGGGTGCCCGAGTCGGCCACGCCGCCGGGGTGCAGCACGCGGCGCCCGACGTCGAGGCGGAGGTCGTGGGCCGCGCGTTCGGCGGCGCGCTCGCCGAAGCGGGCGCCGAGCCGGTAACTCGTGGACAGCACGGCGAAGAGCACGCCCAGTACCGCCAGCCAGCTCAGCAGCGTGCCGATCGAGCCGCCCGCGACGGCCTGGTCGATGACCACGCCGATGACCACCGGGACCAGTGCTTCGCCGCCTTGGTGGCACGCGGTCAGCAGTGCCGCGAGCGCCACCGGTCGTCGTTGCCCGGCGATCGACCGGCGGAGGACCTGCCGTCCCGTCGTGCTCACCCGCGCCTCCCTCTCCAGAGCTGGGATAGGTAAGGCTAGTCTAAGTAAAGAAGTTACGGGAAGACGGTCGGCTTCGTCTCATTCCGCGGTTCCGTCGCCGGTTCGCCGAACCGGGCCAGTGCGAGCGCGGCCACCACGGCGAGGGCGAACCCGGCGACGGCGACGACCGCGAAGCCGGGCCGGGTGCGGTCGCCGAGCACGAGCACGCCGACCAGCGACGGGAACACCGTCTCGCCGAGCACCATCATCGCGGTCGAGGTGGTGACGCTCCCGCGCTGCAGCGCCGTCGCGTAGAACAGCATCGCCATCCCGCCCGCGATCGCGACGGTGTAGGTCGCGAGGTCGGTGAGCAGGTCGAGCGGCGCGAGGCTGGGGATGATCCGGCCAGCGATGGCGACGACGCCGAAGCACAGCCCGGCGACGATCCCGAGGGCCGGCGTCCGGATCCGGCGGCTCGCCCGGCCCGCGGCGATCCCGGCCACGGCGAGAAGGGCGACCGCGGCGACGAGGACGAGGCGGAAGCCGAGCCCGACCGGATCGGAGCCCTCGCTTTCGGCGGCGGCGCCGAGCAGGGCGAGCCCGGCGCACACGACGCCGAAAGCGAGGGCTCCGATCCGGTCGGGCTCGGCTTCCGCCTCGTCCTCGTCGCCGCGGTCGCCCTTCTCGCCGTGGCCGGGCTCCCCCCGGGCCGG
>NZ_MUMI01000694.1 GCF_002155975.1 Amycolatopsis kentuckyensis
GGGCCGCGGTCCAGGCGCAGTTCCTTGAGGAACTTCCACGCCTTCCCGACGTCCGGCCCCGGCTTGAGGCCGAGCAGCTCCATGATCTGCTCGCCGTTGAGGTCCGGCCGCACGCGGTCGAGGTCCTCCTTGGCCTTGAGCGCGGTGATCCGGGCTTCGAGGTCGTCGTAGGTCGCCTGCAGCGCCGCCGCCTTCCGGCGGTTGCGGGTGGTGCAGTCGGCGCGGACCAGCTTGTGCAGCCGGGTCAGCAGGTGGCCGGCGTCGGTGACGTACCGGCGGACCGCCGAGTCCGTCCACTCGCCCTTGCCGTAGCCGTGGAACCGCAGGTGGAGGAACACGAGCTGGGAGACGTCGTCGACGATCTCCTTCGAGAACTTCAGCGCCCGCAAACGTTTGCGGGCCATCCGCGCGCCGACCACCTCGTGGTGGTGGAAGCTCACGCCGCCGCCCGGCTGGAACTCCCGGGTGGCCGGCTTGCCGACGTCGTGCAGCAGCGCCGCCAGCCGCAGGATCAGGTCCGGCTCCGACGTCGGCTCGTGCGACTTCTCCAGGTCGATCGCCTGGGCGAGCACGGTCAGCGAGTGCTGGTAGACGTCCTTGTGCTGGTGGTGCTCGTCGATCGCCAGCCGCATCCCGGGCACCTCGGGCAGCACGCGCTCGGCCAGCCCGGTGCCGACCAGCAGCTCCAGGCCGGGCCGCGGGTCGGGCGCCAGCAGCAGCTTCGACAGCTCGGCCTGCACGCGCTCGGCGGTGATCCGGTCGATCTCGTCCGCCATCGACGTCATCGCGTCGACCACCCGCGGCGCGGCGGTGAAGTCCAGCTGGGCGGCGAAGCGGGCGGCGCGCAGCATCCGCAGCGGGTCGTCGGCGAACGACTCCTGCGGCGTCGCCGGGGTGTCCAGGACCCGCTCGCGCAGGGCGCTCAGCCCGTCGTGCGGATCGATGAACGTCTTGGACGCCAGCTCGACGGCCATCGCGTTGACCGTGAAGTCGCGGCGCAGGAGGTCGCCCTCGATGCTGTCACCGAAGGTGACCTCGGGGTTGCGGCCGACGCGGTCGTAGCTGTCGGCGCGGAACGTCGTGATCTCGAGCTGCATGCCCTTCTTCGTCACGCCGACCGTGCCGAAGGCGATCCCGACGTCCCAGACCGCGTCGCCCCAGCCGCTGACGATCTTCAGCACCCGGTCGGGCCGCGCGTCGGTGGTGAAGTCGAGGTCACCGGAGCTGCGGCCGAGCAGCGCGTCGCGCACGCTGCCGCCCACGAGGTACAGGCGGTGCCCCGCCCTGGCGAACCTTTCCGCCAGCTCCTCCGCCAGGGGAGAGACCTCCATCAGCCCCACCACCTGCTCCTCGACCACGTCGTTCACGAAAATCCCACTACGTTCCAGGTGCGATAGCTGCAGGCACCGCCGGACACGGACACGGAGAGCCAGCCTACCGGGGCAACCGTTTGCTCTAGCATCGCAGCATGTCTGGATCAGCCGGCCGCCCCGGCGCCTCGAAGCCGCGCAGGCGGCGCAGGCGTCAGCGCGGCAGGCGGCTGACCACGGTCGACGAGACGTCGGCCGGTGGTCTCGTGGTGGACTCCGACCGCGAACAGGCGGTGCTGATCGGCCGGCTCGACCGGCACGGCAGACTGCTGTGGTCGCTGCCCAAGGGCCACATCGAGGACGGTGAAACGGTGGAACAGACAGCCGTGCGCGAGGTGAAGGAGGAAACCGGCATCTCCGCGCGCGTCCTGCGGCCACTGGGCACCATCGACTACTGGTTCGTGGCCGAGAAGCGGCGCATCCACAAGACCGTGCACCACTTCCTGCTCGAGTCGCTCGGCGGCGAGCTTTCCGACGAAGACGTCGAGGTCACCGAGGTGGCCTGGGTCCCGCTGGCCGAGCTGGAGTCCAAACTCGCCTACTCCGACGAGCGCAAGCTCGTCCGGAAGGCCAAGGAACTTTTCGCGCGCCCGGACGTCCACGGACGAGACGAGCACGCCCCTGAGGGAGCCCCCGAGTGAAGCGGTTCGCCGCAACCTTCCTGTCCGTCCTCTTCCTGGCCGTCCCCGCCCTCGCCGGCGCCACGGTCGCCCAGGCGCAGGAGGGCGCGCGCCTGCGCATCGACCTGGCCGGGCTCAGCCCGCGGGTGATCACGACTTCGACGACCGCGCTGACCGTCACCGGCACGGTGACCAACACCGGCGACCGCCGGATCGCCAAGCCGCAGGTGCGGCTGCAGGTCGGGGACCGGGCGACGACCGAGCGCGGGGTCAGTGACGTGCTGTCCGGTGCTGTCATCAAGGACACCCCGCTGACGGAGTTCGCGTCGGTCGCCGACGTGCTGGAGCCGGGCCAGAGCGCCCCGCTGAACCTCACCGTCCCGCTGACCGGGACGCGAGCGGAGCGGCTCGGCCGCCCCGGCGTCTACCCGCTGCTGGTCAACGTCAACGGC
>NZ_MUMI01000695.1 GCF_002155975.1 Amycolatopsis kentuckyensis
CGCCATCGGCGTGCACGCCGGCGCCGCCCGGCTCAGCCTGCCCGAGGGCGCCGGACCGGTGCGGAAGTCGCTCGGCGCGGTCGAGTCGGCGAGCCGCTCGGCGATGGCCGACCTGCGCCGGCTGCTCGACCTCCTGCACGCGGAGACCAACGCCGAACAGCCCGGTCTCGACAACCTCGACGAGCTGGTCGAGACCGTCCGCGCGGCCGGCCTGCCCACCCGGCTGACCCTGCGCGGCGAGCCCCGCGAGCTGCCGGGCTCGCTCGACATCGCGCTCTACCGGATCGCCCAGGAAGCCCTGACCAACGCCCTGCGCCACGGCCAGGGCCCGGTCGAGGTCGAGCTGAACCACGGCCGCACCGAGGTCGTGCTCACGGTGACGAACGGGCTCCGCGCCGGCCGAGCCGAAGAAAAGGAGCACGCGCACCGCGGCCTGGCGGGGATCCGCCAGCGCGTCACCCTGTTCGGCGGCCAGGTCTCCTACGGCGAGACCGGCGGCCTCTGGCAGCTGCGCACGACCTTCCCGGTGGAGAGCACATGATCAGCGTCCTGCTGGCCGACGACCACGCGATGTTCCGTTCCGGGATGCGCGCGCTCCTCGACACCCAGCCCGACTTCACCTGCGTCGGCGAGGCATCCGACGGCCGCGAGGCGGTCGCCGAGACCGCCCGCCTCCGCCCGGACGTCGCGGTCCTCGACGTCCGCATGCCCCGCCTCGACGGCCTCGCCGCGACGGAGGCGATCCTGGCGGCGCCGGGCAACGACACCCGCGTCCTCGTGCTGACCACCTACGACGCCGACGAGTACGTCTACCGCGCACTGCGCGCGGGAGCGAGCGGGTTCTTGCTGAAGAGCATGGCGCCGGAGGAGCTGGTCGCGGCCATGCGCGTGGCGGCCCGGGGGGACGCGCTGATCGACCCCTCGGTGACGCGTCGGCTGGTGGCGAAGTTCGCGACGGTCCTCGAGCCCGCGGCCGCCGAACCCCCGGAGCTGGCCCGGCTGACCTCCCGGGAGCGCGAAGTGCTGCTGTTGCTCGCCGGCGCCTGCAGCAACGCCGAGATCGCGCGCAAGTTGCACGTCGGCGAGGAGACGGTCAAGACGCACGTCTCGCGCGTGCTGAGCAAGCTCGGGCTGCCCGACCGCGTGCACGCGGTGGTCTACGCGTACCGCCACAAACTCGTGCCGGACGAGCGGCCCGCCTAAGCTGGGCGGATGAAGCGATGGATCACCCTCGCGGCCGGAGTGGTGCTCGTGCTGGTCGGCGCCGTCTGGGTGCTGCAGGGCATCGGGGTCATCACCGGCAGCTTCATGACCGGGCAGAAGCTGTGGTTCCTGATCGGCCTGGCCGCGTTCCTGGTCGGCGTGGTCCTGATCGCGGCCAACTTCACGCGGCGGAGGTCGAGGTCGTGAAGGCCGGGTAGCTCGGCGGAATCCCGCGCGGCTGCCGGCCGCGGACCGGCTCGCGCACCCACGAACGCCTCGGCACCGAGCTCGCCGCGCCCTTGCCGCCGCGCCCTCGCCGCGGCCAACTTCCGGGCGTTGCAACACACTTCGTGGGTCAGGTAGCTCGGCGCGACCCCGCGCAGCTCCTCGCCGCAGCCAACCCCGCGCCGCCCCGCGGAAACCTACTTCGTGAAGATCTCGAAGATCGGGTAGCCCGGGGCGATCTCGCGCAGCTTCTCGTCCGAGGCCTTGGCGTCGACGCCGTCGAAGAACACGCCGACCTCGAACTTCCAGCGCTTGAGGTAGGCGCGGAGGATGCCCGGCTTCTCGTCGTGGGCCAGCTCGCGGAAGGTGAACGTCTCGACGCGGCGCCCGACGCGCAGCGTGCCCTGGCCGGCCGCCCGCAGGTTGCGCACCCACTGCGTCTCGCCGCGCGGGGCGACCAGGTACCGGACGCCGTCGACGGTCAGCAGGTTGACCGGCACCGAGCGCGGCTCCCCGCTCTTGCGGCCGACGACCGTCAGCACCCGGCTGCCCCAGACGCTCACGCCCAGGTTCGTCAGCTTCGCGACCACCTCGTTGAAGACGTTGGTGGACTTGCCGGGCTTGATGTAGCGGGTGTCGGTCATGGTGTCCTCCGAAGCTTTGGGAGAGCAGTGCTCTCGGTTAAGAGCAGTGAACACGAGAGCGCTGCACTCTGTCAAGAGCACTGCTCTCGGTTTTGTGCACTGCTCTCGTCGTGGCACACTGATCACATGACCGCCACCCGCACCGCACGTGAACGTGCCCGCGCCGAACTGGCCCAGGAGATCAAGGACGAGGCCCGCCGCCAGCTCGGCGAGGTCGGCGCGCAGGGGCTGTCACTGCGCGCGGTGGCCCGGGAGCTGGGCATGGTGTCGTCCGCGATCTACCGGTACTACCCGAGCCGCGACCGGCTGCTGACCGACCTGATCGTCGACGCCTACAACGCCATCGGCGAAGCGGCAGAAACCGCCGACCCGGGCACCGGCGACCTCCGCGAACGCTGGCTGGCGATCTGGCAGGGCACCCGCGACTGGGCCCGCGCGCACCCCCACGAGTACGCACTGATCTACGGCTCGCCGATCCCCGGGTACGCGGCGCCGCAGGACACCGTCGTGCCGGCCTCCCGCGTCGCGCTCGCCCTGGTCAAGGTCCTCACGCACACCGAGCTGCGGGCGGTCGACGGCGAGGTCCCGCCCGAGCTGCGCGCCCAGGCCGAGTCGCTCACGAAGGTTCTCGGGATCATCGCCGGCCCCGAAACCGTCGCCCGGCTGCTGATGGCGTGGACGCAGCTGTTCGGCGCGATCAGCTTCGACCTGTTCGGCCAGTACGTCGGCAGCGTCGACCCGGCCGACGCGTTCTTCGCCCACTCGGCGAAGCGGATGGCGGAGTTCGTCGGCCTCTAGGCTGGGGCGAGAGTCCAACGGCGGAAGGCGGCACGACGTGACGGGGTGGGCCGGGAAGGTCGGCAGGATCCGGGTGATCGGCACCGGGGTGATGGGCCGCGGGATCGTCCAGCTGGCCGCGACCGCGGGGGTGACCGTCGAGCTGGCCGACGTCCGCCGCGAGGCCGTCGCCGAGGCGATCGAGTACGTCGGCGGCATGCTGGACAAGCTCGCCGCCAAGGGCAAGCTGAGCGAGGACGCCCAGGCCGTCAAGGGCCGGCTGGTCGCCGTGGACGCGCCCGACGCGCCCGCGGACAGCGTCGACCTCGTGGTCGAAGCCGTCCGCGAGGACCTCCGGACCAAGCGCGCCCTGTTCGCGGACCTCGAACGGGTCTGTCCACAAGAGACGATCTTCGCGACCAACACGAGTTCGCTGTCGGTCACCGAAATCGCCGCCGAGCTGGCCGACCCCGGCCGGCTCGTCGGCCTGCACTTCTTCAACCCGGTGCCGCTGATGCGGCTGGTCGAGGTCGTCCCCGGCGCGCGCACGCACGGCTGGCTGCCGGGCGAAGCCCTCGAACTGGTCAAGAGCTGGGGCCACGAGCCGGTGCTCGCGAAGGACGCGCCGGGCTTCCTGGTCAACCACGCCGGCCGTGGCCTGAACACCGAAGCGCTGCAGATCCTCGCCGAGGCGCTGGCCGAGCCCGCCGACGTCGACCGCATCGCCCGGGACGTCCTCGGCCTGAAGCTCGGCCCGTTCGAGCTGCTCGACCTCACCGGTCTCGACGTCTCGCACGCCGTCCTCGAAAGCATCTGGAGCGGCTTCCACGGCGACCCGCGGCTGCGGCCGTCGTGGCTGACCCGGCCGCGCGTCGCCGCCGGGTTGTTCGGGCGGAAGAACGGCGAAGGCTTCTACTCCTACACCGACGGCAAGCAGCAGGTCGCCGACGAGCCGGCCGCTCCCCCGAAGCCGGCCAGCCCGGTGTTCGCCGCGGACGAGCACCTCGCCCGTGCGCTGTCGTCCGCGGGCGTGCAGGTGGTGTCCGACGCCTACCCGGACGCGATCCTGCTCGTCCCGCTCTACGGAGAATCCACAGTGGACGCCGCGACCCGGGCCGGCCTGCCGCTCGACCGCGTCGCCGGTGTCGATCCGCTGGGCGGTTACGAACGCCGGCTGACCATGTCCGTCCACCCGGGACTCGACCCGGCGGCGGGCCGCGCCGCCTGGGGCGCGCTGGCCGCGACCGGCCACCCCGTGACGGTCGTCCGCGACGGGCCCGCCCCGATCGCGCAGCGCCTGCTGGCGTCGATCGTCAACACCGCCTGTTTCATCGCGGGCCAGCAGCTGGCCAGCCCGCCGGACATCGACACGGCGGTCCGCCTCGGCCTCGGCTACCCGCGCGGCCCGCTGGCGTGGGGTGACCTCGTCGGCGGCGACGTGGTGCTGCGCATCCTGCGCGGCCTCACCGCGGCCACCGGCGACCCCCGCTACCGGCCGAGCCCGTGGCTCACCGAGCGCGTCGCCCTCGGCCTGCCGCTGACGGCGGCCGGGACGACCCCGGCGGACCTGCGGACGTCCGGATAGGACTCAGCGGACGACCTGGACTTCGTCGCCCTTCTCCAGGGCGGTGAAGAACTTCAGCGACGCCGCGTTCGAGAGGTGCACGCAGCCGGCCGAGTACCTGCTGAGGCTGCCCTCGTGGAACGCGATGCCGCCGGGGGCGAAGAACACCGAGTTCGGCATCG
>NZ_MUMI01000696.1 GCF_002155975.1 Amycolatopsis kentuckyensis
CCGCCCGAACTCCCCGCCGCCGGGCCGGCCCAACTCCGGGCCAGGGGCAACGTTCCCGGCACCGACCGGACCTTCCCGTGCCGCCGGGCCAGTGCGTAGCGGAACAGATCGCCCTGGGCCCGGTCGCGGGCCCGCGGGTGGACGCGCCTGATCACCTCGCCGAACCGCAGTGGCCGGGGCGTTCCGATCCCGCCGTGCCGCGGGAGATCACCGCGGACGAAACCCATCTCGAAGTGGTGACCCCCGTCGTCGTACGCCAGGAGAGCCGGCTCGTCGTACAAGCGTGTCACCGCGTCCGCCGCTGCTCGCTTCACCGGCTTCGGCAGCGATGGCCCGTACGCAACGTCCCAGTACGCCAGCAAGAGTCCCGGATCGTCCGCCCGGCACAGCACCGACGCGATCACCTCCCGCGACACCCCGTGCTCGCCCCGCTCCACCCGCCCGGCCACGAAGGCCGCCGCCCCGACCAGGGCCGGGTAGCGCATCGGAGTCCCCACTCGCAGCCAGCGCAGGAAACCCGGCGCCCACGACGGATCCGCCGTCCGCAGCAGCGCGACGAAACGCTCCCGGTCCGCGCGGGGCCACGCGAAGAACGCGTCCTGGTACGCGGCCCTGGCCAGGACCGTCCGGTACAGCTCCTCGATGACCGCCCCTCCCCCCGTCCGGGCCCGCGAGCGAGGAGTACCGAGACCCGGATCGGCTCCGGGCTGGTCGTCGGCGGGCGGTGAGGGGATACACCCGGCACCCCTCCACTCGCTCCGGGATCGCGACCCACAGCCACGCACCGGAACTCCTCGCTCGCGGGCCCCGCGAGCGTAGCGGCGGGGTCCGACAAAAACCGGCTAGATCAGCTTCGCCGCCACGTTGTACGCCTCCACCAGCAGTTTCGCGTTCGGCACCCGGCGACGGGGCTCGACGCGGACCGTGCGGCTCTCCCCCGGCAGCAGCCAGAAGTAATTGTCGGCGTAGCGGGTCGGCAGGACACGGTCAATCCCGTTCTTCTCCCGCAGCGACAGCCGGATCATCGCTGCCACCGTGCGGCCGTCGTTGCGGATCGTCGCCGTGTACGCGTCTCCGTCCGGCCGCAGTGACGTCGTCAGGCGCGCGCCCGGGAGCTGGTTGAGCGCGCGCATCGCCTGGTCCGTCCGGTAGCGCCAGTAGGTGTTCTCCGACAGCACCGTCCCCCGGCCGTCGGTCAGGGTCAGCCGGAGCAGGTGCAGGTCCGGCAGGCCGTCGTCGAACGGGACCGGGAACGCCGCCGCGGCCGAAACCGGGGCCACGTCGAGCTTCTGCTGCCGAGCCTGGCCGAGCGCCGTCCCGTCGAGGCCGTACAGCCGGGCCGTCGCGGTCACGCCGGTCAGCGCGGCCGGCGTGTGGTTGACCACCCGCACCTGCCACGTCGTCAGGTCGGCCTGGACGTGCCGGGCCTCGCAGCCCTTGCGCGCGCCGTAGTAGCTGCCGTTGACGTCGAGGTCGTAGTCGTAGGTCTGCCAGACCGTGCTGTGCCACGCCGGGTGCGACATCCACAGCAGCACGCCGGTGGCGTCGTTCCACAGCTTCGCGTTCCACGCCTCGAAGATCGCGCGCATGCTCTCGTAGTTGACGAACTGCGCCTTGCGGCAGAACTCGGCCAGGCTCGTCGACGGCGCCAGCCGCGCGTCGATCGCCGCCAGGTAGCTCTGCGGCGACTGGTTCCCGTTCGTGGACCAGTCGTGCAGGAACCACGGCGCCCCGATCGGCCAGCCCGGGTCACCGGCACCGACCAGGTTGCGCATGCTCTCGACGACCGACACCGTCGGCAGGCCGATCTCGCTCCAGAACCCGGCCTTGCCGCCGGTCGCCTCACCGGTGAAGTACCGCTTCGGGTCCTGCCAGTAGTACGGGCCGTCGCCGGTGATCACGCCGCCCGCCGAATTGCCCTGGTAGAGCAGGTCGGTTTCGGTGTGGACGAGGTCGCGCAGCGCGTTGTCGATCACCGGCGGCGGGGTGCCTTCGTTGCAGCCGAACCAGACGGTCGCGCACGCGTGGTGGCGGTAGCGCAGCACCGTGTCCTTCGCCTGGGCCAGGAAGATGTCGTGGTTGGCCGGGTCGGTCGACCAGCCGTCCCAGAACTCGTTCCACAGCAGGATGCCGTACTTGTCGCAGGCGTCGAACAGCTCCGGCCGGTACGACGACCCGACCCAGTTGCGGATCAGCGTGAAGTTCATGTCGCGGTGCATCGCGACGACGGCGTCGGCCCGCTCGGCCGGCATCCGGCGCAGCAGCTCGTCCCAGCCCCAGCTGCCGCCGCGGGCGAAGATCTTGACGCCGTTGACCAGGAACGTCAGCGGCTTCGGGCTGTTGTCGACCGACGCGGCTTCGGTCCAGGTGTCGCCATCCTGCGACACCTGGATTTCGAAGGTCGCCGCGTAAGCGGTTTCCCAGGTCAGGACCACCCGGTCGAACGCCGTCGCGGTGCCGAGGTCGACCTGCAGCCACTGGTTGTCGCTGTACTCCGACGTCCAGCGCGTGTTCGGGTCGCCGTCGAAGGCGCGCTCGGGCGGGTTGCCGTCGGCCACCGACGACGACCGGGCCGGCTTGCCCTGGGCCAGGTCGGCGCCCGAGCCGTCCGGCACGGACATCGTCCAGAGCGAGAAGCCCCAGCCGGTGGCGCGCTTGAGCCCCTGCATGCGGACGAACCGGGCGTTCTGCGGGCCGAGCTCGACGGTCTGGGTGGCGCGGCCGTCGGCGATGACGATCGGCAGGTCGTAGTGGTAGCCGATCTCGCGCAGGCCGATCTTGACGGTCCGGCGGTCGCTCGTGGTGGCGCCGATCGCCGCGGTCAGCGTGAGGTCGTGGAGGTTCGGGTCGCCGTAGCCGTTGGGCCACCACAGCTTCGCGTTCTCCATCCGCTGCTTCGGGAACACGACGTCGGTGGCCTGCCCGGCCGGGATCGTCACGGTCGCCGCCAGGTTCACCGCGCCGAACGCGGCGGTGACCTTGACGCGCTGGGCGGTCGCGGCGGCGTTGCGCACCGGGACGGTGAGCGTCACCTCGGCGGTTTTCGCGTCGGGCACCTTCGTGTCGACGCGGACGTCGCCGAGC
>NZ_MUMI01000697.1 GCF_002155975.1 Amycolatopsis kentuckyensis
TCGTGGAAGTCGTCGGTTCCGTGGTCGGGGTCGTCGGCTCGGTAGTCGGGGTCGTGGGCTCCGTCGTCGGAGTCGTCGGCTCCGTCGTGGGAGTCGTCGGTTCCGTGGTCGGAGTCGTGGGCTCCGTCGTCGGTGTGGTGGGCTCGGTGGTGGGGGTCGTGGGTTCGGTGGTCGGCGTCGTCGGCTCGGTGGTGGGGGTCGTCGGTTCCGTCGTCGGCGTCGTCGGTTCCGTCGTGGGCGTCGTCGGCTCGGTGGTCGGCGTTGTCGGGGTGGTCGGTGTCGTGGGGGTGGTCGGCGTGGTGGGCGTCGTCGTGCCGCCCGCCGGCTTGATCTCGAACGTGCCCAGCTGCTGGTTCTGGCCCGGGACCGCGATGCAGTCCGAGGTGAACGTGCCGAGGTCGGTCGGCTGCCCGTCCGCGGTGCGCGGGGTCATCGTGGTGCTGAAGTTCCCGACCGTCACCGACGCGGTGCCCGGGCTGGGGAACGTCACCGCCGGCGCCTTGCCACTGCTCTTGACGTGGAACGCACCCGACGGCGGCACCGGCGTCGAGGCGATGGTCAGCGGGAGGTTCAGGTTCAGCGTCTTGTCGACCGGGTACTTGAGCACGGCCGCGGCCTTCGCCGAGCCGTCCAGCGAAGTGGCGCCGACCAGGGCGAGCCCCTCGGTGGCGGTCTCCGGCACGGTGACGTCGACGTCGAAGGTGATCGGGGTCGACGCGGCGCCCGCGACGGCGTTGTCGGGCAGGTTGGTGTCAATCTTCACCGACAGCACCTGGTCGCCGATCAGCGGGAACGGGCAGTTGTAGTTGAGCGTCAGGCTCACCGGCGCGGCCTGGGTCGGGCCAGCACCGACGAGCGCGACAGCGGCCGCGACCCCGGCGGCGGTCACGGCGGCCAGGCCGAAGGCGGGCTTTCTCGACTTCCACGAAAACTTCACGGGTCGTCACCTCGGGAAATGGGGGAATTTCGGCAAAGCTACCTCCGTGTTTCCGGGTGAACAAGCCGCTTCCGATTCTTTGTCACGCACATGGGATCGCCCCGGTCCGGAAGAGTCACGCAGGTCAGGCCTTGTCACGCGCGTGCTATCCGTTTTCGCGAAAATTGTCACGCGTCCGGCGAATGGCGGCGGACTTCTTGATCGCGACGGCCCGGTCCCGATACCTTTTGCGAGGCAGGAAAGGAGCGGCCATGTCCCAGCCGGTCATCGCCGTGACGGACCTCGCGAAACAGTACGGCGAAGTCACCGCGCTCGCCGGGATCAGCCTCACCGTCGCCCGCGGCGCGGTGCTGGCGGTCCTCGGCCACAACGGCGCCGGGAAGACCACCCTGATCGACATCCTCAGCACGCGCGTCCGGCCGAGTGCGGGCAGCGCCCGCGTCTGCGGCTACGACGTCGTGCAGCGCGGCCGCGCGGTCCGGCGGCGGATCGGCGTGACCGGGCAGTTCGCCGCGGTCGACGACACGCTGTCCGGCCGCGGCAACCTCGTGCTGATCGCCCGGCTGCTCGGCGCGAAACCGCGGCAGGCGCTCGCGCGTGCCGCGGAACTGATCGCCGCCTTCGGCCTCGAAGACGCGGCCGACCGCCCGGCCGGGACGTACTCCGGCGGGATGCGGCGCCGGCTGGACCTGGCCGCGGGCCTCGTCGGCGCACCCCAGGTCCTCTTCCTGGACGAGCCGACCACCGGTCTGGATCCGGTGAGCCGGGCCGGGCTGTGGACGACCGTCGAGGGCCTCGCGGCGCGCGGCACCACGGTCGTGCTCACCACCCAGTACCTCGAGGAAGCGGACCGGCTGGCCGACCACGTCGTCGTCCTCGGCTTCGGGCACATCACCGTGTCGGGGACGCCGGCGCAGCTGAAGGCCCGCCTCGGGACCCGCACCGCGACGTGCACGTTCGGCACCGAACTGGCGTTGCGGCGCGCGGTGGATGCGTTGTCGCGCCTGGGTCTCGCGGCCGGTCGCGCCGGGCTGGTGCTCACCGTGCCGCTGTCCGGCCCGGGTGACATCCCGGTGGTGGTCCGCGCCCTCGACGCGGCGGGCGCGCCACTGCGGGACCTGACGGTGACCGAGCCGACGCTCGACGACGTCTACCTTTCCCTGCACCGGGCGGCATCGTGACGCAATACCGGCACCGCGCGGCCGTCGCCGCGCTCGGCGACCCCGCGGCGTGGCCCGAATCGGGCTTCTGGACACAGGTCCGGGTCCTGACGGCCCGCTCGCTGGGCACGGCGTTCGGCGACCGCCGGCTGGTCTTCTTCGGACTGTTGCAGCCGATCGTGCTGCTGTTGCTGTTCAGCCAGGTCTTCAGCGGCGTCGGCGCCCTGCCGGGCGTCGCGGCGTACCAGGGTTACGTGAACTTCCTGGTGCCGGCCACCCTGGTCAACATCGCGATGACGACGGCGATGAGCTCGGGAGCGGGCCTGCTGGCGGAGATCTACGGCGGCTTCACCGGACGGCTGCGCTGCCTGCCGATCTCGCTGTTCTCGGTCCTGGTGGCGCGGACCCTGGCGGATTCCGCGCGGTTGGGTGTCCAGCTGGTGGTGACGGCGCTGGCGAGCGTGGCCTTCCTGGGCTTCCGCCCGGCGGGCGGCGTGGTCGGCCTGGGGCTGGCCTTGGTCTTGACGCTGGTGGTCGGCTGGTGCCTGAGCTGGGTGTTCGTGGCGATCACGACGTGGTTGCGCAAGGCGGAAACGCTGCAGGCGGCGTCCTTCGTGGTGATGTTCCCGCTGATGTTCTCGTCGAGCGCGTACATGCCCCTGGACACGATGCCAACATGGGTCCGCGCGGTCTCGACGATCAACCCCCTGACCTACGCAATCGACGCAACCCGCGCCCTCGCCCTCGCCCGCCCGCTCGGCTGGTCCCTCCCGGTGGCATTGCTGATCGCGGCGGCCGCCGCACTGGCAGGCTCGTTCCTCGCCGCCCGCACCTTCCGCACCCACCCCTAACCCCCGTGATCAGCCCCGCAACCGACGTGATCAGACCCGTAACCCGCGTGACTGGAGCCGGAACCGGCGTGATTGAAGCCGTAACTCGCGAGTTCCGGCCCCAATCACACGAGTTCCGGGCTCAATCACGCGAGTTCCGGCTTCAATCACGCGAGTTCCGGCCTCAATCACGCGGGTTACGTGAGTGACTCCAGGTGGGTTGCTGCCTCTTCCGCGCCGCCGGCCGCCTCGAAGGACTCGCGGATTCGGGATGCGCCGGGCGCGTGGTTCGGAGCTGACTCGATTGCCTTGCGGATGTCGGCCGCCTTGGCGCGGTCGAAGCGGAGGCGGACGCCTGCCGAGGCCGCGACCACCTGCTGGGCGAGCATCGACTGGTCGTCGCGGATCGGGGCGACCACCAGCGGCACCCCCGCCGCCAGGGCTTCGCACACCGTGTTGTGGCCGCCGTGGCAGATCACCACCGACGCCCGGGCGAACACCGCCACCTGCGGGATCCGCCGGGCCAGGCGCACGCTCTCGCTCACCAGCTCACCCGTGGGGTCCACCACCAGCCCCTGCACCGACGGCATCCCGGCCAGCGCGTCGACGCTCTCCGCGAGGAACCGCGCGCCCGCCAGGTCGTTCGACGTCCCCAAGGTGACCACGACCAGCGGGCGGGAGTCCCCCGGCGACCACTCCTCCGAAGCACCCGGCAACACCGGCCCGACGTACGCCACCGGCACCGCCTGCCGCGCGTCCCCGGCCAGGGCCCGGGTCGTGAACGCCAGCACCAGGTGCGGCGAAAACCGCAGGTCACCGAGCAGTACGCCGTGCCGGGCGCGCAACCCGGCCTGCAACTCCGCAACCCAGGACGCGATCTTCGGCATCGCCCCCAGCGGGTCGGCCAGCTCGGTGGACGTCGACGCCGACGTCGCCCACGGCAGCCCGCACCGCGCGGCCACCAGCGCCCCCGCCATCGCCTGCTGGTCCACGACGACCACGTCCGGTGCAAACGCCGCGACCGCGGCGGCCACGCCCGGCACCATCGCGTCGGCCAGCGGCACCAGGTACGACTCCCACAGGTACTTCAGCGCGGCGAACCCGCGCAGCTCCGGCGGCCGCAGCGACAACGCGAACGGACCCGAGTCCCCGGCCGGGAACACGCGGCCGGAGACCAGCGTGGACAGAGCGGGCTCGGGACCGCACCAGGCGACGGCGTGCCCCCGCGCGGAAAGCACCGCGGCCACCCCGCGCAACGGCGCCACGTGCCCGGCCAGCGGCGGCACGACCAGCAGGAACCTCACGCCGCGTGCCGCTCGACCCAGCGCAGCACCAGCTCGCGCACCTCGCGGTGCTGCTCCACCAGCACCGAATGCCCCTGCCCCTCGAACACGTGCAGCTCGCCGTTCGGCAGCAGCGACGTCAGCGCTTCGAGGTCGTCGGCCTGGTAGCCGTGACTGCCCAAAATGGACAGCACCGGGCAGCCGATCGCCGCCACCTGCTCCCAGGTCAGCAACGGCCCGAGCGGCACCTCCTCGGCCATCTTCGTCGACGTGATCCGCTCGGCCGCCAGCCGCGCCAGCCGCCGGTGGTGGGCGCTGAAGTTCGCCTCGATCCAGTCGAAACTCTCCTCCACCTGCAGGAATCGCACGGTGTGCGCCAGGATCGCGCTCATCTTCTCCGCCCACACCTCGGTCGCGGGCTCGGACTCGATGCACACGATGCTGCGGACCCGGGCCGGATTGGCCACGGCGTAGCTGTAGGCCAGCGTGCCGCCGAAGCTGTTGCCCACCAGGTGCACCGGCCGGTCGACGCCGAGCTGCCGCAGCAGGTCGTCGAGGTCGGCGACGAAGTCCCCGAGGGTGTACCCGCGCTCCGGCCGCTCGGTCTTGCCGTGCCCGCGCAGGTCGTAGCTGATCACGTCGATGCCGGCGGCCGCGACCGGCGGCGCCAGCGTCAGGTAGAAGCTCGCCAGGCTGTCGGTGCCCATGCCGTGCAGGAACACCACGGTCTCGGTACCGCCGGCGGGCACCAGCTGCACGTTCGTGCGCAGCCCGTTGACCGTCATCGTGGGCACGTGCGCTCCCCCACGAACCGGGCGATGTCGCCGACGGTCAGCCCGATGACGTCGTCGAGGTCCTTCTCCGCCAGGTACTCGGCGAGGTTGACGTCGGCCCCGAAGTGCTCGGCGAGGATGCTCGCGAAGGTCACCAGGTCGATGCTCTCCAGCTGCAGGTCTTCGTGGAACGTCGTGTCGGGCGTGATCTCGACGCCGAGGACTTCGGCGTCGCCGACGAGCTCGGCGAGCAGCTCGGCGACGACGTCGAACGTGGCGGACGCGTGGTCGATGGTCATGACGTGCTCTCCAGGTGTGCGATAGCGGTGTCGCCTTCCAGCTCGACCGTGACGGCGAAGCGCGGCAGGTCCCGGTGCCGGCCGGACACCGTGCCGTCGTCGTGGACGCGGATTTCCGCCGGGTAGACGGGTTCGCCGAGCCGCGCGCGGACGGCGTCCTTGACGGCGATCCGTTCCAGCAGCCAGCCGCGCTGGCGCCGCGGCGGGACGGCCGCGAACTCGGCGCGTTCGGACGCGCTGAGGTAGATCCCGGCGTAGATGTCCCGCGCAGCGACCGTCGGCCAGCGGTCGGTGACCGCGACCGAGCCGTCGTCCCGCCGTTCGGCGAGGAGGTGCTCCGCCGGGAAGGCGTAGACGCGGTGGGCGGCGCGGTCGCACGGGAACCGGACGTCCCGCCAGCCCTCGATGCTCGCCAGGACCCGGCCGCCGGCCACCAGCTCGGCGTCCATCTCCAGGACGTCCGGCCGCGGCAGCCGGACCCGCACCAGGCACTCGAGCCGCGTCCCGGGCGCCGGTTCGGGGCCGTGCCAGGTGAGCCGGCCGATCGAGCGCGGGAAGGCCAGCAGGTCGTCGGACCGGGTGGCCATCAGCCAGCAGCCGAGCAGCTGCCCGACGTTGTCGAGCAGCCCGCCGGGCGCGGCCGGGACGACCAGTTCGCCGCGGATGTGCTGCTCGCCGAGGCCGGTCAGCCGGGCCAGGCCCTGGTAGGAGGGGCCGTGGAACATCTCGCGCCGCGCGTAGATCTCGGCCGCGCTCAGCGGCGGCTCGGTCTCCGGCCCGGGCACTCCGGCCCGCGACGGCGGTGGCGAGAAGGCCCCGAGTTCGACGGTCATCAGCGCGTACGGCCCGATTTCGACGCTCACGTGGTCGCCGTCGCGGCTCATCGACAGCGGCACCCGCTGCGCCGGGTCGAGTCCACTGTGGACGTCCCGGTGCCCGCCCTCCCGCCCCCCCCTCCCCCCCCTCCCTCCCCCCTCCGCCCCCCCCCCCCCCCCC
>NZ_MUMI01000698.1 GCF_002155975.1 Amycolatopsis kentuckyensis
CGGCGCGCCCGACGCCCCGGCCGCGGCGGCGTCCGGGGCGTCGGGCGCGCCGATCGGCACCTGGCTGTCGGGCAGCTGGGCCACCCCGCCGCGGTAGGCGGCGGCCCACGCCATCACGGTGTCCACATAGGACTGCGAGTTGTTGTAGCGGCGCACGGCGATGCGCTGCCCCGCGTCGGTCGAGAGGTCGAGGCCGCCCGAGCACAGGTAGCGCGCGGTGGCCAGCGCCTCGTCGTAGATGTTGTTGGGGTTCGACACACCGTCGCCGTTGCCGTCGGAGGCGTACCCGCGCCACGTCGACGGGATGAACTGCGTCGGGCCGACCGCGCGGTCCCACACCGTGTCGCCGTCGTACTTGCCGCCGTCGGTGTCCCGGATCGCGGCGAACGCGCCGGCGCCGTTGAGCACCGGGCCGAGGATCGGCTCCAGCGTGTCGCCGATGGCGTTGACGTACCCGCCGCGGGCGTGGTTGGACTCGATCCGGCCGATGCTGGCGATCAGCGCCCAGTCGAGGTGGCAGTTCGGCTGTTCCTTGGCGAGGATGTCCGCGGCGTTCTTGTACGCCTTGAGCATGCTCCCCGGGATGCCGAGCGACCCGGAGATGCCCGCGGAACCGGCGCGCCCGCCCGGCACGACCAGCGGCTCGGGCAGCGGCGGCTGGGGCAGGCTGCCGTCGACCGCGATCGGCGGCATGACGATGTTCGGCGGCTGCTGCTGCGGCGCGGCGACGGCCCGGTCGGGCTGGCTGTCCCCGGCGTTGGCCACCACGACCGGCGCCGGCAGGCCCGTGGTCAGCGTGGGCAGCACGACGAGCGCGCCACCCGCGAGCGCGGCGGCCGTCCGGCGGACCGAACGCGCATTCCTGCGACGTGGCCGGTGCTTGGGCATGGTCGTCCCCGCTTCCCTCG
The DNA here is from genome assembly GCF_002155975.1 of Amycolatopsis kentuckyensis. Taxonomy (GTDB): domain Bacteria; phylum Actinomycetota; class Actinomycetes; order Mycobacteriales; family Pseudonocardiaceae; genus Amycolatopsis; species Amycolatopsis kentuckyensis. The sequence goes on from NZ_MUMI01000698.1 coordinate 909, forward strand.
ATCTGTCGCTGATCGCCTCACCCGATCGGCCTCACCCACCGGTACTGACCGGTAGGAGCAAGCTATCCGATGGAACCAAACTTTGGCGAATGCCACAGCCGAAACCGCCCGCGACGGAGAAGTTCGTCTGGATGGCACAAAACCTTCGTAGGAAATCTGTCAGATTCACCAGGACTTAACCGGGTGCCGCGGACAGTTTGTCCGACAGGACACCGGGCACGGTGAGCCCGCGGTGCGTCACGTCCGAGCAAAACCGCCGGACGAGCGAATCCGACGGCGTCACGGTGAACGTCACGACGTCCCGGTGCAGCGGGGGCTTCAGCCGCCGCAGCGTGCCGGGGAAGGTCCGCGGGAGCGCGGTGGTCGGGACCAGTGCCACGCCGAGCCCCGCCGCGGCGAGCTGGGCCGCCGTCGCCGCCTGCTTCGTCCGCATCACCACCTCCAGTACGGCGCCGCGCCGCGCCACCTCCTGATCCAGCCACCCGCCGAGGCCATTGTCCCGGTGGTAGTGCACCACCGGAATGCCCGTGAGGGCGGTCATGGGGACCGCCGCGCGGGCGGCGAACGGGTGGTCCGCGGGCAACGCCACGACGATCTCCTCGCGCCCCACCACCTCGGCGGACCCGGTCCAGCGGCTCGGCCGCGGCCCGACAGCGACGTCCGCTTCGCCCGCCTCCAGGGCCTCGACCAGCGCGTCCGCGCTCGTGGTCTCGGTCAGCGTGATCAGCACCTCCGGCCGGTGCCGGTGCCAGGCCCGCAGCACGGGGGCGAGCAACCCGGCGGTCATGCTCTCCGCACACGCGATCCGCAGGGTGCCTTCGCCGCCACCGGCCACCGCGCGCCCGGTCCGGACCACCCGTTCGGCGGCGGCCAGCGCCACCCGCGCGTCGGCGAGCACGGCCCGCCCCGCGGCGGTGGGCCGGACCCCGCGCGGCAGCCGTTCCAGCACCGGCGTCCCCAGTTCCCGTTCCAGCGCGCCGATCTGGTGCGACAGCGCGGGCTGCGACAGGTGCAGCCGCGCGGCCGCCTCGGTGATCGAGCCCGCGTCGAGGACCGCGACCAGGCACTCCAGTGCGCGCAGCGTAGGCATTCGCGAATTCTATCGTAGACATCGAAAACCTTCGGATCGCGACGGGATTGTTCCGGGCTGTTCCGGCGCTGAACGCCGTGTGCGAGACGAAAGGAGCACGGAAATGTCGTTCGAGGGAAAGCGGCTGGTCATCGTGGGCGGCGGTTCGGGTATCGCCCGGCAGATCGCTTCGGACGCGTACGCGGCGGGCGCGGAAGTGATCCGGGCCGGCCGGAATCCGGCGGCGTCGGCGCAGCCGGGTGTCCGGACCGCGTTCGCGGATCTCGGTGAGGAATCGTCGTTGAAAGCGCTTGCCGACGAAGTGGGCGAAGTGGACTACGTGGTCTCACTCGCCGCGGCGCCGGCGAACGGGCCGGTCGCGACACTGGAGCGGGACGCGGTGACGCGGGCCTTCGACGCCAAAGTGGTCGGTCCGCTGATGCTGGCGAAGCACTTCGCCCCACGGTTCCGCGAAGGCGGCGCCCTGGTGTTGTTCTCCGGCGTCGCCGCGTGGCGCCCGACGCCGGAAAGGACGGTCATGGCGACGACGAACGGCGCGGTCGCGTTCCTCGCCGAAGCGCTGGCCGTGGAGCTGGCACCGATCCGGGTCAACGCGATCTCCCCGGGCATCGTCGACTCGGGAGCGTGGGACCGGCTCGGCGAGGCGAAGGCGGAGTTCTTCCGCCGGACCGCGCAAGCGAATCCGGCCCGCCGGGTGGGCCGGACCGCGGACGTTTCGGCGGCCACGCTCCTGGTGCTGGCGAACCCGTTCGTCACGGGCACGGTGCTGCATGTGGACGGTGGCGGCCGGCTTGGGTGATCGAGCCTTTACACGGACTTGAAGCGTTCCTATGATCGGCCGTCCGGGCGTGTTGCCGCCCGTCCGGACGGCCCAGGTGGAGGGTTTGATGGCACGTAGGGCTCCGCGCCGAGAGCAGGTCACCGTCGCCGAGCTGCTGGTCCGGTCCGACGCACCGCGCGACCGTTACCGCGACGAGGACACCCTCGTGCTCCCGCGGGCGCGCCACCGGGAGAAACCGCAAGTCCTGCGATCGCTGACGCGGTTGCGGATGTTGTCGGTGGTCGCGGGAGCGCTGGCGCTGACAGGCGGGGTGAGCGCGGCGGTCTCGATGCCTCCGGTACGCGACACGGCAGCGGCCTGGCCCCCGGCGGGCCTGGAACCCCCGGCGGTGGCGCTGGTCCCGTTGCCGGCGGACGTCGTCGTACCGCCGGCCAAGCACGCGGCCCCGCCCTCTCCGGAATCCGTAGCACAACCCGCGGATCCCGCTCCGATTTCCCCGGACGCCGTCGACCCGGAATCGAATTCCGTCAAGCCGGTGGTGCACCGCGGAACCCTGGCCCGCGCGGTGAAGATCGTCGACAAGGTCAAGGAGCCGGTCAAGGCGAAGCCGAAGCCGCCCGAGCAGGCGGCGCCGGCGCCG
>NZ_MUMI01000699.1 GCF_002155975.1 Amycolatopsis kentuckyensis
ACGCTGCTGCAGGTGCTGGAGGACGGGCGCCTGACCGACGGTCAGGGCCGCACGGTCGACTTCAAGAACACCGTCCTCATCTTCACGTCCAACCTGGGCACCTCGGACATCTCCAAGTCCGTCTCGCTCGGGTTCGCCGGGTCCAACGACACCGGCACCCGGTACGAGAAGATGAAGCAGAAGGTCAACGAGGAAATGAAGAAGCATTTCCGCCCGGAGTTCCTGAACCGGATCGATGACATCATCGTGTTCCACCAGCTGACCCAGGAACAGATCATCATGATGGTCGACCTGATGATCGGCCGCGTGGAGACCCAGCTCAAGGCCAAGGACATGGAGCTGGAACTCACCGCCAAGGCCAAGGCGTTGCTGGCCAAGCGCGGGTTCGACCCCGTGCTCGGTGCGCGGCCGCTGCGCCGCACCATCCAGCGCGAGATCGAAGACCAGCTCTCGGAGAAGATCCTCTTCGGCGAGGTCGAACCGGGCCAGATCATCCTGGTCGACGTCGAAGGCTGGAGCGGCAACCCCGAAGACAAGGACGACCAGGCCCGCTTCACCTTCCGCGGTGAGCGCAAGCCGCACCACCTGCCCAACTCCCCCGCCGACATCGTGACCTCGGCCGACCCGGGCGGTGACCCGGCCTGACGGATCCGTTCGCCGGCAAGGCGATCGGGAGCGGCGCCGGAACTCACCGGCGCCGCTCCCGGCTACCGTCTCAGCGGCACGGTCTGACCCGGCTCCGCCGGTTCGCCGGGGCCGGGCCGTCGCCCGGCTCCTGACCCGGTCCGCGCGGCTGGTCCAGTGATCGAGCGAACCGGCGGAGCAGGACGTGCAGCCGGTAACGGCCCGCGCCGGGTTGCTCGACGAGGTGCTCGTCCGTCAGGTGTTCCAGCACGGCATCCATGTCGGCGGGCGACATCCCGGCCAGCGTCGCGGCCGAAGTGCAGGTGAACGTCTCCGGGCACCGGCCGAGCTGCCGGAACACGGACTGGGCGGGGGCAGGCAACCGCTCGTAGGAGAGTAGGAAGCTGGCCGACAGGTCCTGGTCGCCCGCCTTGAGGTGGCCGATCGGGTCGAATCCGTCCCGCAGGCGCCCGGCCAGGTAGCCGACAGTCCACTTCGGCCTGTTGTTCAGCTGCATGGCCGCGATCCGCAGCGCCAGCGGCAACTGGCCGCACAGCTGCGCAAGCTCCCGCAGCGCCTGGTCACCCGCTCCCCTGCCGTCCCCGATCATCTGCGCCAGCAGCAGGGTCGCTTCCGCGTCGGTCAGCACGTCGACCGAGACGTGGTGCGCCTCGTCGAGGCCGCCGAGCCGGCGGCGGCTGGTCGCGACGGCGAAGCAGCCGGGTGTCGCCGGCAGCAAGGGGCGCACCTGGGCCTCCGTCGCGGCGTTGTCCAGCACGATCAGCGTGCGCGTTCCGGCGAGCCTGCTGCGGTAGAGGGCGGCTCGTTCAGCCAGTCCGGGCGGGATGACCTGCGCGGACGCGCCCAGCGCCAGCAGCAGGTTCTCCAGCACGACGGCCGGGTCCTCGACGCGTTCGCGGGCCGAATGGCCACGCAGGTTCACGTACAGCTGACCGTCCGGGAACCGGTCGGCCAGCCGGTGGGCGGCGTGCAGGGCCAGCGCGGTCTTGCCGACGCCCGGCATGCCGTCGATCACGACACCGATGCGGCCGTCACCGTTCGCCGCGAGGGCTTCGATCCCGGCGAGCAGGTCGGCCCGGCCGGTGAACCGCCAGACGTCGACGGGAAGCTGCCGGGGCACCAGGACGTCCGTGCCGGTGAAGGTGGCGCGGTCGCGGTGCGCCGGGTTCGACGGCGCCGGGTGGACCGGCTCGCCGACACCCCGGGCCGAAGCGCAGAGCACGGTGTCCAGTTCACTGTCGTGCCGGAGGATCCGGCCGTGCAGCGCCCTGATCGAAGCCCCCGGTTCCAGGCCGAGCTCGCCGCTCAGCCGTTCGTACAGGGTCTGGTAGGCGTCCAGCGCATCGGCCGAGCGGCCGCAGCGGTACAGCGCCAGCATGAAGCAGAACCACGCGCGTTCCCGGATCTGCCGGCCCCCGACCAGCGCCCGCATCGACGTGATCACCCGGTCGGGCCGCCCGCGGTCGAGGTCGACCTCGGCCGACAGTTCCAGTGCGGACAGCCGCTGCTCTTCCAGCCGGTCGGCCGCGACGCCCACCCCGGCGGTGCTCGGCACGTCGGCGTAGGCGGACCCGCGCCACAGCGCCAGCGCCTGCTGGAGCAGGCCGGCCGCGAGGTCGAGGTCGCCGGCCCGGTGCGCGTCCTGCGCGCGGTCCACCCGGTCGGTGAACACCGCGATATCGGTGCCGGATTCCGGGACCACCAGCTGATAACCGGGTTCCCGGGTCTCCAGCACCACGCTCTCCGCGCACTGCAATTGGCGGCGCAATCGCATCACGTATCCGTGCAATTGATTGAGCGCACCCTTCGGCGGAGCACCGCCCCACAATTCCGCAATGATATGGTCCGCCGACACGACTTTGTTGACATTGACGAGCAGAATGGCGAGCAACGCCCGCAGTTTGGGGGTGCGCACACCGACCCACTCCGAGCCGCCGCGAATGTCGAGCGCCCCAAGGGCACGCAGGAACACACCCTCACCCCCACCGTACAGCGAGCGTACAGCGCTCGCACAGCCCCCACCCAGCGACACACACTATCTTAGCGAGAGGACAAGGGGGTCCACCTGCTGACACCGCCTACCGGACGCTGGGGCGAAACCGACACGAAGGCGGCATCGAGAGCAACTGGGGGAACACGATGACCGAAGTGATGAACCATCCGGTTCACGAACTGTACGACGATCGGCACAGCCGATTCGGCGAGCCGGCCGAAAGCACACAGCGTGACACGACTTCCACCGTCAGCCAGCATTCCGAGGTGGAACACGCGCTCGACCGGGCGCAGCAAATGCTCGACGTCGCGTTGAGCACCTATCAGACCCGGTTGGCCTACCCGTCACCCGCCGCGGAATCCTATTCGAGCGACGAAAAACTGGAACCGATTCTCGACTGGTTCGTGCGCCGTTCGCGCACCAGACCGGTGCGGCTGGCCACCGTGCTGAGCCACCGGCCGAAGATCGAGCTGCAACCGGCGCTGCTGCGCCGGCTCGGCCCCTGGCCGACGGGCAACACGGTCCAGGCCCTGTCACCCCCGGGAGAGGTCCTCGCCCCGGACGGCACCGCCCGCCCCGACGGCCTGGACGCCCGCACCGCCGAAGTCCGCGTGTTCCAGCGCAAACTGCCCGACCTGACCATCCTGGACCGGCAGGTGGCGATCCTGCGCACCACGGCGGCCTACGGCCGGCCGAGGATCTTCGCGGTGCACAGCCCGGAAATCGTCCGCGGGTTCTGCGCCCTGTACGACGTCGTCTGGGCCGAAGCGGTCGAGCTGCACAAGTTCCGCCCGCACGGGATCAAGCCGGACAACGAGATGACCGCGAAGGTCCTCACCCTGCTCGGCAACGGCTGCAAGGACGAGGCGGCCGCCCGGCAGCTGGGCCTGTCGGTGCGCACCTACCGCAGGCACGTCGCCGACCTGATGACGAGGCTCCACGTGTCCTGCCGGTTCCAGGCCGGCGTCCAGGCCGTCCGGCTGGGCCTCATCAGCGAGGAGCCGGGAATCCGGTCCGCCTGACCGGCGCACTACTTGACCTTCGATGTCAAGCTGCACTATAACGATCCGGGACACCCGGCAGTGCGCGCTGTCCGCCGCTGCCGGGTGGTGGCCGATCGAGGGGCGGCGCAGTGTCGAGGCATTTCCTGTTCATCGGTGTGCCGGACCGCGGCCACCTCCTGCCGCACCTGGTCGTCGGCAAGGAACTGGCCAGGCGGGGGCACCGCGTCGATTTCGTCACCACCGGCCAGTTCGCCGGCCTGGTGGAGTCCTACGGGCTCACTCCGCTGCGGTACGACCCGGTGTGCGAGGACTTTCCTTGCGGGGCCGCCGAACCCGGCTCCGCCGACGCGGCGGCGATGCTCGTCGGCTGGGTCGACGATTCCGAGGCCGTGATCGAGGCGGTCGAGTCGGCCTACGGTGACAACCGGCCGGATCTGATCGCCTACGACTTCAGCAGCGGGACGGCCGGCCGGATCCTGGAACGCAAATGGGGCTTGCCGGCGACCCAGCTCTGCACGGTGTTCGCGCAGGACGGGGAAGCCGGCTGCGCGCACGCGTTCGGCGGCGAGCCGGACGCGCGGCGGTGGGCCGAGCTGCGGCCGTGGGCGGACCGGGTCGAGGCGCTGCTGGCCAAGCACGGGCTCGACACCCCGTTCGCCACCTTCGTGGACGTGGTCCAGGACTGCACTCTGGTGTACGTGCCGAAGGCCCTGCAGCCCGCGGCCGAGCGCTTCGACGAGCGGTTCGTGTTCGTCGGCCCGTGCGTCGACCGCCGGGACACCCTCACCAGCTGGGAGGAACGCACCAACGGCCGGCCATTGGTGCTCGTCTCGCTCGACACGCCGGAAAGCCGGGACACCGCGTTGCTCCGCACCTGCATCCGCGCGTTCGGCAACGCACCGGTCCACGTGGTCCTGACGGTCGGCGACGGCATCGAGGTGACCGCGCTCGGCGAGCTGCCCCCGAACATCGAGACGTACCGGTGGGTTTCGCACGCGGCCGTGCTCGGCCACGCCAGTGCGGTGGTCACCCGCGGCGGGCTCTCCAGCGTGACGGACGCGCTGAGCGCCGCGGTCCCGGTGGTCGCCGTTCCGGGCGGCCCGGTGGCCCGGATGACGGGGATCCAGGTGGAGAAACTCGGGCTGGGCCGCACGTTGCCGGAGAACGGGTTCGACGCGGACCAGTTGCGCGACACGGTGCTGAGCCTGATCGGGGACCAGGAGGTCGCCCGCC
>NZ_MUMI01000007.1 GCF_002155975.1 Amycolatopsis kentuckyensis
GAGTTGACGCGTCAACTCTGTAGGCTACACCCATGCTGGAGCCGGCGGAGTGGGACTTCTGGGACACCTGGATGCGCGCCCAGCGGCTGCTCGTCCGCGAACTCGACCGCGGGCTGCAGCGCGACTGCGGCATCTCGAAGGCCGAGTTCAGCGTGCTGATCACGCTGACCCGGCCGATGCGGGTCGGCGAGCTCGCCGACACGCTCGACTGGGAGAAGAGCCGCGTCGCCCACCTGCTGACCCGCATGGAGAACCGCGGCCTGGTGGCGCGGATCGAGGACGGCGCCACCGGCCGGCGCACCGGAGTCGAGCGGACCGGGGAAGGCCGCCGGACGGCGGAGAACGCCGTCCGGGCCCACGGCGCCAACATCCGCCGGCTCGTCCTCGACCGGCTCACGCCCGACCAGGCCGCGGCCATCCGGGCCTGGAGCGAGCAGCTGATCGAGCAGAGCTAGAACAACGCCGCGACCAGCGCGCCCAGGGGCGGCACCGCCTGCGCGAAGGCACCACCGCGGCCCGCGCCACGGGGCCGGCTGAGGGCGAGCACGTCCGAGACACCCAGCGCGATCCCCGCCAGCAGCATGAACCCGCAGCAGTAGAGCACGAGCCAGCGCCCGGCGTCGGCGTGGCCGCTGTGCAGCAGGACCAGCCCGAGCACCGGGCCGGCGGCGAGGAACAGGTTGTAGAAGCCGACGTTGAACGACCACAGCCGGGTGGCGGGCAGGTTCGCCGCCGGGATCTTGAAGATGCCCTCGTGCACGCCCGGCCGCTCGAACAGCAGCACCTCCCAGGTGAACGCGAGCAGGTGCACCAGCACCGCCACCCCGGCGAAGACCTGCGCGACGGCGTTCACGGCACGAGCTCGATCCCGTGGTGCCCGGCGATCTCCGGAATCCGGTCCGGCGTCGCCTGGTCGACGGCGCGGAAGAACCGGCCCATCCCGTCCGTCAGGCACAGGGCGAGGAACTGCGCCGACGGCGTGTGCACCGTGAAGGTGTTGACCGCGCCCGCCGGGATGCTGATCGACGCGCCCGGGCCGAGGTCGTGGAGTTCGCCGTCCACGTACACCGTGATCCGCCCGTGCAGGACGTAGAAGCTCTTCGCCCAGGGCTCGGTGTGCGGCGGGACCGACGGCCCGCGCGGCGCGTCGACCTCGAACACCTCGTAGGTGCCGCCGGTGTGCTCCGCGCCGACCTTGACGGTGATCCGCGCGTCCTTGGTGTCGAGTTCCGGGCCTTCGCCCGGGGCGCTGAAGTGGGTCATGCGGACCATGCTGGGAACTCCGTCGGCGGCGGGCCATCCCGGAAAAGTGGGATACCCGGCGCCGGGGCGCGCGGCGCATACTGCGTCCATGTGGGACGGCCGGGCGCAGGGAGTGCGGCGGGACGTCGCCGCGCTCGCCACGGCGGGCCTCGGCGTCGCCGAGCTGCACGCCGCCGCCATCGAGCTGGTCGACCGCGTGGTGCCCGCCGAGCTGACGTGCTGGGCGTCGCTGGACCCGGACACCGCGGTGATCAGCTCGATGACCAGCGGCCGGGCCCGCATCCCCGGCGAGTACGAGCCGCTGCTGGCGGCCTACGAGTACGACGGCGCCCAGCCCCACACCTTCGCCGAGCTGGCGCGGCGGCCCGTGCCGGTGCCGGTGGCGCGCCTGTCCGACCTGCCGCGCCGGGCCGCCGAGCGCAGCGGCCGGCTCACCGACGTCTGGCGGCCGCTGGGGCTCGGCCACGAACTGCGCGTCGTGTTCCGCGTGGACGGCACGCCGTGGGGCGCGGCGGGCCTGGTGCGGCGCGGGGAGTTCAGCGACCGCGAGGTCGAGTTCCTGACCTCGGTCGCCCCGGCGGTGGCGGCGGCGACGCGGGTGGCCGCGCGCGCCCGCGGCACGGGGGAGCGGGCGGAACCGGCGATCGTGGTCGTCGGTCCGGACGGCGGGCAGCGGGCGGCCACCGCGGCGGCCGCGGCGTGGCGCGCCGAACTCGACGAGATCGCCCCGGGCCGGTTCGCCGTCCTGCTGCGCGCGGTCGTGACGGGGGCCCGCGCGGCGGCGGCGGGAACGTTCCGCGCCCGGGTGCGCGACGCCCACGGCGGGTGGATCGTGCTGCACGCCAGCCGGCTGGTGGGGGAGGACGACGGCGAGACGGTCGTGACCGTCGACCGCGCTTCGGGGGCCGAGCTGCTGGGCGTGCTGCTCGCCGCCTACGGCCTGACCGCCCGGGAGCGCGACGTCTGCCGCGAGGTACTGGCCGGACTGTCCACAGCGGACATCGCGGCCCGGCTGGCGATCTCGGCCCACACGGTGCAGGACCACCTCAAGTCGGTGTTCGGCAAGGTGGGGGTCCGCAGCCGTGGGGAACTCACCGCGAAGCTGATGTCCTGACATTCCCGCGTGGCGGCGGAAAACCGTCGAGGGACAGGACGGGCAATTCGTGCCCGAAATGCGGTGCCACCGTCCGCGGCTGCATGATACCTTCCGCAAATTGCGGGGGGTGGGCTTTCGGCCCCCGCCGTCACAAGGGGGCAGCATGGCCGACGACACCACGCGTTACCTGTGTGCGGCGTCCTACCTCGATCCCGCCTACAGCCGGCGAGCCATCACCGAGTTCCTCGTCGAGCCCACGCGCCCGGTCCCGCCGTCACCGGGCCTCGACGCGGGCCGCGTGCTCACCGAGGCGGTGCGGGCCCGGGCCCGCCGCAAGAACTACGACGGGCTGCTGGTGGTGCTGATGGCCGTGGTCATCGGGCTGCTGTGGGACAACCCGCTGCTCTACGGCTGGATCGTGCTGTCGCTGCTGCTCGTCGTCGCGCGGGCCGGGAAGAGCGCCTACTCGCTGGAGAAGGCGGTCAACCCGAGGACGTTGATCCTGCTGGCTTTCGCGATCGTCGTCGCCTGGCTGCTGCTGTCCTATTCGGACGAATTCTTCGGCTCCGGGAGCTCGTACTCCTCCCGCTACTACCACGAAGACGTCGAGTTCGACGATTCGCCGGGCGGCGACACCGCCCGGACCGTCATCGGCATCGTCCTCGCGGTGGGGGTGTGCGTGGTGGTGACAATCGAGCGCTGGTCCCTGTGGAACCTGCTGACGACGCGCTTCAAGCGGTTCGGCGGGACCGCGGACGGCGGCGGGAGCCTCGCCGGCCTCTTCACCGAAGACTTCCGGGATCAGCTCGCCCGCTACCAGGGGAGCGCGGAGTCCACCGAGGCACCGGGGGCGCCGTTGGTGGTGTACCGCGGGTACACCCCGTTCGTGGGCGCCGGTTTCCGCCGTGACGCGTGGTCGATGGCGATCCCGCTGGAGCGGCTCGAGGACGGCGAAGGCCGGCCGAAGCTGACGACCGAGGCGTTGTACGACGGGATCCGCGCGGCGATCGCGGACCTGCGCCACGCGAACGCGCTGTCGCCGGACCACCGGCTCGGCGGGCTGACGGTGACCGAGGCGGTGTTCACCCCGGCCACCGAGCTCGTCGACCACCTCGGCGAGCCGGAAACCGCCGCCTTCCTGCCGGACATCGAGCGCCCGCCGCACACCCGGCTCACCGCGGCCGAAGTCGCGCGGCTCCGCACGGAGCCGAA
>NZ_MUMI01000070.1 GCF_002155975.1 Amycolatopsis kentuckyensis
CGGCAGCGGGTCCACTGTGGACGTCGGGATGACGGCCGAGCTGCCGCCGCCGCCGGTCTTGGCCTTGGTCGCGAACGGCCCGATCAGCGCGATCGACCGCACGCCCGCGTCGAGCGGGAGCTGCGCGTGTTCGTTGCGCAGCAGCACCATGCCGCGTTCGGCGAACTCCTTCGCGGCGGCGTCGTGCCGAGCCGTCGGCAACGGCGAAAGCACCGGCGGGTGGTCGAACTGCCCGAAGGCGAACATCGTGCGGAACCGCGGCAGCAGCAGCTCGTCGACCCGCCGTTCGGTCACCTGCCCGGCCAGCACGGCCTGCTTCAGCTTGTCGCCGTACCAGGTGCCGTCGATCATTTCCAGGTTCATCCCGGCGTTCGCCGAGCCGACGGTGCTGTGCGCGGCACCCCAGTCCGACTGGACGAACCCGGTGAACCCCCAGTCGTCGCGCAGCCTGCCCTGCAGCAGCTCCGGGTTCTCGCACATGAACACGCCGTTGATCTTGGGGAAGGCGCACATCACCGAGCCCGCGCGGCCCTCGGTGACGGCCTGTTCGAAGTGCGGCAGGTAGATCTCGTTGAGGGTGCGCTCGTCGATGTGCTCGTCGATGCTGAAGCGCTGGGTCTCCTGGTTGTTGGCCGCGTAGTGCTTGACCTCGGCGATGGTGCCGTTCTCCTGGATCCCGCGGATGTCGGCGGCGGCCAGCGCGCCGACCAGGAACGGGTCCTCCCCCATGCCTTCGAACGTCCGGCCGTTGCGCGGGACGCGGGCGATGTTGATGTCGGGCGCCTCGGAGACGTGGTGCGCGAGCGCGCGGGTTTCGCTGCCGATCAGCCGCCCGTACCGGCGGGCGAGACCGGGGTCGAACGTCGACGCCAGCGCCATGGTGGCCGGCAGCGCGGTCGCCGGTTTCTGCGGCTTGTCGTCGGCCGGGCCCATGCCCGCCGGGCCGTTGGCGATCCGGAAGCCCGGCACGCCCAGCCGCGGGATCGGCGGCACGAACCGCTGGTGCTCGGCGTCGGGCTGCAGGTGCAGCTGGGAGATCTTCTCGTCGAGGGTCATCGCCGCGACGAGCTCGGCGGCCCGGCGGTCGGGTGACTGCCGGGCGTCGCGCCAGGGTTGCGCTTGCGCGGCCGCCGGCGTCGTCAGCGACAACGCCAGGACCACGGCGAGAACGAACGGGCCGGTGCGCATCGAAGTCTCCCTCGCCGGGCGGACGGGACCCACGGCGGCCAAGCTAACCCATACGTGACAAGGAAACATAGACTCGATTTACGTTCATGTACTTGAACGAAGAGTGGACTCAACCTTTTCCCCGGCTCAGGCGTGCAGGGAGCACGAGAAGAGGGGATTGCGCCATGTTCAAGAAAACCCTGATCGGCCTAATGGCCGCGAGCGCGGCGACGCTCGCGCTGGCCGCTCCGGCGAGTGCGGCCGACGAAGGCGGGTGGATCCTGACCTCGAAGGTCGAGCCGGGTGGCCGGATCGACGCGGACGTCTACACGGGGCTGGGCCACTCGGCGTGCACACCGACCGGACCGGTCACCTCGGCGGGCTTCACCGCCCCGATCAAGATGGTCGGCATGGGCAACTGGGGTCACATGGGCGGCAGCACGACGGCGATCAACCGGCCTGGCAAGTACACCGCGTCCTACCCGTGCTCGGAGGGCCGGTCGCCGACCCTCACGTTCACGATCCTGGGCACCCCGCCGCCGGACACGACGACGAAGCCCAAGCCCAAGCCGCCCACCACCAAGCCGAAGCCGCCGGCGTCGTCGAAGGCGCCGAAGCCCGCGAAACCGCAGGTCGCGGTCAAGCCGGCCGGGGCGCCGCAGACCGGGGACGGCTCGCTGAGCTGACCCTCCACACCGGACACCCCGGGGCGGCGTGTTCCCCAGCCGCCGCCCCGGGGCCCTCAGCGGGCCGCGGCCAGCCGCAGCGCCCGGTAGACGAACTGCTGGTCGCCGAGGCGGTGGCGCAGGTCGCGCTCCAGCCCGGCGATCGGGTAGAGGTTCTGCGGCGCGCGCGAGTCCTTGTAGGCGACCGACGCGAACCGGCCCAGCACCGACTGGGTGACGTTCGCCAGCTCGGCGACCTGTTCGCGGCCGAGGTGCGGCGCCGCCTCCACCCGGACCACCCCGGACCACGGCGGCCCGCCCACCGAGGGCAGCCGCAGGTACCACGAGTGCCGGACCCACGTCGTGCCCATCAGGAAGACCGGGGTGCGCTGGTGCGGACCGAGACTGCCCACCAGCGCGTTGAGCTCGCCGGGCAGGTACGTCGTCTGGTGGCTCTTGATGAACCCGACGGCCCGGTCGAGGTGCGCGCGGCCCCTCAGCGGCCCGTCCACGACCAGCAGGTCACCCCGCACGTGGCCGTCGATCGCCGTGCGCGCCCGGATCGCCGTCTCCAGCTCGGTTTCGGCCAGCTGCTCCTGCAACGCCGACGACAGCACCACCGGCAGCGGCTTGTCCTCCTTGGCCGCCGCGCGGTGCGCCGTGTAGATCCCGGCCGGGGTGGCGATGTCGTCCGCCTGCGGGGCGACGGTGAACAACCCCCGCCGGACGTCGGTGCCGACGACGTGCGCCTGTCCCTCGCAGCAGCACACGACCCCCGCCGCGTAGGACGCGCAGATGCCGATGGACGCCGAGTTCGTGCCGGCCGGGTCGTCGATCCAGACGCGCGCGTCGATCCGCCGGACGCCGTCGACGAACAGCACGGCCTCCGGCGGTGACACCGGCGACGGGTCGATCGGCGCCCACTCGGCCTCCGGGACCTCGACGTCGAGTTCGACCTCGGCCTGGGAGCGGCCGAGCTCCTCGGCCTCCATCGAGCTGCCGTAGCCCGGGTCCCAGGCGTCGATGCTGAAGTTCATCCCGGCGACCGCGGTCATGCGCCCTCCCTGGCGATGTGCGAGCCGGTGCCGTCCCGGGTGACCAGGAACCGCACCGGGACGCGCTCGGCGAGCGCCGGCACGTGCGTGATCACCCCGACCATCCGGGAACCGGACGCGGCGAGGTTCTCCAAAGTGGACGCCACGACGTCGAGAGTGGCCTCGTCCAGCGTCCCGAAGCCCTCGTCGAGGAAGATCGATTCCAGCCGGGTCGCGCCCTCCGCCGCCATGGCCCCCAGCTGCGAAGACAACGCGAGCGCCAGGGCGAGCGACGCCTGGAACGTCTCGCCGCCGGACAGCGTCTTGACCGGGCGCCGGGCGTCGGCCTCGTTGTGGTCCACCACCAGGAAGTCGCCCTTGTCGTGGGTCAGTTCGAACTGGCCGCCGGACAGTTCCAGCAGCGACGCCGACGCCTCGGCGACCAGCGTGTCGAGCGCCCCGGCGATCAGCCAGCGCGGGAACTTGTCCGAGCGCAGCAGATCCGCGAGCAGCCGCGCGACCTGGGCCTCGGACTCCGCGGCCGCGATGTCCTCGTGCAGCCCCGCCACCCGGGCCACCCGCCGCTTCAGGTCGGTGTGGTCGGCTTCGGCGCGGGCCCGGGCGGCCGCGACGGCGACCGGGACGCGGTCGCGCACCGGCCCCTCGGGCACGGCGACCCCGAGCGCGGTGACGTCGTCGGCGACCGCGCGTTCGGCCGCCTGCAACGCTTCGGCGGCCTCGCCCTCGGCGGTCATCGCGACGGCCAGCAGCTCGCGGTGGTCGTTCGCCTGGCCGGCGGCCCAATCCGTGAGCGCGGTCCAGGCTTCGAGGAGGCTCTCGCCGTCGATCGGCGGGGCGCCGAGGCCGACCAGCGGATCGCGCGCCCGGGACAGCTTCTGCCGTTCCGCGTCGACCTGCTTCGCGATGCCCGCCTGGTGGTCGAGGGCTTGTTTCGCGGCCGCGCGGGCCGCCCGCAACGCGGCGTCCGCCGTCTTCGCGGCCTGCTCGAGTTCCGTGACGTGGGCGAGCTGCTCGGCGACCACGCCGGCGGACGGTGCGCCTTCGAGTGCCGCGGCCAGTTCTCCCTGCCGCCGCCGGGCGGTCGCCAGTTCGGTGCTCGCCGACTGCTCGGCCAGCCCCGTGTCGACCGCCCGGGTGCGCCGCTGCTCGGCGTCCCGCTCGGCGGTCCGGAACACCTCCGCCGCGACGACGGCTTCCTTGCCCGCGGCTTCGGCGGCCGCTTCCAGGGCCGCCAGCGCGGTGCGCCGTTCTTCCAGCGCGGCCGCCGCCCAGGTGGTGAGCCGCTGCCACCCCGCCGGGACGTCGTCGCCGTCGAGGGCGGGCGCTCCCAGCTCCACCAGGGGATCGCGCGCTGCCCGCAACGCCTCGCGTGCCGCCGTGAACGACTTCGCCACGACGTCGGCGTCTTGCTGCGCCGCCGCGCGTTCGGCCCGGGCCGCGGCCAGTTCCGCGTCGGCGGCGCGCGCGGCTTCGGCGACGCGGGCGCGGCCCTCGATCGTCGTGGAGAGCCACTCGCCGCGTTCGCGGACGGCGGTGACGAGCTCCGCGTAGTCCTGCTCGGAGAAAGCGGCCTCGACCGGCCGCCGCAGCACCGCGGACGCGGGCGGGCCGGCCACTTCCGCCAGCACCGCGCGCAGTTCTTCCGCCTGCGCGGCCGCCGACGCGGCCGAGTCGGCGTCGCGGTCCACGGCCCGTTCCAGCTTGCGCACACCCGATTCGGCCGCCGCGCGGCCGCGTTCGGCGTGGTCGACGCGTTCGCGGGCCTCGGCCAGGTGGGCGTGCCCACCGGCGTCCGGCAGCGTGGCGACCTCCTGCTCGCACACCGGGCACGGGTGCCCGACGGCGAGCCCGGCCCGCAGCACCAGCGCCTGCCCGGTCCGCTCGGCTTCCGCCAGCGCGGTCTTCGCCGCGGTGAGCTCGGTGTCGGCGGCCGCGAGGGCCGCGCGCGCCGTTTCGAGCTCGGCCCGGCGGGCGGTCTGCTCCGGCGCGGCTTTGCGCTGCGCGTCGCAGATCGTGTAGAGCGTGCGGGCGTCGGACCGGGCGGCCGCGAGCGGAGCCACGTCGGGCTGCGCTTCCAGGGCCCGGCGTGCTTCGCCGTCGGCGGCCTCGGCGGCCTGCAGGCGCGCGTCGGCGGCCGCCGTGCGCTTCGCCACCCGCGCCGATTCCGCCGACAGGTCCCCGAGATCCGCCGGCGGCCGCAGGCCGGCGAGCCGATCCCGGAACTGGCGGGCGCGGGCGGCTTCGGCGGCGGCGTCCTCCGCCGCCCGGGCCAGCTTGTCCCGGTTCTCCCGCGCCGTGTCGAGGACGGACACCGCTTCGCTCGCGGCCGTGGCGGCTGCTTCCTTGGCCTGCTTCGCCGTTTTCGCGGCTTCTTCCAGCCGCGGGAGCGCCTTCTCGGTCGCTTCGAGCTCGGTGCGGTCGGACCGGATCCGTTCCAGTTCACCGCGCGCGGGCGCCGCGGCGAGGGCGGCCCGGGCGGTTTCGTCCGCCGTTTCGGCCGTCTCCAAGGCGGTCCGGGTCGTCGTCACCGCGTCCGCCGCGTCCCGACGCCGGGTTTCGAGGTCTTCGACGCCCTCCGGGCGTTCGACCGCGTCGAGGACCTTCAGCTCGCCCGTGAGCGCGACGACGCGCTGGCGGGCTTCGTCGTGCGTACGGGTGGCGTCGTGCAACCCGGGCAAGGCCGCGTTGACGCGGGCGTCCAGCTCTTCCAGGGCCGTCCTCCGCGCGGCCAGCTCGGCGACGGCTTCCTCGGTGGCGTCGGCGTAGCTGCCGAGCTGTTCGGTGAGGACGGCGGCGCGCTGCTTCTGCTGCTCCGCCGTCACGCCGGCCCGGCGGCCGATCCGCTCGTAGACCTCCAGGCCCAGCAGCTTGATCAGGATCTTCTGCCGGTCGGCGGCTTTCGCGTGCAGGAACTCCGCGAAATCGCCCTGGGGCAGCGCCACGCAGGTGCAGAAGTGCTTGAACGTCAGCCCGAGCAGGCGTTCGACCGCCGGGGTCACCTCGGAGTCCGCGGCGACGGGGTCGGCGTCGTCTTCCGGCCCGCCGAGCGCGGTCGGGTCGATCAGCCGTTCCAGGCGGACGTTCTTGACGCTGACCGTGGGTTTCTTGCCGCCGCTGCGCCGGACTTCCCGCACCACGTGGTAGCGCGCGCCGCCGGCGTCGAAGACCAGCCGCACGGTGGCGCGGTTGACCGTCGGCGCGAGCGCGGGCGCGACGAGGCCTTCGTGGTCCCAGCGGGCGACGGAGCCGTACAACGCGAAGGTGAGCGCGTCGATGACCGTGCTCTTGCCCGCGCCGGTCGGCCCGACGAGCGCGAAGTAATCGGTGTCTTCGAAGCCGACTTCGGTCTTCTCGCGGAAGGACGCGAAGCCGGTCATCTCCAGCAGCACTGGCCGCATGTCACACCCCGCTCGTCTCTTCGTCGTGCAGCCGCGCGAAGAGCGCCTGCACGCGCTTGTCCTCGACCGTGCGTTCCGCGCAGTAGCTCGCGAACAGCTCCCCCGGCGAACGGTCCGCGACCGCCCGGTCGCCGTTCGACGTCGTCACCGGCGCGGCGAACTCCGGGTCGATGCGGATTTCCAGGGCGTTCGGCAGGGCTTCCTGGATCTCCTCGCGCAGCCCGGCCCTGGTCGCTTCACGGAGGTAGACGCGGAGGTAGTCCTCGCCGAACTCCGCGGCCCGGCCGATCAGCTCCGCCACCGTGCCGTGGACCGTGCGCAGCTTCCGCCCCGTGGTCAGCGGGATGTCGGTGATCTTCGCCGGCGTGGCAGGACTCACCTCCACCGACAGCACGACGCTGGTGTTGTCCTGCTCGCCGAAGTCGACGGCGAACGGCGAACCGCTGTAGTGCACCGGGCACGCGGCGGGCAGCGACTGGCGCCGGTGCAGGTGGCCCAGCGCCACGTAGTGCGGATCGGCGCCGAACGCCGTGGCGGGCACGTGGTACTCGAAGATGGACTGCGCCGCGCGTTCCCCGCCGCCCATCGTCCCGCCGGTCACCGTCAGGTGCGCCATGACGAGGTTCACCGCCCCGGGGGTGAACCCGGTCTTGAGGTGCTCCAGGATGTCGCGCACGCGCTGGTCGTACTCGCCGACGTTGTCGGCCGGGGTCCCGGCGAGCAGCTCCGCGGCGCGGACCGCGTAGCGCTGGGAAAGGAAGGGCAGCACGGCGACGTTGACGCGCTCGCCCGTCGAACGCGCGTCGAACGAGAAGACGCCGCCGTCGTGGACCGGGCGCGGATCGCCGGTGAGCTGGATGCCCGCGGCCTTGAGCAGCGGCCGGTACGCCTCGAACGTGGCGGCGTGGTCGTGGTTCCCGGCGATGGCGAGCACCTCGGCACCGGTTTCGCGCAGCGCCATCAGCGCCCGCACCACGAGTTCCTGCGCGGCCGCCGACGGCGCCGACGTCTCGTACAGGTCACCCGCGACGAGGATCGCGTCGAACGCCTCGTCCCGCGCGATCCGGACGATCTCGCCGAGCACGGCCCGCTGCTCGTCGAGGCGGTTGCGCCCCTTGAGCGTCTTGCCGATGTGCCAGTCGGAGGTGTGCAGGAACTTCACACTTCGTCCTTCCGTTCGGGTGGTGGGCGGGTGCGGCTCAGAACGGCGGCGGGTCGTCACCGAAGGGGTCGCTGCCGCGCGAAGGGAGGCCGGCGAAGGGATCGCTCTTCTTCGACGTGGACGACCCTGCCGTGGTCGTCGGGATCGTCCCGGCCTCGGAAAGCCGCGTGGCCCAGGCGGGGAACGGGAAGCCGACGGCGATCGGAACCGGGATCTCCGGCTGGCTCACGAACATCGTGCCCGGCGTGGCGAGCGTGGCGCGGACGCGCTGGCTGGCCGGGAGGAAGCCGTACTCGGGCCGCGATGCCTCGGCGGCGTCGAGGCGGCCGACGATGCGGACCGAGCTGTTGCTGACGATCCGGCGCTCGACCTCGCTGGCCGTCTGCTGCGCGCCGATCAGGATGACACCCAGGGAGCGGCCGCGTTCGGCGATGTCGAGCAGCACCTCCTTGATCGGGCTGCTGCCTTCCCGCGGCGCGTACTTGTTCAGCTCGTCCAGCATGGTGAACAGCAGCCCGCCGGGGCCGGCCGCCTCCTTGCGCGCGGTCTCGGCCGCCAGCGTCACGCCGACGACGAACCGCTGCGCGCGCTCGACGAGGTTGTGGATGTCCACCACGGTCACCTGCTGGTTCTCCGTGGACAACGAGCGCGCGGGGTGGTCGGCGAGGTCGCCGCGGATGAGGCCGGAGAGGGCGCGCTGGCTCGAGCGCAGGCGGCGGATGAAGGCGTTGACCGTGCCCGCGCCGGTGACCGCACCCGCCCAGCTCGCGCGGGTTTCCTCGTCGGTGACGCGCTCGCAGATGACGTCGACGAGCTCGGCGTAGGTGCGGCACAGGACGCCGTCGACGTTCGCGGCGCCGTCCTTGCCCGCCGGGGTGCTGTCGAGGCGCAGGCGGTTCGCGACCTGGTGGATGACCATCGTGTACTGGTTGCGCTCGTCCTCGGCGTCGGCGAAGACGTAGGGCAGCAGGTCCTTGGCGCAGAACTCCGCGATGGTCCACCAGAACGCGCCGACGCCCGAGGTCCGC
>NZ_MUMI01000700.1 GCF_002155975.1 Amycolatopsis kentuckyensis
GCGCGCGGCGGCCTGGACGTTCGGGACGAGCTGGGCACCCGGGCGCTTCTCGTAGGCGAGCTGCCCGTCCTGGCCGAGCTGGAAGACCTGGGGTGCCTCGGACTGGCAGACCCCGTAGGCGTGGCAGCGCTGGCTGTCGACGTCGACGCGCACGGTGGCCGGCTCCGGGTCGGCCCCGGCGGGCGGCGGCGCGACCAGCCCCACGCGGGCCAGCGCCTTGGCGGGCAGCACGCGCAGCACCGACAGCAGCACCGGCGGGACGAGCAGCGTGATGCCGGCGAGCCAGACGACGGCGAGGTGCCCGCTCGCGATGGCGCCGAGCCACGCGTGCACGGCGAGCAGGCCGATCGCGAGGTACCCCACCTGGTGGAAGCGCAGCCAGCGGCCTTCGCCGGCGCTGCGGCGCAGCCCCGCGGTCACGGACACGGCGATGACGAGCTCGAGGCCGGCGATGCCCAGCGCGTGCCGCGGGGTGCCGTCGTAGAAGGGCAGCAGCAGGTCGGCGACGCCGAACGGGTCGTCCTCCAGGAAGAGGAAGGTCAGCCCGTGCAGGGTGCCGGTGGCGAGGGTGAACGCGGCGAGCAGGACGTGCCCGGTGCGGATCGCGTCCTGGCCGCTGAACCGGCGGACCCAGCCGGTCGCGGCCAGGACGCCCCAGCACAGCGTCAGGCACATGCAGAGGTAGGTGAGGCGGCCGGACAGCGCGGCGGCCTCGGCGATCCCGGTGTCGTGCGGCGACACCGGGATCAGCGCGGCGTAGGGGGACATGGGACGGCTTACCTCCGGGTGCGCGGCGAGGTCCTGCCGGGGGTTCCGAGCAGGCGGAGCAGGCCGAACGTGGCGACGGCGGCGAGCGCCACGAGAACGGCGCCGACGGCGATGGCGCCGCCGCCGAGGGTGTCGTCCTCGGTGGCGGAGACGAGCAGGGACGTGGTCTCGGCGAGCCCGGTGCTCTCGAGCAGCGTCAGGTGCCCGAGCGAGGTGTCGACGGCGGTCTGGGCGAACGCGCGGACGTCGTCGTCGCGGGTGCCCGCGCGGACGTCGGAGGCGAGCCCGAAGAGCGTGCCGTACTCGGCGCGGAGGCGGTTGACGTAGGCCCGGTCGAACGTGTCGCCGGAGTCGGCGGCGATCTCGTCGGCCCAGCCGCGCTCCTGGTCGGTCGGCTCCCCCGGCAGGGTGACGGCGAGCCGGTCGGCGACGGCGCGCAGGGCGACGTCGAGGCGGGCCTGGTCGTCGGCGATGCGGACGGCGACGGCGCGCACCCGCCGGTTGGTGGCCCGCTCGACGGCGAGCCGGCTCGACGGCACGGCCCACAGCGTGTGCTGCTTCAACCGGGTCAGCAGGGCGCGGTCGGACTGCTGCAGTTCCCCGGCCGACGCGGGTATGGCGCAGGCCAGCACGAGCGCGGCCGTGGCGGCCAGCAACGCCACGAATCGGAGCGGCATCCCCGTTGTCCCTTCGCAAAGGAGTCCTCACCTCCTGTTACGGGGAGAAGGTGCGATCCGGTTCTCGCCGTCACCTTTTAGTGACCTGTGACGTGCATCACAAGACACATTGTGAACCGGTCCGGGGCGGCACTCGTCGACGCTGCATCGAATTGAGCGGTGAAACTAATACATATGGCCTATTAAGTGATTTTGCGCTACGCTCCGATGACCCCACGGTCCGCCAGTCAGGTGAGGTTGCGAGCTTTATGGAAGCACTGGGAAGAGAAAGCCGCGGCCGCGTCGGCTACGCGTCGTCCGCGACCGCGGTCGACACCGGCCCCGCCGCGGGAGACGACCTCGTCCCGTTGCTCTACAAAGATTTCCGCGCCACCCTGTTTGCGCAGGTCCTGGCCCTGACCAACCATGATCGACAGTGGACCGAAGACGTGGTGCAGGAGACCATGATCCGGGCCTGGCAGCACTCCGACACGCTCGAGCGCGAGCCCGGAATGCTGCGCGGATGGCTGCTCACGGTGGCCCGGCGGATCGTCATCGACGGCTGGAGGAATCGCCGCGTCCGCCCGCAGGAGGTCGCTCTGGAGATCCCGGAAAACGCCGAGTCCACCGACCGCGCCGACAGCTCGTTAGCCGCGCTAACGATTACTCGGGCATTGCGGGAACTGGATGCCAAATATCAGTCGGTCATCTACGAGACGTATCTCGCGGGAAACACCGTTCGACAGGCGGCGGAAATTCTCGGAATTCCGGAAGGAACCGTCAAATCGCGGTTGTACACGGCGATGCGGCAATTGCGGAAAGCGCTCGGGGAAGTGACGATCCGATGAGGGGGCGGAAGGGGGACGCCGCGGCCTACGGGCTGGGCGTCCACGACGATCCGGAAGAGTTCGAAGCCCACTTGCGGAGCTGCGCCCGGTGCCGGGGCCGGGTCGACGGGTTCACCCCGGTGGCCGGCGCACTGGCCGAGGCGGTCCGGCTCGGCTACCTGCCGCCGGGCGACGGTGCGGCCCGGCGCCGGAAGTCGGCGGGCTCGGCGGCCCTGCGGGGGCCGGCGGCCGGCCCGCTCCTGCTGCTCGCGCTCGGCGTGGCCGCGATGGCCCTCTGCGCGCACCGGCCGATCGTCGGGAAGATCCGGTTCGCAAGCCCTGCGTCCATCGTCTCCCCTGGTCAGGTCGTGGCCGGTACCGGCCTGGCCCCGCGGTGTCTCCCGTGGTCGGCCGGTTTCCAGTAGTCTGCCCCAACCCAACATGAAAGTCCTTACGGTGGATACCGAAGTAAATCCCGAGCACCCCGCCAGCGGGGCTTCGGTACCGAAGCGTCCCGCCCCGCGGCTCCCCGGCCGCGAGCCCGAGCTCGGCCGCCTGACCGGTCTCTTCCCGGTCGTCCTGGGCGGCGCGGCCGCCAGCGCGGTGCTGGCCGGCGAGTTCGGCATGGGCAAGAGCGCCGTCCTCCGGACCGCCGCGGCGCTGGCCGCGGACGCGGGCTTCACCGTCGCGACGGCCACCGGGTCGCGGCTCGAGAGTCACTTGGCCGGCGGGCTCGTCCGCCAGCTGGCCGACGCGCTCGAGGAGCCGGGCGCGCCCCCGCGCCCGCCCGTCGCCGAGCTGTGCGGCTCGGCCGGCGAGAGCGAAGCGCTCGACCTCTTCTTCCGGATCGTCCGCGACGCCACCGACCGCGGTCCGCTGTTCCTCGGCATCGACAACATCCACCTGGCCGACGCCTGGTCCATGCGGTGCCTGGCCTACCTCCGCAACCGCGTGCTCGACCTGCCGGTGCTGCTCGTCCTGACGTCCGTCATCGGCTACCCCCAGCACCGCGAGGTCGCGCTGCTGGACATGGTGGGGAGCACCCCGCTCACGATCACGCTCAACGGCCTCGGCGACGCGGCCGCGGCGGAGATCCTCGGCCTCGCCCCCGGGGAGCTGGCCTCCGCCTGCCGCGAGGCGACCGGCGGCAACCCGGTGCTGCTGCAGGCGCTGCGGCCGAGGCTGCTGCCCGGCGCGGACCCGCACGAGCTCGGCTCGTCGCTGATCGGGCAGGTGCTCACCACCCGGATACAGGAGTTCCCGCACGCGCCGGCCATCCTGCACGCGGCGGCGATCCTCGGCGAGGACGCCGGCTTCGACCTGCTGGCCCGGCTGGCCGGCGTCGACGAGCTGGACGCGCTGCAGGCGGTCGACACCATGGTCCGGCTGCACGTGCTGAACAACAGCGACCAGCCGACGCTGACCTACTCGTTCGTCCGCAACTCCCTGCTCAAGGACATGCCGCACACGACGCGGGCGGTCAACCACTCCCGGGCGGCGAAGCTGCTGGCGGAGGCGGGGGCGCCGCCCGAGCGCGTGGCCGCTCACCTGCTGGAAGCGACGTCGATCCGGATCCCGTGGGCGGTGGACGTGCTGCGGCTGAGCGCGCGCGACGCCGTGTTCTCCGGACGGCCCGAGCTGGCCGCGCGGCACCTGCGGCGGGCCCTGGAGGAGCGGCTGACGTCCGGGCGCCGGATGGCCGTGCTGCTGCAGCTGGCGCACGCGGAGTTCCAGTTCGACCCGCCCGGCGCGGCGAAGCGGGTGCGGGAAGCCGTCGACACGGTGGGCAACCGCGAGACGGCCGCGTACATCGCCACCGCGATGCTGCTGTCCCTCTGCGGCGGCCAGGACGCCCGGCTCGGGATCAGCGCGGCGGGCCAGATCGCGGCGCGGCTCGACGCGGGCGGCCCGGACGCGGTGTGGCCGCTGCTGTGCATGACCTACCTCGCCGAGGCCGGCAGCCGGCTCGGCCCGCCCCCGGAGTTCCGCGACTTCGAGGAGCAGTGGGCGCCGCTGACCGACCCGGCGGCCCAGCGGAGCCGCTCGGCACTGCTGGCGCTGGACGCCGTCCGCAGCGGCGAGTCCGCGCAGGACGCCGTCGGCCACTTCGCGGACGCGCTGAGCCAAGCCGGGGCCCCGAGCTCCGCCACCCGGAGCCCCCGGGACGCGGTCGGCGACGACGGCGAGCTGTTCGAGCAGCACTACTTCTTCACGCTGGCGACGGCGGTGCTCGCGGACGAGCCGGCCCACGTCGACCGGCTGTGCCGGGTCCTCGACGTCGAACGCGAGCCGTGGGACGTCCACGTGCCGCACGGCGCGCTCCCCACCCTGGCCCGCGGGATAGCGCTGCAGGCCAGCGGCGACCTGCAGCGCGCGAGCGTTCACTTCGAATCACTGCTGCGCCGCTTCGACGAGCGGGGCGCCACGACGACGTGCCCGGTCGGCGTGCTGTGCGCGGCGAAGCTCGTCGAGTGCTGGGTGGAGCTGGGCCGCTTCGAGGCGGCGACGTCCCTGCTGGACCGGATGGACTTCGTCGCCAGCCAGGGCCTGTTCACGCACACGTACCTGCTGTACGCGCGCGGCCGCCTGCGCGTCGCGACGGGGTACACGCGGTTCGGGTTCGAGGACCTCCTCAGTTGTGGCCGGCGCCTGGCGCACCACGGCATGCGCTTCCCGGGGTTCGTGCCGTGGCGGGCGCACGCGGCGCGCGCGGCGCTGGCGCTGGGCCAGACCGACGACGCGGCCCGCCTGGCGGAGGAGGACATCAACGCCGCGGCCCGGTGGGGCGCGGCCCGGCCGCTGGGCACGGCGCTGACGACGCTGGGCCTGGTCCGCGAGGACGACGAGGCGGAGCGGGCCCTGCAGAAGGCGATCACGACGCTGCGGTCGTCCCCGTCGCGGTTGCAGCTGGCGACGGCGCTGACGGAACTGGGGACGTTGCAGGCCCGGCACGGCCAGTCGGAGAAGGCGATCGAGACGCTGCGGCAGGCGGTGGAGCTGAGCGAGCAGTGCGGAGCGCGGCCGTTGGCCCGCCGGGCGGCGGAGGAGCTGCGCTCGGCACGGCGGGCACTGACGCCGGCGAAGGACAACGAGCACGGGTTGACCCGCCAGGAGAACCGCATCGCGGTGATGGCGGCACAGGGGCTGACGAACCGCGAGATCGCAACGGCACTGCACCTGACGCGCCGGACGGTGGAGCTGCATTTGTCGGGTGCGTACCGGAAGCTGGGGATTCCCGGGCGGGCGGAGCTGGGTGGGGCGCTGGCGAAGTCTTCGCAGCGGGGGGATGGTCGCTGAGTCCGGGGTTCCGGCTTGGGGCTTGCGGACGGTCGCCGAGGCATCGCGGGGGGGTGCGACCCGGCACTGCCGCCGAGGCGGGGCGGCATCACGCGCGAGCGGTCG
>NZ_MUMI01000701.1 GCF_002155975.1 Amycolatopsis kentuckyensis
CGTGTAGGCCTCGGCCGCGGCCGGGATGCGCCGCACCACCGCAACGGGGTGGGGCAGCCGGTCCCGGGCCACGAACCACCGCGGCCGCGCGACCTCCCAGCGAAGCCGGTCGTGCTCCGCCTTACTGATCGGGACGGAGACCGTCCCCTCGGGATCTTCGCCCGTCACCCGCCAGGTCCCGTCGGCGCCGAGCAGTTCCCGGACGCCCTCGCGGCGGCGCACCAGGGCCTCGGGCCGGCCCAGGGTGTCGGCGTGGACCGCGGCTTCGAGGTGCACGAAGTACTCGTACTCGCCTCGCCACCGCGTGCGCTGGCGTTCCGCCCGGACGTGCCGGGCGATCACGTACACGTACTGCTTGAAGTCTTCGAAGCTGCATTCCTCGACGGTCCGGCGCGGCAGCTCGAACGGCACCCACTCGAGGTCGTGCGTGAACGCTTTCGCCGACTCACCGTCGTGTTCGATCACCGCGGCCGGAACAGCCGAGCCGTCCCGGATGACGTGGTAGCTCATCGGCGATCCCCCTTGTGCCGAGGTTAGCCGATCAAGCACCCGCCCGGCGGAGGCGTTCGGCCGCCTGGGCGCGGACCGCGTCACCGCACACCGGGCGGTCGCCGTGCAACGCCTCCCAGCGGGCGTTGTGCAGCGCCGGCCACAGGCTCGCCGCCCAGGCGATCTCCTGCTCCTCGGGGGCGAACCGGCGCCCCCGGAACTCCTGGTAAGCCGCCAGGAACGCGGCCGAGCTCCCGACCGGCGCCAGGGTCGGTGGCGTCGCGCTGGCGAACGTCCCGGACGCCGCTCCCGCCAGCGCCGCCTCCGGTTGCCACGCCAGGCTGTCCCAGTCGTCCACCGCCAAGATCGTCCCGGCTCGCCAGCGGAGGTTCTGGGCTTCGAAGTCCGCGTGGCCGAGGACGCACGGCAGATCCGCAGTCAGCAAACGCTTGCGCGCCCGGACGGCCGTCTCGGTCACCTCCGCGGGCACCCTGCTCTGGTCCCGTTCGTCGAGGAAGCCGATCGACGGCCACAGCCCGGGATCCGGGTGGTCCCATCGTGCCCAGCGCGGGTTCGGCAGCGGCGGCTCGACATCGACCTCGGCCAGCTCGGACATCAGCCGGGCGAAGACCGCCGCGTAGCGCACGGCGACGTCCGGGGTGTCGCCGCGCAGCATCTCCCCGCCCGGCAGGAATTCCTCGGCGTGGACGGCCAGCGTGCCGACGGTGGTCACGGGGGTGAGCGGCCGCGGGCAGGGGAACCCCCGCCGCGCCAGCCGGGCCTGTGCCTCGACACAGGCGGCGGCCCTGCCCTCGTTCTCCCGTGCCTTGACCACGACTTCCCGTCCGTCGGCCAGCCGCAGGCCGACCACGGCCGACAGGGACCGCCGTTCGAACAGCACGCCGGCCGGCGCCGCGCCCAGGTGGCCGGTGCACCAGGACGGAAGCCAATCCATTCAGCGGTCCCTGGCCAGCAGGGCCGCCTGGGTGCGGCTGGTCACGCCGAGCTTGGCCAGGACGTTGCCGACGTGCACCTTCACCGTCCGCTCGGCCAGCCGCAGCCGGGCCGCGATGTCCTTGTTGGACAGTCCATCGCCCAGCAGTTCCAGCACGTCCCGCTCGCGTGGGGTCAACGTCCCGCCGGCGCTCAGTGCGGACGCCACGGCCGGGCTCAGTGCCGTCACACCCTGGTGAGCGGCTCGGACGGCGGCCGCGAGCTCGCCGCCCGAAGCATCCTTCAGCACGAAGCCGGCCGCGCCCGCGCCGAGCGCTTCGCGGATCTCGCGCGGGCGGCCGACCGTGGTCAGCATCAGCACCCGCGGGGCGCCGGGCCCGAGGCGGCGCAGGACGTCGAGGCCGTCCAGCCCCGGGAGGTACAGGTCCAGCAGCACGACGTCGGCCTCGACGGACGACTTCAGCAGCTCCGGGCCGCTCGCGTACTGCGCGACCACCTCGAGGTCCGGCTGCGCGCCCAGGATCAGCGCGATGCCCTCGCGCACCAGCGCGTGGTCGTCGACGACCTGCACCCGGATCATGCCCGCACTCTACTGTCGGCCCATGCGCCAGTCTCTCGCCACGACGGCGGCGGTCGCCGCGGTGTTCTTCGCCAGCGGCGCGTGGACGCCGCAGCAGGGGTGGCTCGCGGCCGGGCTCAGCGCGGCGCAGCTCGTCCCGCTGCTGTGGGCCCGGCGCGCGCCGGCCCTCGTGCTCGTCGTGGTGACCCTCGCGACGGCCGGGCACCTGCTGCTCGACCACCCCCGCAACACGATGTACGTGCCGGTGCTGCTCGCCCTCTACAGCACGCCGCAGCGGTGGCTCGCGGCCGCGGCGGCGCTCGCCACCGGCGCGGCGGTGTACCCGGCGAAGGGCCCGGTCGACGGCACTCTCCTCGTCGTCACGATCGCCGCGGTGGCCTGGCTCCTGGGTGCCGAACGCCGGCGCGCGCTCGCCGACCGGGCCGAGCGCGCGGCCCGGCGGCTGCACGACACGCTCGCCCAGACCACGGCCGTCATGCTCGTGCAGGCCGAGACGCTGCGCGCGGTCGGCGACCTGACCGACGCCGACCGAGAGCGCCTGGACACCCTCCTGGCCGCCGGCCGAGGCGCGCTCACGCTCGTCCGCCGCACGCTGGACGACCTGCGCGAAGACGCCGACCGTGCCCCCGACCTCGCCGAGGTGCTGGCCCGGCTCCGCACCGCGGGGCTGGTCCTCGACCGCGACCCGGTGCTGCCCGCGCTGGCGCGTCCGATGCGGGAACTGGCCGAGCGGTTCATCGCCGAAGCCGCAGTGAACGCGTTGCGCCACAACGGTCCCGGCGTCCGGCTCCGGCTCGACGTCGAAGCCGGTGAGCGGGTCGTGATCACCGCGCGGAACACGCTGAAGGGAACGTCGCACGCAGGCGGCGGCTACGGGCTGGCCGGGCTCGCGGAGCAGGCCGCGGCGGCCGGGGGAGCGGTGACGCACGGGCCGCGGGACGGCGAGTGGGTGGCGACCCTGGAACTGCCGTCCGCCCGGGTCGCGCACTGACCGCGGTCAGGGGATCGCGGCCTCGATGTCGGCGAGCTGGGCGGCGATGATCTCCTCGAACGCCGCACGGCGGTCGTCCCCGAGGGGACGGACTTCGCGGGCGAAGTGGGCCAACGCGGGGAAGCGGTCGGGATCGGCGCCCAGCACCGCGACGCGGAACAGCTCCATGCCTTGCTCGTGGTCCTCCGGGGTGACGGTGCTGACGCCGGCCTCGGACGCGATCAGCGCGGCGAACAGGATCGCGATCCGGTGGTAGCGCACCGGAATCCGCTCGTCCGGCAGGCCTGACGCGCGCAGGGCCTGCAGCACCTCTTCCATCACCAGCCGGGATCCCGCGCCGCTGGAGGCGTAGCGGCCCCAGACCACGGCGATCTGCGGCTGCTCGCCGAACGCCTCCCGCAGCCGCAGGGCCAGCGCGGTCAGGCGCTGCTTCCAGTCACCCTCGGGGCGGTACCCGGCCATGGCGCCCAGCAGGATCCGGTCGGCGAGCGCGCGCAGCAGCTCGGTCTTGGTGCGGAAGTGCCGGTAGAGGCTCGAGGAGTCGGTCCCCAGCTCCGCGGCGAGCTTGCGCACGCTGAACGACTCCGCGTCGCCGCGGCGCAGCAGCTCCGCCGCCGTGTCCAGGATTTCTTCGGTCGTCCAACGCCTTCGGTTCGCCATCTCGTCCCTTCGCCGACCGTCAGCATAGCTTATGCACTTGCTGTTGCACGCAGTGCGTGCATAATGAGGACACTTCCGTTTCCGAGAGGAGTCCCCATGGATTTCGTGCAGCTGGACGCCGCACTCGACGCGGTCCACCGCGCCGGCGTGCCGGGCGTGTTCGCCGAGGTGCGGGCCGGTGACCGGACCTGGCGCGGCGCCGCCGGGGTCGCCGACACCGGCACCGGCCGCCCGGTCGCGGCGAGCATGCGGCACCGCGTCGGCAGCGTCACGAAGACGTTCACCGCCGCGGCGGTGCTGCGCCAGGTCGAGGCCGGCCGGATCGGGCTCGACACCCCGGTCGGCCACTACCTGCCGCGGCTCGTGCCGGGCGATCGCGGGCGGGCGATCACGGTCCGGATGCTGCTCGACCACACCAGCGGGCTCGCCGAGTACCTGCCGTACGCCTACCCGAGTCTCAAGGCGTTCCCGGACCTGGCGAACACCCGGCCGGACAGCTTCGACGACCACCGGTTCACCCGGTTCGACCCCGTCGAGCTGATCGAGCTGGGCGTCGGCGCTCCGCCGGTCGGCACCCCCGGCGGTACGCCCGGCGTGTACTCGAACACGAACTACCTGCTGCTCGGCCGGCTCCTGGAGCACGTCACCGGCGGCAGCGCGGAGGAGTGCATCACCCGCGACGTCATCGGCCGCGCGGAACTCCGGGACACCGGGTTCCCCGCCGGAACGCAGGTCGAGGGACCGCACTCGAAGCTCTACGAGTCGTGGTTCGGCATGATCGACCCGCCCCGCGACTACAGCGAATTCGACATGTCCTGGGTGGGGCCGTCGGCGTCGCTGATCTCGACGGTCGCGGACCTCAACCGGTTCTTCGGGCTGTTGCTGGCGGGCGAGATCGTCTCACCGGCTTCGCTGGGCGAGATGCGGCGCACGGTCCGGATCATTTCCCAGGAGGGCAAGCCGATCGACTACGGCCTCGGCCTGCACCCGGTGGAATCCACGGGTTTCTGGGGGCACGGCGGCACGGTCTGGGGCGGCGGGACGCTGGCGGCGATCCGCGCGGACGGACGGCGGCAGCTGGCGGTCGCCGTGAACCGCCAGCGCTGGAACCGGCTCGACGACGCGGGCCGGCCGCAGCCGCACCCCATCGACCGGGCGCTCGCGGCCTTCACCCGGCTGGCGATGGGCTCAGCCGAGCAGCTGTGACACGGTCACGAACCGGAAGCCGCGCTGCTGAAGCCGGTCGAGGATCGGCCCGATCGCCAGGCGCGTCTGCTCGCGCGAGGCGTACATGGCGTGCAGCAGCACGATCGAGCCCGGCCGGACCTGGTCGACGACGGCCCGTTCGACGGTGGCCGCGTCGGGGGTGCCTTCGGAATCCGGCGCGACGTCCCAGGTGATCGTCGTGCGGTCGTGCTCGGCCAGGTAGCGCGGGAGAGCGAAGAGCTTCTTGCCGTTCGGCGGCCGGAAGAGGATCTCGCCGGTGTAGCCGGTGGTGCGGATGAGGGCGTCGGTGGCTTCGACCTCGTCGGCGACCCACGACGGCGTCACGCCGATCATCCGGTCGTGGCTGAAGCTGTGGTTGCCGATTTCGTGCCCGGCGGCGGCGATGTCGTGGGCGAGGTCCGGGTGCGCGGCGATGTCCCGGCCGATGAGGAAGAAGGTCGCCGGCACCTGACGGCTTTTCAGGGTGTCGAGGATCGTCTTCGTCCCGGCGGGATCGGGCCCGTCGTCGAAGGTGAGGGCGACGACCTTGTCGGTGGTGTCGACGCGGTCCACGAGGGTGCCGAAGAACTGGAAGGTCCGCGACTTCGAGACTTCGAACAGGGTTATCGCGGCGGTCAGCAGGACGGCGAGCACGGTCGCCAGGGCGATGGTCCGGTTTCGGGCGCGTCGGGATTTCAAGATCATGGCCGCCACCCTGGTGGTGGTTTCGGGTGGGGGGAAGCCGCGAAGGTACTAGTACCTCTTGTGTCACTGGCAGTTCCGCCACCCCGAAGCCGTCATTGTGACTACGGGCGGCGGGACCTCGTCAAGGCGGGAAAGCGTGCCTTGACAAGGTCCCGCCGCCCGTGTTTCGGCTTCGGATCGGGGTTGC
>NZ_MUMI01000702.1 GCF_002155975.1 Amycolatopsis kentuckyensis
GGGCCAGCCGCGGCTGGCCCCACCCCCGCGTGAGCTGAGGCGGCATTCCGGCCCCCGCAGCCTCTTGCGTAGGGTGACCCGCTGTGAGCGGAACCCTCTCGCCCGCGACGGGACTTGATCGCGGACGGCGGCCTCGCCGGGTCACCGTGCTGCTGCCGGTGCTCGGTTTGATCGTGGTGGCCCTGTGCGGCCTGTTCCTGTTCGGGCTCGCCACCGCGCGGGTGGGCCCGCTCGCCGTCACCATCGGGGTGCTCGCCGCGCTCGTGCCCGTGGCCGGCGTCGTCGCCGGGTTCCTCTGGGTCGACCGGTGGGAGCCCGAACCCGCCAAGTTCCTCCTGCTCGCCTTCGCCTGGGGCGCCTGCATCGCGACCGTCACCGCGCTGCTCATCAACACCACCGCCGAGGCCGTCGGGGAAGAGCTGCTCGGCACCGGCAGCGGCAACACGCTCGCCGCGCTCGTCTCCGCCCCCATCTTCGAGGAGGCCGCGAAGGCGCTCTTCGTCGTGCTCATCCTCTGGCGGCGGTCCAGTGAGTTCGACGGCGTCGTCGACGGGGTCGTCTACGCCGGGTTCAGTGCCGCCGGGTTCGCCTTCACCGAGAACATCTACTACTTCGGGCGGGCCTTCGCCGACTACGGCTTCGGTGACGGGCACAGCCAGGGCGTCATCACCGCCTTCTTCCTGCGGGGCGTGCTCGCCCCCTTCACGCACCCGCTGTTCGCCGTGCTCACCGGCATCGGGATCGGCATCGCCGCGCGGACGACGACCAAGGCCCTCAAGTTCGTCGCGCCGGTCGCCGGGTACCTCGCCGCCGTCTGCCTGCACGCCCTGTGGAACAGCGCCGCCCTGCTCGGCGGGTCGAAGTTCCTCACCGTCTACTTCCTGATCATGCTCCCGCTCTTCCTCGGCGTGGTCTACCTGGTCGTCCTGCAGCGGAAACGGGAACAGCGGATCATCGCCGCCGCGTTGCCGCACATGGCCGCCGCGCGGTGGATCGCGCCGTCGGAGGTCGAGCTGCTGGCCAGCCTGCCCGGGCGGCGGGCCTGGCGCCGCCAGGCGAAACGGCAGTCCGGCAAGCAGGCCGCGAAGGCCGTCGCCGTCTACCAGGCCAGCGTGACGGAGCTCGCGTTCCTCGACCGGCACCAGCTCACCAACGACACCGACCGGCAGCGCCAGCAGGAGCTGCTGCACACCCTGAAGGCCGCCCGGGCGGAGGCGACGCGCCTCGCCGACGAGGCCGCCCGCGGGTGACCCGGTCCGGGTGAAGCTGGTCACCCGGGCTCAACGACGCCTGCCTGGCCGAGTTAGTCTCGCGCCGTCGTCCGGTACCCGGAGCGGGACTGGAACGAGAGCAGAGGGAGTCTGCCAACCATGAGCGTCCACAGGCGCACGCCATGATGAGGCCCGCCCGCCTCGCGGTCGGCGTCGTTTCCGCCGGCCGGGTGGGCAGCGTGCTCGGCGCCGCGCTGGCGCGGGCAGGGCACACGGTGGTCGCCGCGTCCGGCCTGTCCGCTTCGTCGCTGGCCCGTGCCGAACGCCTCCTCCCCGACGTGCCCCTCCTGCCGCCCGACGAAACCGTCCGCCGGGCGGATCTCGTGCTGCTCGCCCTGCCCGACGACGCGCTCGCCGGGATGGTCCGCGGGCTCGTCGCCACCGGGTCGCTGCGGCCCGGCCAGATCGTCGTGCACACCTCCGGCGCGCACGGCATCGACGTCCTGGCCCCCGCGGCCGAGGCCGGCGCCCTGCCGCTCGCCCTGCACCCGGTGATGACGTTCACCGGCCGCGAGGAGGACCTCGAACGGCTGGCGGCCTGCAGCATCGGCGTCACGGCGGCCGAGGAGGACGAGGCGGCGTGGCACGTCGGCGAAGCGCTGGCCGTCGAGATGGGTGCCGAGCCGGTGCGGATCCCCGACTCCGCGCGAGCGCTCTACCACGCTGCGTTGGCGCACGGCGCAAACCACCTGATGACGCTGGTCGCCGACTGCGCGGACCTGTTGCGCCAGGCCGGAATCGGGCCGTCCGAACGCCTGGTCGCGCCACTGCTCTCGGCGGCATTGGATAATGTGCTGCGACACGGCGACCGCGCCCTCACCGGCCCGGTCGCGCGTGGCGATCTCGGCACCGTCCGCAAGCACCTCGCGGTGCTGGCGGACCAGGCGCCGGACGTGGCGCCGGCCTACCGTGCGCTGGCCAAGCGCACGGTGGCGCGTTCGACGGCGGCCGGGCTGCTGGACACCGCGGCCGCCAAAGACCTCACCGAACTCCTCGACGATCCCGCCGAAGGGCACCAAGACCAGTGACCACACCGAAATTCAGCCGCGGCACCCTGAACGCGTTCGCGTCGCCCGAGCAGGTGAGCCAGGTCAGCCGGGCGTTGCACGGCGTCGGCCGCAAGCTGGCGCTCGTGCCGACCATGGGCGCGCTGCACGCCGGCCACCGCGAGCTGATCCGCCGCGCGAAGCGGCTGCCGAACACCGTCGTGGCCACCTCGATCTTCGTGAACCCGCTGCAGTTCGGCGCGGGCGAGGACTTCGAGGCGTACCCGCGGCCGCTGGAGGCCGACCTCGGCATCCTGCGCGAGGACGGCATCGAAATCGCGTTCACGCCCAGCGCGGACGCGCTCTACGCCGAGGGTGCCGTGGTGACCGTCCACCCGGGACCGCTCGGCGAAGAGCTGGAAGGCGCCGTCCGGCCGGGGCACTTCGCCGGCGTGCTCACCGTCGTGGCGAAGCTGTTCAACCTGCTCCGCCCGGACTACGCGTTCTTCGGCGAAAAGGACTACCAGCAGCTGGTGCTGATCAAGCGCATGGTGCGCGACCTGAACATCGACACGCGCGTCATCGGCGTGCCGACCGTGCGGGAGCGTGACGGGCTCGCGTTGTCTTCGCGTAACGTCTACCTGACGCCTGAGCAGCGCGAAGACGCCATCGTCCTGTCGGCCGCCCTCACCGCGGGGGCGTTCGTGGGCCGGGACGGTGCGGACGCGGTCCTCGAGACCGCGTGGAAGACCCTCGCCGCGCGGCCCGCGGTCGAGGTGGATTACCTGGAGTTGCGGGGAACCGACCTCGGGCCCGCGCCCGTCGATGGTGAAGCACGACTGTTGATCGCGGCCCGGGTGGGGAGTACCCGGCTGATCGACAACGTTCCGGTGTTGCTCGGCGCCGCCGTCGAACACCCGGAACGGCTGGACGCAGGGGAATAGGAGTCCACGATGTACCGCACGATGCTCAAGTCGAAGATCCACCGGGTCACCGTGACCCAGGCCGACCTGCACTACGTCGGTTCGGTGACGGTCGACGAAGACCTGATGGAGGCCGCGGACCTGCTGCCGGGGGAACAGGTGTCCATTGTGGACGTCACCAACGGGGCGCGGCTGGAGACCTACGTCATCAAGGGCGAGCGCGGCAGCGGGGTGCTCGGCATCAACGGCGCCGCGGCGCACCTGGTGCACCCGGGTGACCTGGTCATCCTCATCTCGTACGGCCAGATGGACGACGCCGAAGCGGCGACGTACCAGCCGCGCGTGGTGTTCGTCGACGCGGACAACCGGATCGTCCACCGGCACACCGACCCCGGGCACGCGCCCGAGGGATCCGGGCTGCTGTCCGGCACGGTGACGCTGCCGCCGGACGAGGAGACCGCGGTCTTCCCGGTCGCCGAGACGGCGGACGCCCGCCGCCTCGACGCGTTGCTGCACGCGGAAAGCTGACCCGCTTGCTGCTCACCGTCGACGTCGGCAACACGAACATCGTGCTGGGGCTGTGGTCCGGGCCCGAACTCGTGGGCGACTGGCGCATGCGGACGGACGCCCGCATCACCGCCGACGAGCTGGCGTTGACGGTGCGCGGCCTGCTCGGCCCGCACGCGGACGCCGTGACCGGGATCAGCGCGTTGTCGACGGTGCCGGCGGTGCTGCGCGAACTGCGCGTGATGCTCGGCCGGTACTACGCCCGGATCCCGAAGATCGTGGTGGAGCCGGGCGTGCGCACGGGCGTGGCGCTGCTGGTGGACAACCCGAAGGAGGTGGGCGCGGACCGGCTGGTGAACACGCTGGCCGCGCACCACCTCCACCGCACGGCGTGCGTGGTGGTCGACTTCGGCACGTCGACCAACGTGGACGCGATCTCGTCCCGCGGCGAGTTCCTCGGTGGCGCGTTCGCCCCCGGGATCGAGATTTCGGTGGACGCGCTGGCGCTGCGCGCGGCGGCGCTGCGGAAGGTCGAGCTGGTGCCGCCGCGGTCGGTGATCGGCAAGAACACGGTGGAGTGCCTGCAGTCCGGGATCCTGTACGGGTTCGCGGGCCAGGTGGACGGCCTGGTGCGCCGGATCGTCCGCGAGCTGTCCCCGGGCGGCACCGAGAAGGTGGCCGTGCTGGCGACGGGCGGCCTGGCCCCGCTGGTGCTGGACGAGTCGGAGACGATCACCGACCACGTCCCGGAGCTGACGCTGCTCGGCCTGCGGCTGGCCTACGAGCGCAACATCCGGCCCTGACCCCCTCACCGCCGCCCGGCGCGCAACACCGTGGTGACCAGCGGCAGGTCGAACTCGCCGTCCGCGGTGGCCGGGTTCTCCGCCAAGAACCGCCGGAGCCTGCCCAGCATGGCCGCTGCCTCCTCCGGTGCCGACACGATGACCGCCGAATAGGTCGCGATCGTTTCCAGCAGGGTCTCCGCGGTGCGCCGTTGCGTATGGCGAAACCGATCGCTTTCGAATGATTCGAAGGCCGGGTGCGTCACCTCGCGCATATCTTCGACGCTCGCCGGGCGGCGGGCGCCGTCGCGGCCCAGCGTGGTGAAGTCGGCGACCCACGGGACCGATTCGTCTTCGTAGTTCCACATCGGCACGCACACGCCGCCGGGGCGCAGCACACGGCCGATCTCCGCCAGTGCCACCGGTACGTCGAACCAATGCCACGCCTGGCCGGCGAAAACCGCGTCGACGCTCCTGTCGGGCAGCGGGATCCGTTCCGCCGTCCCCGCCAGTGACGGCACCGACGGCATCGCCCGCTCGAGTTCCGCGCGCATTTCCGGGTCGGGTTCGACCGCGGTGACGTCGAGCCCGAGCGCGCTCAGGCCGAGGGTGAGCTTGCCGGTTCCGGCGCCGAGATCGAGCACCCGGTGCGGTGTTCCGCTCGCCCCGGAAAGGCCCCACTCGATCGCTGCCCGCGGGTAGCCGGGCCGGTGCTCGGCGTACTCGGCGGCCCGGCTGCCGAAGGAAGAAGCGCGCTGACCTCGAGTGGGATCGCTCACGCTGTCCAGGCTAATGGAGGGAAAGGTAAAGGTAATCCGGTTGGCGTAGCGGTCCGCCGGGTTCGTACCCTATGGCCATGACCGAAAACCCCGCTTCCACCAGCGAGCCCGCCGAAGACGAACTGCCCGAGCAGATGCGGGTGCGCCGGGAGAAGCGCGACCGGATCCTCGCGGAGGGTATCGATCCCTACCCGGTCGAGGTACCCCGCACGCACTCGCTCGCCGAGGTGCGGGCCGCGCATTCCGGGCTGCCCGTCGACACCGCCACGGGTGAGCAGGTCGGTGTCACCGGCCGGGTGATGTTCCTGCGCAATACGGGCAAATTGTGCTTTGCCAGCCTCCGCGAGGGCGACGGCACCGAGCTGCAGGCGATGATCAGCCTGGCGAAGGTCGGCGAGGACGCGCTGGCGGCGTGGAAGTCCGACGTCGACCTCGGCGACCACGTGTTCGTGCAGGGCGAGGTCATCACGTCCAAGCGCGGTGAGCTTTCGGTGATGGCCGACGCGTGGCGCATCACCTCGAAGGCGCTGCGCCCGCTGCCGAACGCCTTCAAGGAGCTGGCCGAGGAGACGCGGGTCCGCCAGCGCTACGTCGACCTCATCATGCGCCCGCGCGCGCGGGACGTCGTGCGCACGCGCGCCGGCGTGGTCCGGTCGCTGCGGGAGTCGTTCCACCGCCGCGGGTTCACCGAGGTCGAGACGCCGATGCTGCAGACGCTGCACGGCGGCGCCGCGGCCCGCCCGTTCGTCACGCATTCCAACGCGTTCGACCTGGAGCTGTTCCTGCGGATCGCGCCGGAGCTCTACCTCAAGCGCTGCGTCGTCGGCGGCATCGAGAAGGTCTTCGAGATCAACCGCAACTTCCGGAACGAGGGCAGCGACTCCTCGCACTCGCCGGAGTTCGCCATGCTCGAGTACTACGAGGCGTACGCCACCTACGACACGAACGCGGTGATGACGCGGCAGCTGATCCAGGAGGCCGCGGAGTCGGTGCTGGACACGCTGGTCGTCACGCTGCCGGACGGTTCGGAGTACGACCTGTCCGGCGAATGGACCACACTCGGAATGTACGAGTCGTTGTCCGATTCCCTCGGCGAAGAGGTGACGCCGGAGACGCCGGCCGCCAAACTGCACGGATTCGCGCAGGCCAGGGGCCTGGAAGTGGATCCGAAGCTCGGACACGGGAAGCTCGTCGAGGAACTGTGGGAACACCTCGTCGGAGATCACCTGCACGCACCGACGTTTGTCCGTGATTTTCCGCTGGAGACGTCGCCATTGACGCGCCAGCACCGCTCCCGGCCCGGCGTGGCCGAGAAGTGGGACCTCTACGTGCGCGGATTCGAACTCGCCACCGGATACTCCGAGCTGGTCGATCCGGTCGTCGAACGGGAACGCCTCACCGAACAGTCGCTGCTGGCCGCGCAGGGCGATAGCGAAGCCATGCGGCTCGACGAGGATTTCCTGCGGGCCCTGGAGTACGGAATGCCGCCGAGCGGTGGCGTCGGAATGGGGATCGACCGGCTCCTCATGGCGCTGACCGGTCTCGGTATCCGGGAGACGATCCTCTTCCCGCTGGTGCGGCCGGAATAACCCGCCCGTGTGAGGATAGCCTCCGGTTATGGCAATGAGATTTGCGCTGCACTGCAGAAGCGGGTACTAATGTTCTAGACAAAGTCTTCTGTCCCGGGGCTTGCCCCGTACCAGATCATTGAGTAAGCCCCGCAGGAGGAATCGGATGGCACAGAAGGTGCTCGTCTCGCTGGTCGACGACCTCGACGGCAGTGAGGCGGAAGAGACCGTCGAGTTCGGTTTGGACGGAGTCAGCTACCAGATCGATCTCTCCTCGGAAAACGCCGAGGAGCTGCGGGACGCGCTCGCTCAGTATGTCGAGCACGCGCGTCGTGCGGGCGGTCGCAAGCGCGCTTCGGTCCGTCCGGTCGCGGGTAAGGGTTCGGCTCGTCCGGCCGCCGTGGACCGTGAGCAGAACCAGGCCATCCGGTCGTGGGCGCGCAAGAACGGTTACGCGGTTTCCGACCGCGGCCGCATCCCCTCCGAGGTCGTCGAGGCCTACCACAAGAAGAACTGAACATTGTTCACGCCGCCGTCGCGCGGACCGGCTGCGGGTCGCTGACCAGCAGTTGTCCTCCGGTGCCGGCAGCGGCGTCGACGCGGGGTTTCCACGGGCCGCCGGGCGAATATTCGCCCGGCGGCTTTCTTCATGTCCGATCGCTGTCCGGTTCCCGTTCGGCGGCACGGGCGGTTCGGCTGTACTCGGCCGGCGACTGACCGGTCACCGTCCGGAAATCGCGGATGAAGTGCGACTGGTCGCTATAGCCCAGTCGAACCGCCAGACCGGCGTAATCGGGATGTCCTTCTGTGACGAGCCGCTGCGCTGCGTCATTGAGGCGGTATATCCGGATCGCCCACTTGGGCGGGACGCCGACGTGTTCGGCGAACACGCGCTGGATGGACCGGGTGGTTAGTCCAGTATCCGCGCACAGTTGCGCCACCCGGGTAATTCCCGGATCCCGCGCGATTGATTCAACCGCCTCCGCGGCCGCGCGAGCGGCCGGCGAGAGCGTCACGGGATTTGCGATCAGCAAGTTGTCGACCGCACGGGCCATTTGCGCATCTCCGCCGGCGCTCCGCACCGATTCGGCGGCCGCCGAGGCCGCCGGTCCGAAAACGTCGGCGAGTGGGACGGCCCGGTCGGCGATGTCACGTACTGGGCCGCCGAGGAACGCGCGGAAGGTGCCCGGCCGGAATCGCACACCCAAGCCCTGGACGTGGCCGGTCAAGTGGTGCGAAAAGACGTCGTGGGAGGGGCCGTGGACGCCGGAGGCGCCCGGGAAGAACGTGACGTGGACCGCCAGGTTCGGCAGCACCCGCTGCTCGTAGGGCGGTTTGCCGCGCCGGTCCCACCGCAGGATCCAGTGGTATTCGACGAATTCGGCGAGTTCCGGTGCGGGCGGGTGCCGGGTCAGCGTGAACATCGTGCGCGCGGTGGCCTCGGCCACGATGCCGCGCGGGATCCGGTGCGTCACGGGTTCACGGTAGCTGTCGCGTTCGTTCAAGACGGCTCGTTCGCCGGGGGCTTGGATCACCGGCATGACTGCTTCACTGGTGCGCCCGGCCGCGGCCGGGTTCGTCCGGATCGCGTGCGCGGTCCCCGACCTGACCGCGCCGACGCCGTGCGCGGGGTACGACGTCCGCGGGCTGCTCAACCACCTCCTGTACTGGGGCCCGTGGCTGATCGCCGCGGGACGGCGCGAGGACCCGCCCGCGCCGGCGCGCGGCGAGGCGGAGGCGGCGCTGGTGACCGACGACTGGCGAGCGGACCTGGAGAAGCAGACGGAGACGCTGGTCGAGGTGTTCGGGTCGCCCTCGGCGTGGACGGGCACGACGGCCTTGGGCACGGCTTCGCTGCCGTCGGCGCTGGTGGGCGCGATGGTGCTGGGCGAGTTCGTGCTGCACGGCTGGGACCTGGCCCGGGCGAGCGGGCAGCCGTTCCAGTGCGCGCCGGAAGCGGCGGTGGCGGTGTACGAGTCCGCGGTGGCGATGGGCGACCAGGCGCGGTCGATGGGCGTTTACGGGCCGGTGGTGGCGGTGGGGGCCGACGCGTCGCCGCTGGAGCGGGCGCTGGGTGCCACCGGCCGGGATCCGGCCTGGACGGCCTGACTCAGCGCGAGCAGGTGCGCGGGCAGCCGTCGCACTCGGACGACGACGGCAGCAGGTACGAAAAGCAGCAGCTCTCCCGCCGCCGCGTCCACTCGCGATGCCCCTCGGGCCCCTCGACCAGCCGCAACGTCGACGCCGAGGTCAGCGGTGGGTACCGCGCGTCGAGCACCAGGGCCGCGTCCGCCACGCCCGCGCCCTCGGCGTCCGGTGTCCCGCCTTGCCGGCCCGCCCACCACAGCGAGTTCTCCAGCGCGTCCGTCGCCGCCGCCCAGAGGGTGCGGCGGCCCAGCCTGCTCACCGGCGCGTACACCTGGACGAACCGGGCGGCGTGGGCCAGGTAGCGCGCCCGCAGGACCGCCGCCAGCGCTCGCTCGTCGCGGACCACCGTCGCCTCCGGGCGGGCTGAGCCCGGGTCCGTCGGGAGGCAGTGGAACGCGTCACCCAGCAGCGCCATCCCGTCCGGGTGCGGGCGGTCGTCGGCCAGGCGGAACGCCAGCTCGGACGGCTTCAGCGAGGGGACCCGGCGCTCGTGGTGCCACAGCAGCGCCCCGACGTACGCCGGGACGTGCAGGTACCAGGTCATCACCCAGCTGGCCGTCGTGCGGCCCGGTGCCGAGGAGTGCTCGCGCAGCAGCCAGTCGCCCAGCAGGCCACGCCACTCGCCGAAGTACTCGGGCGTCTCCAGCAGCTCCGAACAGCGGATCCAGCCCGCCGGGACGTCGCTGCGCAGCTCGCTGCGCTCCTGCAGGCCGGAGATGCGCCGCAACGACGACGCGAGGCCGTCGCCGACCTCGCGTGCGTCACGGAAGGACCGCTGCTGGTTCAACCGCGGCCCTCCTTGCGGCGCCGTAGTGGATTAGGCGTGCCTAACCTTACAGACTTCCGGGAGCTGCGCCAATCGGGTGGGTCACTCCCAGCTTGCGGACTGTTCGCGGTGAGCGGACAGGGCGCGGATGGCGGAATCCAAGTGGCCGCTCGCACGTTGGGCTTGACGTAAAGGTGCAGGGCAACCTGATGATGGGAGCACCCGGAAGACCCACCTGTCCGGGTGCGAAAAAGACCGCAGACAGCCGTAGTGGTACGCCAGCGCGACGGCTTGGCTACTAGAGTGGTCTCACGGTGCTGAATCCATCGCGGTGAAAGCACGATGGAAACGGGCCGCCGGCGCAGCAGTCGAGGGAGTGCACATGTTTGAGAGGTTCACCGACCGCGCGAGGCGGGTGGTCGTCCTGGCTCAAGAAGAGGCCAGGATGCTCAACCACAACTACATCGGCACCGAGCACATCCTCCTGGGTCTGATCCACGAGGGTGAGGGTGTCGCCGCCAAGGCGCTGGAGTCGCTGGGCATCGCCTTGGAGGGCGTGCGTCAGCAGGTCGAGGAGATCATCGGCCAGGGCCAGCAGGCGCCGAGCGGGCACATCCCGTTCACGCCGCGCGCCAAGAAGGTGCTGGAGCTGTCGTTGCGTGAGGCGCTGCAGCTCGGCCACAACTACATCGGCACCGAGCACATCCTGCTGGGCCTGATCCGCGAGGGCGAGGGCGTCGCCGCGCAGGTGCTGGTCAAGCTGGGAGCGGACCTGAACCGGGTCCGTCAGCAGGTGCTGC
Organism: Amycolatopsis kentuckyensis; assembly: GCF_002155975.1. GTDB lineage: Bacteria > Actinomycetota > Actinomycetes > Mycobacteriales > Pseudonocardiaceae > Amycolatopsis > Amycolatopsis kentuckyensis. The sequence continues at coordinate 10,531 of NZ_MUMI01000702.1, forward strand.
AGCTGCTTTCGGGGTATCAGGGTGGCAAGGAGTCCACCGAAACCGGTTCCGGCCGCGGTGAGGGCACCCCGTCGTCGTCGCTGGTGCTGGACCAGTTCGGCCGCAACATGACCGTGCTGGCCCGGGAGGGCAAGCTCGACCCGGTCATCGGGCGCGGCAAGGAGATCGAGCGGGTCATGCAGGTCCTCTCGCGCCGGACCAAGAACAACCCGGTGCTGATCGGCGAGCCGGGCGTGGGCAAGACCGCCGTCGTCGAGGGGCTGGCGCAGAGCATCGTCAAGGGTGAGGTGCCCGAGACGCTCAAGGACAAGCAGCTCTACACCCTGGACCTGGGGTCGCTGGTCGCCGGGTCCCGCTACCGCGGTGACTTCGAAGAGCGCCTGAAGAAGGTGCTCAAGGAGATCAAGACCCGCGGCGACATCATCCTGTTCATCGACGAGCTGCACACCCTGGTCGGGGCGGGTGCCGCCGAGGGCGCGATCGACGCGGCGAGCATTTTGAAGCCGATGCTGGCCCGGGGTGAGCTGCAGACGATCGGCGCGACCACGCTCGAGGAGTACCGCAAGTACATCGAGAAGGACGCCGCTCTGGAGCGCCGGTTCCAGCCGATCCAGGTCGGGGAGCCGTCGCTGGAGCACACCATCGAGATCCTCAAGGGTCTGCGTGACCGGTACGAGGCGCACCACCGCGTGTCGATCACCGACTCGGCGCTGGTCGCCGCGGCGACCCTGGCGGATCGGTACATCAATGACCGGTTCCTGCCGGACAAGGCGATCGACCTGATCGACGAGGCCGGCGCGCGGATGCGGATCCGCCGGATGACCGCGCCGCCGGACCTGCGCGAGTTCGACGAGAAGATCGCCAACGTCCGCCGGGACAAGGAGTCCGCGATCGACGCGCAGGACTTCGAGCGGGCCGCCCGC
>NZ_MUMI01000703.1 GCF_002155975.1 Amycolatopsis kentuckyensis
CGGTCACCGCCCCCTTGGCGGAGGTGTTGCCACCGGCGTAGTTCGTGTTGCGCGGGTCGGCCCCGAGCGCGTTGCTGCGCGCGATGAGCTGCTCCGGCACGGTCATCGTCATGCTCCCCATCCGGCCTGCGTGCCGCCGGCCCGCTCGGCCACGATCTTTTCCTGGTACCCGCTGCGGTGGTAGGCGGCGATCGGGTCCGGGTCGAGCCCGGCCTCCGTACGCAGCTCGGCCAGCAGCGGCCGGACGTCGGTGTTGTAGGCATCCATCAGCACGGCGTTCGCGCCGAGCACGTCACCCGCCTGCTGGGCCGCGCGCAACGCGGCACGGTCGACCAGCAGCGCCTTCGCGGTCGCTTCCTGGACGTTCATCACCGACCGGATGATCGCCGGGATCTTCGCCTCGATGTTGTGGCACTGGTCGAGCATGAACGCGATCCCGTACGCCGGATCGAGGGCGTCGGCGCGGACGATCTCGTACATGATCCGGAACAGCTGGAACGGGTCCGCCGCCCCGACCATCAGGTCGTCGTCGGCGTAGAAGCGGGAGTTGAAGTCGAACGCGCCCAGCTTCCTTGCGCGCAGCAGGAACGCCACGATGAACTCGATGTTCGTCCCCGGCGCGTGGTGGCCGGTGTCGATGCAGACCGTGGCCCGCTCCCCCAGCTCGATGCAGTGGGCGTAGGACGTGCCCCAGTCCGGGACGTCGGTCGCGTAGAACGCGGGCTCGAACAGCTTGTACTCCAGCAGCATCCGCTGGTGGTCGCCGAGCCGGTCGTACGTCTCGCGCAGCGCCGCCGCCAGCCGGTCCTGCCGGTCGCGGATGTCGTCCTGGCCCGGGTAGTTGATCCCGTCGGAGAACCACAGCTTCAGGTCCCGCGACCCCGTCGCGTCCATGATGTCGATGGCTTCCAGGAGGTGATCCGTCGCTTTGCGGCGGATCCCGGCGTCGGGGTTGGTCACCGAACCGAGCTTGTAGTCCTCGTCCTGGAAGACGTTGGTGTTGATCGCGCCGATCTCGACACCGAGGTCCCGCGCGTACGCGGTCAAGGCGGCGTAGTCGCCGACCTTGTCCCACGGGATGTGCAGCGCGACACTCGGCGCGACGCCGGTGAACTTGTGCACGGTCGCCGCGTCGGCGATCTTCTCCTCCGGCGTCCGCGGGACACCGGGTTGCGGGAACACCTTGAACCGGGTGCCCGAGTTCGCGTACGCCCACGACGGCGTCTCGATGCGCTGCGCCCGCAAGGCCTGCTTCACGGCCGTCAAGTCGCCCACGGCGATCACTGTCCTTCCGCGACGGTTGGGGGTTCGAGGTGGAAGACCTCGGTCAGGAGCTGGAAGCCCTCATCGGGCGGGCCACCGTCGAGGCCGGTGAAGAACTCCGCCATCTCCGCCTGCCAGCGCGTGTTGACCTCGGTCTCCGCCATGGCGG
>NZ_MUMI01000704.1 GCF_002155975.1 Amycolatopsis kentuckyensis
GGTGGGGGTGGGTCTGGTGGTGCGGGGTTCGAGTATGACGAGGAGACGCTTCGTGAGTTGATGCACGAGTGGAACGACCTGGCCAACGAGTTCGAAGATGATCTGAGCCGAGCACGCCTGATCGCCACCGCTGAAGGCCCAGGCCTCGAATACGCGAGCGGCGGCAACGCTGAGCTGATCCGGCAGTCTGGATCGGCACTCACGACCACGCTCTACGAGCGCGCGTCTTTCTGCCGGGCTATGGCTGCGAAATTCGAGGCAGCACTGGGCAAATATGCTACAGCCGAAGATAGGAACTCGACAGAGATCAAGCGAGCCGGGGGCAGTCTGTGAAACGCTTCTTTCTGATCGGGTTGAGCGCGACACTGCTCGTCGTAGCTGCATGTACTTCGACTCAAAACGGAACGGCGTCGCCTTCGTCCACGGACGAGATCACATCGAAGACCAGCGACCCACACTCAGGGCTGCCCGGTGCAGGCGCGCCCGAGGTCGCAGCCCCACTTGATACCACGGAGTTCCAAAAGAATCCTTGCACTTCCCTCACCTCCGCACAGGTAGCTGAACTCCTGGGCCCGGGTGCGAACCCGAAAGAAGACCCGAACGACCTGGCCGGCCCCAGCTGTTTTTGGCATCCGACATCAGTGACACAGGCCACTGTCTCGGTCATCTATAATACCAAGAACCAACGCGGTCTCACCGCAGTATACGAACAGCAGGGAACCACCTTCCCCTTGTTTGTCCCCATGGATTCGATCGATGGGTACCCGACGGTCGCATACGGGCAGGCAGATCTGCGCTCCAAAGGCAGTTGCGCGATCGCCCTGGGAACCAGCAATCAAGACATCATCGATGTGTCGGTCACTCTCTCCGAGGGCAAAGTTGGGAAGAAGGACCCCTGCAAGGCAGCCCACGAAGTCACGGCAACCGTGTTGAACAATCTCCGGGCCAGGTGAATTTTATGGTTACCGAAGGACCGCTGACCGCCGCTCAGATCTATGAGCAGATCACCGGCGGGAAAGGCACCCAGTCGCTGGATGCCGCGCAAGTGAGTGCCAGGCAGTTGACCACTCGGATGGTTGAGCGGGCCCAGCGGATCAGCGCTCTCCGGGCCAAGACCATGTCAGGTTGGCGCGGGAACGCCGGTGAGGCCGCTGCCGATGCCACTCTGCCCTTGGTCCAAGCCGCTGCTGATGATGCCGTTCATCTTCAGGCCGCTCAAACTGCCGTTGGGTCTCAGATGGATGCCTTTGGGACCGCCAAATACTCCGTGAAGCCCGTTGCGTCTCAGCCTCCTGAAATCGGGGCTGATGATGTTCTGCGCGCTATCACCGACAAGGGGTGGGGCTCCTACAACGCCAAAGTTGCCGGGTGGCAGGCCGACAGCCAGGCCAACATCGATGCCTTCAGTGCCTATCACTCCGCCAGTAGCGCCAATGGTGGGCAGATGCCCTCGCAGTACGCGCAGCTTTTCGACTCCGGGGCTGCCGTCTCCATGCGGACCTCCGGGGACAAAGCCGGGGCCACCGATACCGGGGAATGGGCTCGGAATCCCCGGGATCCGCAGGTTCCCCCTCAAGATCGGCAGACCGTTCGGCCGGGGCGAACCCAGGTCACCGATCAGGACCGAGGGCAAACGACCACCCAGCAGAACCAGCAGAACCGGCCGGACCAGCAGAATCGGCCCGACCAGCAGTACCAGCAAAACCGGCCGGACCAGCCGAACCAGGTTCGACCCGGGACGACGAACACCGACGACACCCACGCCAACAGCTACGTACCCAAGCCCGTCCTCCCCACCACCCAACCTGGGTATGAGTTCGGGCCCACCGGCCAGCCCGTCAGCAACCTGACCGGGACCGGCGGGTTCGGGCCATACGGCGGCGGATACCAAAGCGGTGGTTACCAAGGCAGCGGATACCAACCGGGAACCCCCGGCTCCAGCACAGGGACCGGCAGCCGAACGAACCAGCCCGGCACGCGCACCCCCGGACCAGGAAGCAGCACCGGCGCACGGCTCCCCGAGGAACGCCTCCCCGGCACCTCCCCCGCCCGCGGTGCCGCCGGGGCCCGCGGCGCCAACGGCCTCCCCGTGGGCACCCCGCTGACCGGGCGCGGCGGCAAAGAAGAAGACCGCGAAAAGAAAAAGGCCCCTTACCTCCAAAACCCCGACCCCGACGAGACCTTCGGCGGCTTCACCGAAAAGCCCATGCCGCCGGTCATCGGTGAGAACAAGAAACGATGATCTTCTCGCTGAACACCCTGCTCACCGCCATGCGTCACGTCGGCTGCGGCGATCCTCACCCTGTCTTCGCGAAAGGGCTTCGCTACATCCCGCCGTCCGCGAAGAAGCAGGTCACCCGGGACGCCTTCGACGAACTCAGTCCCTACGGCTTCACCCAGGGCGACGGCTTCACCCCCGAATTCGAAGACCTCCTGCACCTCCTCGACCAGCCGGCCCAGGAGTACGTCGCCTACGCGCGGGACACCGTCGGCCAGACGAACGTTCTCGTCGCCGTCGGCGGACGGTCCAAGGTCTGTGTCGTCCTCCGCGGCGACCAGATCGAACTCAGCGACGTCGACACTCACCCCGCCGATGCCCTCGTCGGACGGCTGCCGCACTACCGGCCCGCCGACATCAAGCACTTCTCGGTTCCGCAAGAGGACTTCCGCAATGCCGAGGTCAGTGACATCTTCGACGAAGAGCGCAGCCGGGAAGCGCAGGAGCTCGACGCCCTCTTCCGGCAGCCCCACTTCGGCGTCGGGCAGCTTCACGCCGATGGCCGGGCCGTCAGCTACCTCGATCTGGAAGCCGGGCGTGTCGGGATCGCCGCCGCCGAGGGGTACATCAGCGTTCTGCCCGGGGAGAACCAGAACCTGAGCCGAATGTTGAAGGCCGCCACCCCGCGATAACGCAAGGTGGCGGCCTTCAAGACAAACAATCAGAAAGCGAACCCGCCCGAACCGGCCCAGCCCAGCGCGAACGCCGGGACCAGGCCCAGCACCAGCGTCACCGCCGTGCCGAGGAAGATCGCCGTTCCGGTGCCGAAGCCCGGGACCGAGACCGAAGGCCCGTCCGCCGCCGGCTCCGAGAAGTACATCAGCACGATCACCCGGAGGTAGAAGAACGCCGCCACCGCGCTGAACACCAGCGCCACGACCACCAGCGGCGCCATTCCGTCCGACAGCGCCGCCGAGAACACCACGAACTTGCCGACGAACCCGGACGTCAACGGGATACCGGCGAGAGCCAGCAGCAGGAACGTGAACACCCCGGCCAGCAACGGCGACCGCTTCGCCAGCCCGGCCCACGCCGAGAGGTGCGTCGCCTCGCCCGAGGAATCCCGGACCAGGCTGATCACGCCGAACGCCGCCAGTGTCGTGAAGCCGTACGCCAGCAGGTAGAACAGCGTGCTCGACAAGCCATCGCGAGTCATCGCGATCGCCCCGACCAGCAGGAACCCCGCGTGGGCGATCGACGAGTACGCCACCATGCGCTTGACGTCCGTCTGCGTCAACCCCAGCACCGCGCCGATCACCATCGAAATGATCGCCACGCCCCAGAGCACTCCGCGCCACTCCCATGAAGTCGACGAGAACGCCACCGACAGCACCCGCAGGATCCCGCCGAACGCCGCCACCTTCGTGCACGCCGCCATGAACGCCGTCACCGGCGTCGGCGCGCCCTGGTACACGTCCGGGGTCCACGTGTGGAACGGGCCGACCGAACCCTTGAACAGCAGGCCGACCACGAGGAGACCCAGACCCGCGAACAGCAGCGTGTCCGACCGGTCCGAACCCGCCGCCGCGGCCGCGATGTCGCCCAGCTTCACCGAGTTCGCGTAGCCGTACAGCAGGGCCAAGCCGTACAGGAAGAACGCCGACGAGAACGCGCCCAGCAGGAAGTACTTGACCGCCGCCTCCTGGGACAGGAGACGACGCCTGCGGGCGAGGCCGCACATCAGGTACAGCGGCAGCGACAGCACTTCCAGCGCGATGAACATCGTCAGCAGGTCGTTCGCCGCGGTGAACGCCATCATGCCGCCGAGGGCGAACAGCGTCAGCGGGAACACCTCGGTCTGCATCACCGTCGCCGTCTGGGCGCGGTCCTGGATCGTTCCCGGGCGGATGCTCGCCTGGGCGACCAGTGCGCCGCCCGGCTCGACCACGCGGTCCGAGATCAGCAGCACCGCGCCGACCGCCAGCGCCAGGAGCGTGCCCCAGAGGAACAGCGCCGGCCGGTCGATCGAGATCGCGCCGCTGAACGTCGTGACGCCGCCCGCCGGGGCGCTGCCCGTCGCGTAGATCACCAGGCTGACGCCGGCCGCCACGATCGACGCCAGGCTCAGGCCGACCTGGATGCCGAACCGCGAGCGCTTCGCCGCGAACGCCTCGACCAGCACGCTGACGCACGCCGCGCCGAACACGATCAGCACCGGCAGCACCGCCGGGTAGTCGACCGACGGCACCTGCACCGGCGGCTCCGGTGCCTGGGTCAGGAGGATGTCGAGCACTTTTACTTGCCTCCCTGGACCGCGGACAGCGTCTGCTGCACCGTCGGGGTGACTGTGTCGAGCACCGGCTTCGGGTAGAAGCCGAGAACGAGGATCAGCACGACCAGCGGCGCGAGGATCGCGATCTCCCGACCACTGAGGTCGCGGATCGCCTTCTTGGCGCCCAGTTCCGGCGCGATCGCCGTACCCGGGCCCCCGCCGACACCCACGAGCGCGTCCCCGCGGACCGGGCCCTGGAAGACCCGCTGGTAGAGCCAGAGGACGTACGCCGCGGCCAGGACCATGCCGACCGTGGCGAGGATCGTGTACACCGGCTGGTCCACGAAGGACCCGATGAGCACCAGGAACTCGGAGACGAACGAGTTGGTGCCCGGCAGGGACAAAGTGGACAGACCGGCGAGCAGGAACAGCCCGGCCAGCAACGGGGTCGCCTTCGCCATGCCGCCGTAGTCGGAGATCTTCGAAGACCCGCCGCGCGCGACGACCAGGCCGATCACCACGATCAGCATGCCGGTCGCGAGGCTGTGGTTGAGCATGTACGTCGCCGAGCCGACCATCGCCTGCTCGTTGAACGCGAAGATGCCCAGCGAGATGAAGCCGAAGTGCGCGATGGACACGTAGGCGATGAACCGCTTCATGTCCCGCTGCCCCGCCGCGAGGATCGAGCCGTAGAGGACACCGATCACCGAGAGCACCAGCACCAGCGGCGCCAGGGCCTTGCTCGCGTCCGGGAACATCGGCAGGCAGTAGCGCAGGAACCCGAACGTGCCGACCTTGTCCAGCACGCCGACCAGCAGGACGGCGACGCCGATCGGCGCCTCCCCCGCCGCGTCCGGCAGCCAGGTGTGGAACGGCACCAGCGGCGCCTTGATCGCGAACGCCAGGAAGAAGCCGAGGAACAGCCAGATCTGCGTGGACAGCGGCGCGTCGCGCACCACCGTCACCAGCGTGGCCCAGTCGAACGTGCCCTTGCCGAGCTTGTCCGCCGCCAGCGAGTACGCCCCGATCGCCGAGGCCAGCATGATCAGGCCGCCGAGGAACGAGTACAGGAAGAACTTCACCGCCGCGTACTGCCGGTTCGCGCCGCCGTAGCCGCCGATGAGGAAGTACATCGGGATCAGCATGATCTCGAACAGCACGTAGAACAGGAAGACGTCGGTCGCGGCGAACACGCCGATCGTGAGCGCCTCCTGCAGCAGGATCAGCGACAGGAACCCGCCCGCGCTGCGTCCCGACGGGAGCTTGTCCATCGTGCCGAGCCCGCCGACGACGATCGGCACCAGCAGCGCGATCACCGCGATCATGATCAGCGCGATGCCGTCGACGCCGAACGCGATGTGCACGCCGAAGCTGGGGATCCAGTCGAAGCTCGACGTCATCTGCAGCCGCGCGCCCGAAGGCGAGTAGCTGAGCCAGAACGGGATCACCAGCACGAACTCGAGGATCGAGAACCCGAGCGCGGCCAGCACCGCGGCGCGGTCGTTCCCCTTGAGGAACGCCAGCACCAGGGAGCCGGCGAGCGGCACCAGGATGAGGATGAGCAACCAGGTCATCAGGAGAACCTCACCAGCAGGAGAGCCGCCAGAAGCAGGAACGCGCCGCCCAGCATGGAAAGCGCGTAGGACCGGACGAAGCCGGTCTGGAGCCGCCTCAGCCGGCCGGACCCGCCGCCGAGACCGGCGGCCAGGCCGTTGACCGCGCCGTCGACGCCGCGGTTGTCGACGAACACCAGCGCCCGCGAGAGCCAGGTGCCCGGGCGGGCGACCAGCGTCTCGTTGAGCGTGTTGCCGTACAGGTCCTTGCGCGCGGCCCGGGTGACGAACGAGACCCGCTGGGGCTGCTCGACCGGGACGTCGCGGCGGAAGATCAGGTACGCGATCAGGACGCCGAGCACGGAGAACACGATCGCGCCGGCCGAGATCACCCCGGCGTTCAACGGCGAGTGGTGCGCTTCTTCCAGCTCGCCGACCGACGGGGTCAGCCAGTGGGCGAAGCGCTCACCGAGGGCGAAGAACGCACCGGCGCCGACCGAGCCGACCGCCAGCACCGCCATCGGGATCCACATGACCGCCTTGGACTCGTGCGGGTGGAAGTCGCGGCCGTCGGAGCTCTTGATGTCCTTCCAGCGCTCCTTGCCGAAGAACGTCATCATCATCAGGCGCGTCATGTAGAACGCGGTGAGCCCGGCACCGAGCAAGGCCGCGCCGCCCATCACCCAGCCGCGCCAGCCGCCCTGGCTGAACGCCGCCTCGATGATCGCGTCCTTGGTGAAGAAGCCCGACAGCGGCGGGATGCCGATCAGGGCCAGGTAGCCGAGGCCGAAGGTGATGAAGGTGATCGGCATGTGCTTGCGCAGGCCGCCGAACTTCCGCATGTCGACCTCGTCGTTCATGCCGTGCATGACCGACCCGGCCCCGAGGAACAGCCCGGCCTTGAAGAAGCCGTGCGCGACCAGGTGCATGATGCCCAGCGCGTACGCGATCGGCCCGAGGCCGACCGCCAGCATCATGTAGCCGATCTGGCTGACCGTCGAGTACGCGAGGACCTTCTTGATGTCGTCGTACGCGCAGCCGATGATGCACCCGAGCAGCAGCGTCACCGTGCCGACCAGCGTCACGATCAAGCGGCCGTCTTCGGTGGCGTTGAAGATGTCCTTCGAGCGGGCCACCAGGTAGACGCCCGCGGTCACCATCGTGGCCGCGTGGATCAGGGCCGACACCGGGGTCGGGCCCTCCATCGCGTCCGGCAGCCACGCCTGCAGCGGGAACTGGCCGGACTTACCGCAGGCGCCCAGCAGGAGCAGGATCGCCATCGCGGTGATCGCGCCCGGCGAGAACTTGCCGTCGCCGACCGCCTGGAAGACCTGCGCGTAGCCGGTCGAGCCCGCGTACTTGAACATGATGAAGATGGCCAGCGCGAGCCCGACGTCACCGACGCGGTTCATCAGGAACGCCTTCTTCGCCGCGGTGGCGGCGGACGGGCGGCCCTGGTACCAGCCGATGAGCAGGTAGGACGCGAGACCCACGCCCTCCCAGCCGAGGTAGAGCGTCACGAAGCTGTTGCCCAGCACCAGGATCAGCATCGACGCGACGAAGAGGTTGAGGTACGCGAAGAAGCGGTACCGGCCCTCGTCGTCGGCCATGTAGCCGATCGAGTAGTAGTGGATCAGCATGCCGACGCCGGTGATGAGCAGCACGAACGTCAGCGACAGCGCGTCGATCCGCAGCCCGAAGTCCACCTGCAGCTGGCCGACCGGGATCCACGAGTAGACCTTGGTGTCGGTCGTGGTGCCCGTGTCGGCGCTGAAGAAGAGGATGACGCCGTAGACGAAAGCCAGGGTGACGGTGGCACAGCCGAGCAGATGCCCCCAGGCCTTCGCCCGCTTGCCTGCCAGCAGCAGGATGAGGGCGCCGAGGCCAGGGAGGGCCACCAGCAGCCACGATGATGCGGTCACTCGGGGGTCTCCTAGTACTTCAGCAGGTTGGTGTCGTCGACCGAGGCCGAGCGCCGGGTGCGGAAGATGGCCATGATGATCGCCAGGCCGACCACGACCTCGGCGGCCGCGACGACCATGACGAAGAACGCCATGATCTGGCCGTCGAGCCCGCCGTTGATCCGGGCGAAGGTGACCAGCGACAGGTTCACGGCGTTGAGCATCAGCTCGATGCACATGAACACGACGATCGCGTTGCGCCGCACCAGCACGCCGACCGCGCCGAGCGCGAACAGCAGCGCCGACAGCAGCAGGTAGTACGTCGGGGTCACTTCTTCTCCCCCTCGGAATCGGAGCTTTCGGAGCCGACCAGCGCGTGCGCGTCCGGGTGCGGGCCCTCGTCCGCGACGAGCTTGCGTTCCTTCGCCAGCTCGATCGCCGAGGTGGACTCGATGATCGCCGACAGCGACTCCGGGGCGACCGAGCCGTCCGGCAGCAGCGCCGGGGTGGCCACCGAGTTGGCGGTGGCGAAGACACCCGGGCCGGGCAGCGGCGACGGCCGGTCGTGCTCGCCGCGGAAGCGCAGGAGCACCAGCTCCTTCTGGGTGAGCTTCCCGCCCTTGGCGTGCCGGTCGGTGAAGGCCAGCACCATCGCGCCGATCGCGGCGGTGATGAGCAGCGCCGACGTCAGCTCGAACGGGAACAGGTAGTCGGTGAAGATCAGCCGGCCGAGGCCCTTCGGCCCGCCGCCCGCGGGGGTGGCGGAGTCGAGCGGGATCGCCGGGGTGACGTTGTCCATCGCCCGGTAGATCCCGGTGGCCAGCAGCGCGGCCATCCCGATGCCGAGCACGGTCGCGGCCAGCCGCTGGCCGCGGAGGACTTCGACGACGGAGTCCGAGCTCTCCCGGCCGACCAGCATCAGCACGAACAGGAACAGCATCATGATCGCGCCGGTGTAGACGATGATCTGCGTGAAGCCGAGGAACGGCGCCGACTGGATCATGTACAGCGCGCCCAGGCTCAGCATGGTCAGCACCAGCCACAACGCCGAGTGGACGGCGTTGCGCGAGAAGATCATGCCGAGCGCGCCGAGCAGCGAGAGCGGCCCGAGGATCCAGAACGCGATCGCCTCGCCGGTGGAGACACCGGCGGACGCGTTCGGCGCCGCGGCCAGAACTGCGGAGATCACTTCGCCGCCTCCCCGCCGCGTGCCAGTTCGGGGCCGTTCACGTAGTAGTCCTGCTCGTTCTCGCCGAGCCGCATCGGGTGCGGCGGCTGCTCCATGCCGGGCAGCAGCGGGGCGAGCAGGTCTTCCTTCGTGTAGATCAGCCGCTGGCGGTCGTCGTCGGCCAGCTCGTAGAAGTTGATCATCGTCAGCGACCGGGTCGGGCACGCCTCGATGCAGAGACCGCAGCCGATGCAGCGCAGGTAGTTGATCTGGTAGTCCGCGCCGTACCGCTCGCCCGGCGAGTACCGGGCTTCCTCGGTGTTGTCACCGCCCTCGACGAAGATCGCGTCCGCCGGGCACGCCCACGCGCACAGCTCGCAGCCGACGCACTTCTCGAGGCCGTCCGGGTGGCGGTTCAGCTGGTGCCGGCCGTGGTACCGCGGGGCGGCGGGGGCGCCGGCCTCCGGGTACTCCTCGGTGGCGACCTTCTTGAACATCATCCCGAAGGTGACGCCGAAGCCCTTGACGGGATCAAGAAACCCCATCTTGTGCCCCTTCCTTTGCGGTACCGACGGCCGCCGGCTTGCGGCGGGCCGCCTTCGCCTCGGCCTTGGCCAAAGCCTTCTGACGCGGGGTGGTCTGCGGGACCTTCAGGTCCAGCGGCGGGACCGGGAAGCCGCCGCCGGTGACCGGGATGCTTTCGCTCTCCTCTTCCCGGCTCGCGGCCCGGACGTAGAAGAACAGCGCGACGACGATGAAGATCGCGACCGCGGCGATGATGATGGTCGCGGTGTTCCAGGTGATGACCTTCGCGAACGTCACCATGATGATCCAGACCAGGTTCAGCGGGACCAGGACCTTCCAGCCCAGGCGCATGAACTGGTCGTAGCGCAGGCGGGGCAGCGTGCCGCGCAGCCAGATGAACCCGAAGAGCAGGACGAACATCTTCGCGAAGAACCACAGCACCGGCCACCAGCCGGTGTTGAGCACGTTGTTCCCGATCAGCGACAGCGGCCACGGGGCCATCCAGCCGCCGAGGAACAGCGTCGTCGCGAACGCCGACACGATCACCATGTTGACGTACTCGGCGAGGAAGAACATCGCGAACTTCATCGAGCTGTACTCGGTGTGGAAGCCGCCGACCAGCTCCGATTCGGCCTCGGGGAGGTCGAACGGGGCGCGGTTGGTCTCGCCGACCATCGAGATCAGGTAGATCACGAAGCTGGGGACCAGGTAGAGGAACCACACCTTGTGCTGCGCGCCGACGATGTCGGCCAGGTTCAGCGAGCCGGCCTGCAGGATCACCGCGACGATCGAGAGACCCATCGCGATCTCGTAGGAGATCACCTGCGCCGCGCTGCGCATGCCGCCGAGCAGCGGGTACGGCGAGCCGGACGACCAGCCGGCGAGCACGATGCCGTAGACGCCGATCGAGGAGCAGGCCAGGATCACCAGCGCGCTGACCGGCAGGTCGAGCAGCTGCAGCACGGTCCGCTCGCCGAAGATCGACACGACCGGGCCGAACGGGATGGCCGACAGCGCGATCAGCGACGGCACCACGCACATGACCGGCGCGAGGAAGTACACCTTGCGGTCGGCGGTGTCCGGGATGATCTGTTCCTTGAACGGCAGCTTGATCGCGTCCGCCAGGGACTGCAGGTAGCCGCCCGGGCCGACCCGGTTGGGGCCGGGCCGGTTCTGCATCCGGCCGACCGCCTTGCGTTCCCAGACGATCAGGAAGATCGTCATGATCGGCCCGATCAGCAGGATGACCACGCACTTGAGCAGGATCAGCCACAGCGGGTCGTCGGCCAGCAGCGCCGCCCGGGTAGCCGCGTCGGGGACGCTCCCGACGGCGGCTTCGGTCAGCAGCGGGGTCATTGCCCACCTCCAGCGAGGTTCACGACGGCGCCGTGCCCGGCACCGAGCGTCTTGAACACGGCGGAGCCGTCCGAGTTGCCCGGCAGCCACACGACGCCGTCGGGCAGGTCGGCGATCTCCACCGGCAGCGTGATCGCACCGCGTTCGGTGCTGACCCGCACGGTGGTGCCCAGCCCTTCGGCGGTCTTCGCGGACAGCCGCGCGACCGGGGTGCGCTGGGTGCCCTTGAGGTGCGGCTCGCCGTCCTGCAGCGAACCGTTGTCGATCAGCTGGCGCCAGGTCGACAGGACCGCCTGGCCGGCACCCGGCGTGCCGGGCGGCGCGATCTCGGCGGCG
>NZ_MUMI01000705.1 GCF_002155975.1 Amycolatopsis kentuckyensis
CGCCGGGCAGTGCCGGCGCGTGCCGCTGGGCGTAGTGGCGGGTCTGCCACGCGGCGCCTTCCGACTCGGTCAGCCACGGCGTCCGGTAGGAGCATTCGCCACACCAGTACCGGTAGTTCGCGGCCATCGGGCCTCCTTTCGTCCGGGGATCCGGGCCGGGCGGCCCCCGTCACCGCCCGGCCCGGAAGGTCAGGGGTGCCGCAGCGTCCGCATGAGCAGCCCGACGAAGTGGTCCATGTCCGCTTGCAGGCACGGCTGCTGGTTGTGCTTGCCGGTGCAGCCGGGCGCCCACGTGCTGCCGTCGCCGTAGTCGGCGAAGGTGAACGGGATGCCTTCGGCGGTGAGGTGGGCCGCGGTGACCAGGTTCGTCTCCCGCGCGCGGTTTTCGACCACCGCCTGGAGCGGGTCGACGGTCAGGTCACCGCCGTTGCCGGTGTAGAGCGCGACGCCCATGCCGCGCAGGGCCGAGACGTGCTGGGCCGGGCTCTGCGCGTTCCAGATCCCGTCGAACGGCCAGATCGGCGGGCCGAAGATCGCGTCCACTGACGTCGTCGGCGTGCCGGACGCCGGATCCAGCGCGGTCTCCGCCACCACCGCGCGCTGTTCGGAGTTCTGCAGGTCCAGGCCGCCGGAGAAGCTGCCGACGTAGCCGAAGAGGTCCGGCCGGTGCTCGGCGTAGTGGACCGCGCCGAAGCCGCCCATCGAATGGCCGGCGATCGCGCGGCCGGCCCGGTCCGGGATCGTCCGGAGGTTGGCGTCGATCAGCGGGATGACCTGCGTGAGGTGGAAGTCCTCCCAGTTCTGCGGCCCGAGCGCGCCGGGGTTGACCCAGTTCGAGTACCAGCTGCGGCCGCCGTTGGGCTGCACGGTGATCAGCGGCGCCGACCGTGTCGACGATTCGGTGATTTCGAGGTTGCGTGGGGTGTTGGGCAGGTCGGCGTTGCCGTGCAGGGAGTACAGCACCGGGTAGCGGGTGGCGGCGGAGCTGTCGTAGTCCACGGGCAGGGTGACCATGACGACGTGCTGCCCCGGGGTCTGGCCCGGCAGCACCGACGGCGTGGGCACCTGGTCGGAGCGCACGGCGAAGGTGAAGGTCCGGTGGTTGCCGTCGACCCAGGCGGGCTGCCGGGTGACGGCCAGTCCGAAGCCGTCGGCGAACGGCGGTGGCCCGCTTTCGGCGGCCGCGATCGGTGCCGCGAGGGCCGAAGCGGCGGCGATGACGGCGAGCAGTGTTGCTGCGCGTGCTGGGTGGCTTTCCATGGTGGTTCCCCTCTCGTTCCGCTGGTGAGCTTGCGGTTTGCGCAGGTGGGGGCACCAGGACGCGGACCGGCCAAATAAGGCCGGTCGGCACGCTAGGGTCGATCGGGAACGCAACCGGCGCTGCTGGGGGGATGCGCGCAAGTGACGAGCGGGTTCGGGGCGCTGCTGCGCGAACTGCGGCGGCAGGCGGGGATGACGCAGGACGAGCTGGCCGAGCGGTCCGGGATAGCGGTGCGCACGATCGGCCGCCTCGAGCGCGGCGAGGGCAGCAATCCCCGCCTGGGCACGGTGAAGCTGCTCGCCGACGCGCTGGGGATCGCACCGGCGGACCACCGCAGGCTCCTCGCCGCGGCAGCCGGCGGCGACCTGGCCGCGGCGGCCGGCGGTGACCTGGCTGGGGCGCCCGGCGGTGACTTGGCTGGGGCGGCCGGTGGTGACTTGGCCGCGGCGGCCGGTGGTGACTTGGCTGGGGCGGCCGG
>NZ_MUMI01000706.1 GCF_002155975.1 Amycolatopsis kentuckyensis
TGGGCGAACCCGGCGGCCCGGGCGCTGGCCGGCGACGCCGAGCCGCAGCTGCAGGCGGGCGCGCCCGCCCTGGCCGGCACCGCGGCCGACCAGGTGGCCGGGCACGTCGAGCTGAACGGCCACCGCCACGCCGCCCGGATCCGGGCCCTGCCCGGCGGCTGGCACGCCTGGACGGTCTCCGCGGACGACGTCCCGCAGCGGCGCGTCGGCGACTTCCTGGCCGAGGTCGGCCCCCGGCTGGCCGCCGCGCGCGGACGGCACGGCACCGCCCGGGTGATCGCCGAGCTGGCGGCGTCCGCGCTGGCCGAAACCGTCTTCGTGCTGCTGCCGACCACCCGCGGCCGGTGGGAGTGGTGGAGCTGCGAGCGGCCGGCCGCGCAGGGCCACGGCCGGATCCGGCGGGTGCCGGCCCAGGTCGCGCCGGTGCTGGCGGCGACGTTCGGGGCGACCGGGCCGCCCCAGCAGGCCCCGGTGCCCGAGCCCGAGGTCGCCACGCTGCCGTCGGTGGTCGCCGACCGGTTCGCCGGGCACGCCGACGTCTCGGTCGTCTCGCTCGGGCCGAGCGTGAGCGCCGGGGTCACCGGCGCCCTGCTGCTGGGCCGCCGCGGCGACGCCGAGTTCGGCGCCGACCAGTCCCGCGCGGTGGCGGAGTTCGCCGCGGCGGCCGGGACGGCGCTGGCCAACGCCCAGCGCTACGCCCGGCAGGAGGAGGCGACCCGCGGCCTGGAGACGACGTTGCGCCCGGTCGACCCGGGGGAGCTCGACGGCGCCCGGTTCGAGACCTGGTACGAGCCGGCGGGCGGGGTCCTCACCGTCGGCGGCGACTTCTACGACGTCCTGCCCCACGGCGACGGCAGCGCCTTCCTGGTGCTCGGCGACGTCTGCGGCAAGGGCCCCGAGGCCGCGGCCCTGACCGGCCGGGTCCGGCACGCCCTGACCGCGCTCGCCATGGTCGAGCGGGACGGCCGCACCCTGCTGCGGCTGCTCAACGAGCTGCTCATCGCCGGCGGCAGCAGCCGGTTCGCCACCCTGGTGCTCGGCACGGCCCGGCCCTCCGACGGCGGCGTCGGCCTGACGCTGGCCTCCGGTGGCCACCCGGCGCCGCTGATCGTCCGGCGCTCGGGCGTGGTCGAGGAGGTCACGGTTCCGGGCACGCTGGTCGGCATCTCGCCGCAGGCCCGGTTCGCCGAGGCGGAGGTCCGGCTGGAGCGCGGGGACGTCTGCCTCCTGTACACCGACGGCATCACCGAAGCCCGCAACCGCCACGACCAGACGGAACTCTTCGGAGACGACCGGTTGCGCGCCGTGCTCACCGCGGCGGCCGGAGAGTCCGCCCGCGAGGTCGTGCGGCAGCTGCGTCAGTCCGTCCGGGACTGGCTCGGCAGCTCCGCACATGACGATATCGCTGTGCTCGCCATCGAATGTGCGGACTGACCCCCCTCTTGCGGGGGTCCGGGTGGCAGAGCCCCCGGCCCGGGGCGAAGCCCCGGATGTCACAGCACTGTCCTTTGTGGACTGGGTTTGACGCCGTTTCGAGGGGGTAATTACCCCGGTGCACCCAGTTTTCCGACGGAGGAAACCCCATGGCGAACGCATTGCAAGGACGCCGGGTCGCGATCCTGGCCGCGGACGGCGTCGAACAGGTCGAGCTGGAAAAGCCGCGCCGGGCCGTCCTCGACGAGGGCGCGACGGTCGAGCTGGTGTCCCTGGACACCGGCGAGATCCAGGCGATGAACGGCGACATCGACAAGGGTGACCGGTTCCCGGTGGACCGGAAGGTCGCCGACGTCGAGATCGGCGATTTCGACGCCCTGCTGCTGCCCGGCGGCACGATGAACCCGGACAACCTGCGCACGGACCCCGCCGCGGTCAAGTTCGTCGGCGACTTCGTGCGGGCCGGCAAGCCGGTCGGGGTGATCTGCCACGGTCCGTGGACGCTCGTCGAAGCGGATGTCGTCCGTGGCCGCACGCTGACGTCGTACCCGAGCATCCGGACGGACATCCGTAACGCCGGCGGCACCGTGGTCGACGAAGAGGTCGTAGTGGACAACGGACTGGTCTCCAGCCGTAACCCGGACGACCTGCCGGCCTTCTGCCGGACGGTCGTGCGGGAATTCGCGGGCTGAACCCGCGTCCACTGTGGACTATCACCCATTCGTGTCTTAAGTCCCGCTTAAATCTGTTGGCTTTCGGTGCCCCGGCGTAGCACGCTGAAGGTGTGACGAGGAACGCCCTGCGAGAGGAGGTGGACGCTATGACTGTGCACGCCAGGCGCTACGGCCGCTGGTGCCGTGAACACTTCGACGCGATCGCCGCCGAAGGCGTTCCCGCACCCCGCGGTGGCGAACCCGCCGACCAGGCCTTGCCGGCGCCCGAGCCGGAGCCGGTCCAACCGGGTGCCGAACAGCCCCAGCGTCGATAGACCACGAAGAAGGCCTCCCCGGCACGGTGCCGGGGAGGCCTTCTTC
>NZ_MUMI01000707.1 GCF_002155975.1 Amycolatopsis kentuckyensis
GCGGGTCCCCGGTTCAGGGGGCCCGGAGTTCGCCGGGGCGGGCAGTCCGCTCACGCATTTCGATCCTCCTCGTCGAGGGTGCGAAGTTCGTCGTGGCGGCGACGGGCTAAACGCTAAGCCGCGATCCGAACACCAGTCAAGAACATGATTGAAGTTCATGGATGTGAACGCCAGCTGTGGGGACGCTGAGCGCGGGTGTCCCCCTTGCCTCGAGCTCACGAAAGGGCCGGTAGTTTCCGGTGTCGGGATTCGGCAAAAAGGGGTACGGAATGTCCGCGGTGACCTATGTCGAGGCGATTGTCGTCGGGGCGTTGCAAGGGGTGTCGGAATTGTTTCCGGTGTCCAGTCTCGGCCACAGCATCCTGCTGCCGGCCTGGCTCGGCGGCTCGTGGCAGCGGGACCTGGGCATCGGGAAGGATTCGCCGTACCTCGCGGTGCTGGTGGCGATGCACGTGGCCACCGCGCTCGCGCTGGTCCTGTTCTTCCGCAAGGACTGGGTGCGGATCGTCGGCGGGCTGTGGACGTCGCTCCGCCACCGCGAAGTCCGCACGCCCGACCAGCGCCTCGCGTGGCTGCTGGTGCTCGCCACCATCCCGGTCGGGCTGGCCGGCCTGCTCCTGGAAAGCCTGCTACGCGACTTCCTCGGCAAGCCGGTGCCCGCGGCGATCTTCCTCGCGCTCAACGGCGGAGTCCTGTACGCCGCCGAGAAGTTCTCCCGGAAGAAGTCCGCGGAGGAAGCGGACACTGTGGACTTTTCCACCGAGGACACCCTGGTCATGCGGGCGGTCTCGGTCGAGGAGGCGACCGACGTCCGGCTGGCGAAGCTGCGGGTCGGCGAGGCGGTGCTGATCGGGGCCGCCCAGATCCTCGCGCTGCTGCCGGGCATCAGCCGCTCGGGCATCACGATGGTCGCCGGCCTGCGCCGCGGGCTGGGGCACGAGGACGCCGCGCGGTTCGCCTTCCTGCTCGCCACGCCGGTGATCCTCGCCGCGGGCGCGCTCAAGACGCCGACGCTGTTCGCCCCCGAAAACCAGGCTTCGCTCGGCCCCGCGCTCGTCGGCAGCGTCGTCGCCGGGGTCGCTTCGTACATTTCCGTCCGATTCCTCACCGGATACTTCGAAACGCGCACTCTGACCCCGTTCGCCATTTACTGCGTGGTCGCCGGAATCGGCAGCCTGATCTTCTTCGCGGTCTGAGATGCCACTGACCTTCGACGCCCCGGCCGTCCTCGGCGTGCTCGCCGCGGGCACGCTCTACGTCCGCGCGGCCCGCGGCCGCGGCTGGCCCCCGGGCCGCACGACGGCGTTCCTCGCCGGGCTCGCGACGATCCTGGTCGTGACCTGCTCACCGCTGGCCATCTACGACACGACGTTCTTCTGGGTCCGCGCGGTCCAGACGGTCACGCTGCTGATGATCACGCCGCTGCTGCTCGCCCTGGGCGCGCCCGTCCGGCTGCTCCTGGACTCCGTCGAGGCGGGGTGGCTGCGCCGGCACGGCCGCGGCCCGCTCGCCCGCGCGCTGACGTTCCCGCCGGTCGTCACGGTCGTCCTGGTCGCGCCGGTGCTGGTGCTGTACCTGACCCCGCTCTACGACCTCACGCTGCGCTCGCCGCTCGCCGACGGCCTGGTCCGGCTGGCGCTCGTGGGCGCCGGCTTCACGTACTTCTGGACGCGCCTGGGGCTCGATCCGACGCCGCGGGAGGACCCGCACCTGGTGTCGGTGTGGATCGCGTTCGCCGAGGTCGTCTTCGACGGCGCGCTCGGCCTGGTGCTGTGGCTCGGCCCGCTGCTCGCCCCGGCGCACTACGCGGCCGCGCACCCGGGCTGGGGTCCGGACCCGCGCACCGACCAGATCATCGGCGCGGGCGTGCTGTGGATCGGCGGTGACGTCGCCGGCCTGCCGTTCGTCGTCGCGTTGTTCGTGCGGTGGGCCCGCGACGACGAACGGCGGGCGAAGCAGGTCGACGCCCAGCTGGACGCGGCTCCGGCGACCGGCCTGTGGTGGGAGAACGACCCGGCGCTCGCGGAACGGTTCAAGCGCCGGTGACCGCCGTGTCAGTCGTGGAACGCGTGCTCCGGCGCCGGGAACTCCCCGCGCCGGACGTCCTCGGCGAACGCCGTCGCCGCGTCCTGCAGCACCGTCGCGACGTCGGCGTAGCGCTTGACGAACCGCGGTGCCTTGCCGCGCCGCAGCCCGGCCATGTCCTGCCAGACGAGCACCTGCGCGTCGCAGTCCGGGCCCGCGCCGATGCCGACCGTCGGGATCTTCAGCTCCGCCGTGACGCGCTTGGCGGCCTCGGCGGGCACCATCTCCATCACCACCGCGAACGCTCCGGCCTCCTGCAGCGCCAGCGCGTCGGCGAGCAGCACGTCCGCCGCTTCGCCGCGCCCCTGCACCCGGTAGCCGCCGAGGTTGTGTTCACTCTGCGGGGTGAAGCCGATGTGGCCCATCACCGGCACGCCGGCCGACGTCAGCGCCTCGACGTGCGCGGCGAACCGGCGTCCGCCCTCGAGCTTCACGGCGTGCGCGCGGCCCTCCTTCATGAACCGCACCGACGTCTCCAGCGCCTGCTGCGGCGAGAGCTGGTAGGAGCCGAACGGCAGGTCGGCGACGACGAGGGCCCGTTTGACCGACCGGGTGACCGCCCGGACCAGGGGCAGCAGCTCGTCGACCGTCACCGGCAGCGAGGTGTCGTAGCCGAAGACGTTGTTGGCCGCGGAGTCGCCGACGAGCAGCACGGGGATCCCGGCCTCGTCGAACAGGGCGGCGGTGTACATGTCGTACGCGGTGAGCATCGGCCACGGTTCGCCGCGCTCCTTGAGCTCACGCAGGTGGTGGACGCGGACCTTCCGGCCCGGCGCCGGCCGGGGAGCCGATCCGGTGCCGTAGGGGGCGGGTTCTTCGGCGCTGGCAGACATCGTCGTCGACCGTCCTTCCCTCGAGGCCTCGGCGAGGTCCCCGGGTCGTGGAACAGAGGCGTCTCAAAGCGTGACACGCCCCCGGACCGGCCCCAACCGCGTGCGACCAGCTTCACACCCTCGAGGACCACCGGCCGTCAGCCTTCAGGTTGATGTCCGGGGACAACCAATGCGGGTTCACTTACGTCAAGAAGAGGCATGACCACCGACCGGCCGCGAAAGGCGACGAAACCACCCATGGGAAACCTCGCGAGCCCGCGCCGTCGCCTCCCCGCCTGGAAGGCGAAGGCGGGCGGCATCGTCGCGACCGTGGTCCAGCTGGCCGCGGTGTTCTCGGTGATCCTGCTCTTCGCCGGCGGCGCGCACGGCCGCCTGCTCAACGGCATCGACATGGCCTTTTCCGGCCTGAGCGTGCCGACCAGCGAGAGCCTGGTCATGGTGCTGCTGCTGGTCGTGCTCGGGAGCGCCCTGCGCCGCCGCAAGAAGGCGGCGCTGTACACGCTGGTGCTGTTCCAGGTCGGCGGCCTGCTGCTCACCCTGGTCCTGCAGGCGACGCTGCTGTGGTCACCCGAACTGCTGACGCTCGGCCCGAAGCAGGTCCGGCACATCCCCGCGCAGCTGTGGGTGCTGACCATCGCCGACCTCGTCTCGATCGGCCTGATCGTGTTCCTGCTCGCGCTGCGCCCGGCGTTCCCGGCCCGGCTCGCGCCGAGCGCCTGGCGCGACGGCCTGAGCATGCTGTTCGGCGGCTTCGCCCTGGTCATCCTGGTCGGCTGGGGCCTGACCGAGGCGTTCCCCGGCCACCTCGGCGACACGTGGGAGCGCTTCGCCTGGGTCGTGAACCACGCCACGGGCGAGAACCTGCAGCTGCGCCGGATCGGCGTCGGCGAAGGGCCCGCCTGGCTGGACGTGTTCCTCGACCTCAGCGCGACCGCGGTCGCCACCGCGGCGCTGTACCTGCTCTTCCGCGGGGTGCGCAGCCGGGCCCTCCGGACCGACGAAGACGAGCTCCACCTGCGCAAGCTGCTCGCCGAACACGGTGAGGACGACTCCCTCGGCTACTTCGCCACCCGCCGCGACAAGAGCGTCGTCTTCGCGCCCAGCGGCCGTGCGGCGGTGACCTACCGCGTCCTCGGCGGTACCAGCGTCGCCAGCGCCGACCCGGTCGGCGACCCGGAGGCGTGGCCCGACGCCGTCCGCGCGTGGCTCGACGAGACGCGCACGTACGGCTGGACGCCCGGCGTGCTGGGGGCGAGCGAGCGCGGCGCGAAGGCGTACACCGGCGCGGGCCTGCGCGCGCTGGAAATCGGCGACGAAGCGGTGCTCGACGTCCGCGAGTTCAGCCTGGCCGGTCCGGAGCGGCGTTCGGTGCGCCAGGCCGTCAAGCGCATCGAGCGGGCCGGGTACACCTCGCGGGTCCGCCGCCACGGCGAGATCCCCGAAGCCGAAATGACCGAGCTGCTCGCGCGGGCGCAGGCCTGGCGCGGCGCCGAGACCGAACGAGGCTTCTCGATGGCGCTGGGCCGGCTCGGCGATCCCAGCGACGGCCGCAGCGTGATGGTCGAGGCCTACGACGCCCACGGCGAGCTGCGCGGGCTGCTGTCCTTCGTCCCGTGGGGCCGCCGCGGGCTTTCGCTGGACCTCATGCGCCGCGACCGCGACGCCGAAAACGGCCTCAACGAGTACATGATCGCCGAGACCGTCGCGGCCGCGCAGCACCTCGGCGCGCAGCGAATTTCGCTCAACTTCGCGATGTTCCGCGCGGTGTTCTCCGAGGGCGAGCGGATCGGCGCGGGCCCGGTGCTGCGGGCCTGGCGCGGGATCCTGAGCGTCTTCTCGCGGTTCTTCCAGCTGGAGTCGCTCTACCGGTCGAACGCCAAGTACGGGCCGGACTGGGAGCCGCGCTTCCTCTGCTACTCCTCGGCCCGGCGGTTGCCGCGCGTCGGCATCGTCGCGGGCGCGCTCGAAGGGTTCGTCCCGACCGGACGGGCGCGGTCGCTGCGGCTGGAAACGGTCAGCGAGGACTTCGTCGCCCGCGTCAAGGAGATCGAGGAGTCGGCGGCGACACCGGCCCCGAAGGCCGTGCGGCGGCCCGAACAGGTCCGCGTCCGGATCGCCAAGCTCGACAAGCTGCGCGAGGCCGGCATCGACCCGTACCCGGTCGGCTTCCGCCGCGACGACCACATCGGCGACGTCGTGGCGAAGTTCGGCGACCTCGCCCCGGACACCACCACCGGGCACCGGGTCCGGATCGCCGGACGCGTGCTGAACCTGCGCATCCTCGGCGGCCTGTGCTTCGCCCGCGTGAAGGACTTCAGCGGCGAGATCCAGCTGATGCTGGAGGCCGGCGAGCTGGACCTCACCCGCTGGCGCACCGGCGTCGACCTCGGCGACCACGTCGGGGTCAGCGGCCAGGTCGTGACGTCGAAGCGGGGCGAGCTCTCGGTGCTCGTCGACGAGTGGACGGTCACCGCGAAGTGCCTGCACCCGCTGCCCGACAAGCGCAAGGGTCTCACCGACCCGGAGACCCGCGTCCGGCAGCGCTACCTCGACCTGGCGGTCAACCCGGACTCGACGAACATGCTGCGGCTGCGGTCCACAGTGGTCCGCGCGGTGCGCGACCGGCTGCACCACGCCGACTACCTCGAGGTCGAGACGCCGATGCTGCAGACGGTCCACGGCGGCGCGAACGCCCGGCCGTTCGTCACCCACATCAACGCCTACGACATGCGGATGTACCTGCGGATCGCGCCCGAGCTGTACCTCAAGCGGCTGTGCGTGGCCGGCGTCGAGCGCGTCTTCGAGCTCAACCGCAACTTCCGCAACGAAGGCGTCGACGCGACGCACAACCCCGAGTTCACGATGCTCGAGGCGTACCAGGCGTACGCGGACTACGACACGATGAGGACGCTGACGCGCGAACTCGTCCAGCACGCGGCCGAAGCGGCGTACGGCGCCCAGGTCGTCCGCCGGCCCGATGCGGACGGCACGGTCGTCGAGTACGACATTTCCGGGGACTGGCCGGTGGTTCCGGTGCACGAAGCCGTCTCGGCGGTGTTCGGCGAGGAGATCGACTCGGGGACGCCGGTGGCCGACCTGCGCCGCCTGTGCGTCGCGGCGGGCGTGCCGGTGGGGGAGGACCCGAGCCACGGCGATCTCGTGCTCAAGGCGTTCGAGCACCTCGTCGAGGGCGCGACCGTGCTGCCGACGTTCTACACCGACTACCCGACCGACGTCTCGCCGCTGACCCGCCAGCACCGCGTGGACCCGCGGCTGGCCGAGCGCTGGGACCTGATCGCGTTCGGCTCCGAGGTCGGCACGGCCTACACCGAGCTGACCGACCCGATCGAGCAGCGCCGCCGGCTCGAAGGGCAGTCGCTGCGCGCGGCCAGCGGCGACGTCGAAGCGATGGAGCTGGACGAGGACTTCCTGCTCGCCCTGGAGCACGGCATGCCGCCGACCGGCGGACTCGGCCTGGGCGTCGACCGGCTGCTGATGATGCTCACCGGCGCGTCGATCCGCCAGACGGTCCTGTTCCCCTTCGTCCGACCGCAGGCATAACGACTCGGTGGACCTGGTCACGGCGACGGGCCGTGGCGCGGCCCGTCGCTTACGCTCTGCCTCGTGCGCACGGCTCGGATCGCCTCGGCCCTCCTGATGGGGGCGGCCGTCCTCGCGTATTCGGGCTGGCTGCTGGAGTTCTTCCTGCCCACCGGCGTCTCCCCGGCGCAGGACCCGGCCGAGGCGCTGCTGACCGGGCCGCCGGTGTTCCGCGTGCTGCTCGCGGTGTCGGGGGTCGCGTTCGTGCTCGCCGGGCCCCCGCTGCACCGGCTCGGGCCGGTCCAGTGGTCGGCGCGGCTCAGTTCGATCTCGGTGAGCGCGTTCGGTGTGCTCGTGCTGCTGCAGGCCGCCTACCCCGAGCGCAGCCACCTGCTGTCGTCGCTGCTCAGCGTGGTTCTGGTGGCCGGGGTGATCAGCCTGATCCTGTGGTGGCCGCCGGGCTGGCGCGCGCTCGCGGTCGCGGGCCTGGTGGTGGTGCTGGCGACCTGGCTGGCCGTCGTGCTCACCCGGCAGCTGGGCACCTACGAAGGCGTCGCCACGCGGGCCCAGCTGGTGGTCCGCGCGGCCCTGTACGGCATCGGCGGGGCGTACGCCTTCGTCAAGCCGGCCCCGAGGCACGCCCACCGATAGCGGAATTCCGCCCGAAAATGTCGGTGCCGGGTGGCACGATCGCCGGTAGGTATCTCTTGGCGGAAGGATCGACATGGCGGGGAACGTGCGCCCGGTGGCCGACGAGCGTGACGGGCTGCTGAGCTTCCTGGAGCAGCAGCGGTACGTGCTCAGACTGGCGGCCCACGGGCTGACCGATGAGCAGGCGAGGCTCGCCTCGACGAAGAGCACGCTGTCGGTGGGCGGGCTGATCAAGCACGTCGCGAGCACCGAGAACGGCTGGATGGACACGGTGCTGCAGGTGCCGCAGAAGCCGTTCGGCGAGGCGATGGCGGAGTACCAGGACGCGCACCGATTGCGCCCCGACGAGACGCTGGAAGGCGTGCTGGCCCGCTACGACGAGGTGGCCGCCCGCACCGCGGAGGTCATCGCGGGCATCGACGACCTCGGCCAGGCGGTCCCGGTGCCGAAGGGCGTCCCGTGGTTCCCGCAGGACGTCGAGGCCTGGTCGGTCCGCTGGGTCCTGCTCCACCTGATCCAGGAGACGGCCCGCCACGCGGGCCACGCGGACATCATCCGCGAGCACATCGACGGCGGCACGGCGATGCCCCTGATGGCCGCGGCCGAAGGCTGGCCCGAGTCCCCCTGGATCAAGCCCTGGACCCCGCAGTCCCAACCAGCCTGACCCGGCCCCGGCTCGCGGGTGGGCCGCGAGCCGGGGCCGG
>NZ_MUMI01000708.1 GCF_002155975.1 Amycolatopsis kentuckyensis
GCCGGCGCGCCGGCCAGGACCGGCTCGTCGAAGCCCTCGATGCGGAACACCACGAGGTTCTGGGACACGTCGTCGTTCACCGGAACTCCCCCAACACCGGAAAATCACCCGTCCGAAGGGCCGGGAGGGCCCTTCGGACGGCAAACCTACCTACTTCGGCGGGGTCAGCTTCACCACCGTGGCCTTGGCGTCGCCGCGGGGGGTTCGATAGGTGATCTCGTCGCCCGCTTTGGCGCCGACCAGGGCCAGGCCCAGGGGGCTGTCCGAGGTGATCGCGTCCGCGTCTTCGCCCGGGACCGTCACCACCTGGAACGTCTCTTCGTCTCCGTCGGCGAAGCGGAGGGAGACCACCGTGCCGTCCGGGAGCTGGCTGTTGCCGTAGCCGCCGTGTTCCATCTTCGCCGCCAGTTCGGCGATCTGGCGGTCCAGCCGGGCGGCCGCTTCCGCCCGGTCGATCACGTCCGCCTGGTCCGCCGCGTCCCCGGTGCGTTCCTGCTCGCCGGGTTGCGGCGCGAGGGCTTCCCGCTGCGCGCGCAAGTTCGCGATTTCCTTCTCCAGCTGGCTGCGCGCAGCCGGGCTGAGCCCCTTGTCCCCTGAGATCACCATGCCGGGCATTGTCCGCTGCGCGGACCGGGGTGGCCAATCCGGTTTTTCACCCGAAAGCCGCCCACAGGACGTCTGCCCTAGGATTTCGGGTCCGGCGTCCAGGAAGAAGGTAACGAGAATCACCGTGAGCGCAGTCCCCGGCCGCAGCGAGCAGCTCTCGCCGAACCAGCTGGCCAAGCAGGAACAGATCGTCGAAGCCGCCCGCGTCGTGCTCGCCCGCGACGGGCTCGCCGGGTGCACCGTCCGAGCCATCGCCGACGCCGGCCCGCTCACCAAGAGCGCGATCCACTACTACTTCGCCGACATCGACGTCCTCATCGACCGGGCGATGGCGGCGCACATCACGGCCTTCGCCGCGGGCCTGCGCGAGGTCGCCGCGAAGCACGGCGAACCCCGCGAGCGGCTCTTCGCCGTCCTTGAGGAGTACCTGAGCGTCTTCGCCGCGAACCCGAACGCCGCCTTCCTGTGGTTCGAGTACTGGATCGCCGCCGGACGGGCGCAGCACCCGCAGGCCATCGACGTCATGCTGACCTCGCTCACCGAGCTGCTGGCCGAGCTCCTCGCCCCGCTCGACGTCGACGACCCGCGCGCCCGGGCCCGCGCGCTCCTGTCGTACCTGCTGGGCACGGTCGTCCAGCAGCGGGTGCGCCCGCGGCCGTTCGCCACGCTGCGTGCCGACATCGAGGCGCTCTGCTTCGCGAACTACGGGTAGAAACCGCCAATAGATCCGTACTGCTCCGGATTGTGCGCTACGTCCGGCTCCCGCCAAGGTCGAGGAACCCCCGAGAGCAGGAGACGTGATGCGCACACGAACGTGCATGGCAGCGGCCGCGGCCGCCCTCTTGGTGCTCACCACCGGCGGCCAGGCCGGTGCCGCCCAGCCCGACGGCCCGCAGGTGTACGAGGTGACCGGTGCCGCCACCGCCCAGCAGCGCACTGCGATAGCGCGGACCGGCGCGGACATCCTCGACGCCGAAGGCGCGACGACCACCGTCATCGCCAACCCCGGCGAAGCGGCCCAGCTGCGCGCGCAAGGCTTCGGCGTCAAGTCGCTCGGCAAGGTGAACCGGCCGCAGGGAACCGAGGCCGTCCTGGACTTCCCGGCCGGCTACACCGGCTACCACACGTACGCCGAGACGCAGACCGAGCTGCAGAAGGCGGTCGCGAACTACCCGTCGCTGACCAAGCTCGGCAGCGCCGGCAACTCGTACGAAGGCCGCGCCCTGTCGCTGATCAAGATCAGCGACAACGCCGCCGCCGACGAGAACGAGCCCGAGGTCCTCTTCACCTGCAACCAGCACGCGCGCGAGCACCTCACCACCGAGATGTGCCTCCACATCGTCCAGCGCCTGACCAGCGGATACGCCACCAACAGCGCGATCAAGCGGCTGGTCGACAGCACCGAGATCTGGGTGGTCCCCAGCGTCAACCCGGACGGCTCCGAGTACGACATCTCCGGCGGGACGTTCCACAGCTGGCGCAAGAACCGCCAGGGCCCGGGCACCGACCCCAACCGCAACTGGGGCTACAAGTGGGGCTGCTGCGGCGGTTCGTCGGGCTCGACGTCCAGTGAGACCTACCGCGGCACGGCGGCGTTCTCGGCGCCCGAGACCCGCGCCGTCTCCAACTGGGTGAACTCGCGGGTGGTCGGCGGCGTCCAGCAGATCAAGACGCACATCGACTTCCACACCTACTCCGAGCTGGTGCTCTGGCCGTTCGGCTACACCTACGCCGACACCGCGCCGGGCCTGACCGCGGCCGAGGCGCAGAAGTTCCAGACGCTCGGCAAGCAGATGGCCGCGACCAACGGCTACACGCCGGAGCAGTCCAGCGACCTCTACATCACCGACGGCAGCGTCAACGACTGGATGTGGGCGACGCACAAGATCTGGAGCTTCACCTTCGAGATGTACCCGAAGGGCAGCAGTCCGGGCTTCTACCCGCGCGACACCCAGATCGGCCCGCAGACGACCCGCAACGACCAGGCCGTCGACATCCTGATCAACGCCGCGATCACCGGTTGACCCCCAGCAACCGGCGCGGCTCGCGAACGGCCCCCTTCCCCGTTGGACCGGGGAAGGGGGCCTGCGCGGTTTAGGGTGCGGGCATGCCTCTGTTCTCGTTCGAAGGGCTCAGCCCGCAGGTCCACCCGGACGCCTGGATCGCCCCCACCGCCACCCTCATCGGCGACGTCGTCGTCGAGAAGGACGCCTCGATCTGGTTCGGCGCGGTGATCCGGGCCGACTTCGGCCGGATCGTCATCCGCGAGGGCGCCAACATCCAGGACAACTCGGTGATCCACGTCAACGACGGCGTCTGCGAAGTGGGCAAGAACGTCACCGTGGGCCACCAGTGCCTGGTGCACGACTGCACGATCGGGGAGCAGGCGCTGATCGGCAACGGCTCGACGGTGCTCGACAAGGCGAAGATCGGCGCGCGGGCGCTGGTCGCCGCCGGGGCGACGGTCACACCGGCGACGGAGGTGCCGGACGAGGTGATCGCGATGGGCAGCCCGGCGAAGAAGTTCGTCCCGCTGACCGACTCCGCGCGGATGTGGGTCGAGCACAACGCGGCGATCTACCAGGAGCTGGCCCGCCGGCACCGCGCCGGGACAAAACCGGTTTGACCCTCCAGTAACTGGAGACTCTAGCTTCGGGGCATGGCTCCGAAGAAACTCACCCACCAGGTCACCCTCGAGCTCGCCGCGGGCAACGCCCCGGTCGTCGACCTCGGCAAGATGCTGGGGCAGACCGGGATCAACCTCGTCGAGGTCAAGAAGGCCTACGACGCGGCCACGGCGAGCCAGCGCGGCGACGTCGTGCCGGTGGTCGTCTCGGTGTTCGAGGACCGCTCGTTCGCGCTCCGGCTCAAGACGCCCCCGACGTCGTTCCTCATCAAGAAGGCGCTGGGGGGCAAGGGTTCTTCGCGGCCGGGGCACGAGGTCGCCGGAAAGCTGACCACGCGGCAGCTGCGCGAGATCGCCGAACGCAAGCTGCCGGACCTCAACACCTCCGACGTCGAAGCGGCGATGCGCACGATCGCGGGTACCGCCCGGTCCATGGGCGTCGTGGTCGTCGACTGAGGTGCGCAAGCACGCGGTCGTGCCGCCGTTCCGCGCGCTGGACCCCGAGCTCGGGGTGGCGGAACGGTTGCTGCGCCAGGGAAATCCGCGGCTGTGCGCGATTGTCGCGCCGCTGCCCGACGAACACGCGGCCGCGCGCCGCCTCAACGCCGTGCTGGCGGAGGCCGGGGCCCGGCCGCGGCTCGTCGACACCGGGGCGGCGTGGCGGATCGTCTACGTGACGCCGTTCGCGGAGACGGGCGAGCTGGCCGCGGGCGCGGCGGGCCTGGCGGAACTGGTGACCGTCGGCGGCTGGCGCCGCGTCAAGCGCTGCGCGACCTGCGCCCGGCCGTTCTGCGACCGCACGTCGGGCTGTACCCGCAAGTGGTGTGCCGAGCACCGCCGGGCCTCGGGTGCCGTGGACTAGGCTGGTTCCCGCAGCAGCGACTGGCGCCATCGAGGTGGAGCACCACCGGGAAGCGACGACGAGGCCGGCACCGCGCGCCTGGGTGAAGGCCACTCCAGAGCCGGAGTACGCCATGACACACCAGCCGAAACTGAACGCGCTCGCCGCCGCCGACCCCGCCATCGCCGGGCTCGTCGAGGACGAGGCGAAGCGCCAGCACGACAAGATCCGCCTGATCGCCTCGGAGAACTACGTCTCGCAGGCCGTGCTCGAGGCGACCGGCACCGTGCTCACCAACAAGTACTCCGAGGGCTACGCGGGCAAGCGCTACTACGAAGGCCAGCAGTTCATCGACCAGGTCGAGCAGCTGGCCATCGAGCGGGCGAAGGCCGTGTTCGGCGCCGAGCACGCGAACGTCCAGCCGTACTCCGGCTCGCCGGCGAACCTGGCCGTGTACCTGGCGTTCGCGCAGCCCGGTGACACCGTGCTCGGCATGGCGCTGCCGGACGGCGGCCACCTCACGCACGGCTGGAGCGTGTCCGCGACCGGCAAGTGGTTCACCCCGGTGCGCTACGGCGTCGCGAAGGAGACCGGCCGCGTCGACCTCGACCAGGTGCGCGACCTCGCGCGGCAGCACCGGCCGAAGCTGATCTTCGCCGGCGGCACGGCGATCCCGCGCACGATCGACTTCCCGGCGTTCGCCGAGATCGCCCGGGAGGTGGACGCGGTGCTCGTCGCCGACATCGCGCACATCGCCGGCCTGGTCGCGGGCGGCGCGCACCCGTCGCCGGTCGGGCACGCGCAGGTGATCACGACGACCACGCACAAGACGTTGCGCGGTCCGCGCGGCGCGATGATCCTGTCCGACGCCGACCACGCGAAGGCCGTCGACAAGGCGGTGTTCCCGGGCCTGCAGGGCGGCCCGCACAACCACACGACCGCGGCGATCGCCGTCGCGCTCGGGGAGGCGCAGCAGCCTTCGTTCTCCGACTACGCGCACACGATCGTCGCCAACGCGAAAGCGCTGGCCGACGCGCTGCTGGCGCGCGGTTACGACCTGGTGTCCGGCGGCACGGACAACCACCTGCTGCTGATCGACCTGACGAACAAGGCGGTCGCGGGCAAGCCGGCCGCGCAGGCGCTGGACCGCGCGGGCATCGAGCTGAACTACAACACGGTGCCGTTCGACCCGCGCAAGCCGTTCGACCCGTCCGGCATCCGGCTCGGCACGTCGGCGATCACCACCCGCGGCCTGCAGCCGGAGCACCAGGTCCAGGTGGCGGAGTGGATCGACCGCACGGTGACCGCGGCGGCCGCGCACGACGAGTCCTCGCTCGACACGATCGCCGCGGAGATCCGCGAGTTCCTGGCGCCGTTCCCGATCCCGGGCTACTCCGCCTGATCCAGCCCGCCGAAGGCCGTCTCCGGAGCCCGGAGGCGGCCTTCGGCGTGTCCGGGGTCACAGGATATTTGGTTGCACGATACAAGCGTCAGGGGAATAGTTGGTCGAAGCAAGTAGTTGAGAGGTACAAGCAACTACGAAGACTTCGAGGGAGACCCCATGAGCGACACCACCACGGCGGAAGGAGCAGCCGCTGCGAACGGCAAACTGACTCACCGCCAGATCCTCACCGTGCTGTCCGGGCTGATGCTCGGCATGTTCCTCGCCGCGCTCGACCAGACGATCGTCTCGTCTTCGATGCGCACCATCGCCGACGAGCTCCACGGCCTGTCCCTGCAGGCCTGGGCCACCACCGCCTACCTCATCACCGCGACGCTCTCGACGCCGCTGTACGGCAAGCTGTCCGACCTCTACGGCCGCAAGCCCATGTACCTGACGGCGATCTCGCTCTTCCTGGTCGGTTCGCTGGCCAGCGGCATGGCGACGTCGATGTACGAGCTCGCCGCCTTCCGGGCCTTCCAGGGGCTCGGTGCCGGTGGCCTGATGTCGCTCGCCCTGGCGATCATCACCGACATCACCGCGCCGCGGGAACGCAGCAAGTACCAGGGCTACTTCATGGCCGTCTTCGGCATCTCGAGCGTGGCCGGGCCGGTCGTCGGCGGGTTCTTCGCCGGCATCGACACCTTCGCCGGCATCACCGGCTGGCGCTGGGTCTTCCTGGTCAACGTCCCGATCGCGCTCGCCGCGCTGGTCGTCGTGACCAAGGTGCTGAACCTGCCGCACACCCGCGTGGACCAGAAGGTCGACTACTGGGGTGCCGTCGCGCTGGCCACCGGCCTGGTGCCGCTGCTGATCGTCGCCGAGCAGGGCCGCGAGTGGGGCTGGGGCTCCGCCGCTTCGGTCGCGATGTACGTGGTCGGCGCCCTGGGCGTCACCGCCTTCGTCTGGATCGAACGCCGGATGGGCGACGCCGCCCTGCTGCCGCTGCGCCTGTTCAAGCGGCCGGTGTTCCGGATGTCGACGATCGTCACCGTCGTGCAGGGCGCCGGGATGTTCGGCGCGATGATGTCGCTGCCGCTGTACCTGCAGATCGTCAAGGGCGCGACGCCGACCCAGGCCGGCCTGCAGATGCTCCCGCTGACGCTCGGCATCATGGTCGCCAGCCTGACCAGCGGCCGGATCATCGCGGCCACCGGCCGGTACAAGATGTTCGCGGTGGCCGGGATCGGCCTGATGGCGGCGGCGCTGTTCGCGCTGTCCACGATCACCGTCGACACCTCGCTGGCGCTGGTCATGGTGATCGCCTTCGTGATCGGCCTCGGCCTCGGCGCCTCGATGCAGACGCTGGTGCTGGCCGCGACCAACGACGTCCGCCCGCAGGACATCGGCGTCGCCACCTCGGCGGCGACGTTCTTCCGGCAGATCGGCGGCACGGCGGGCACCGCGGTGTTCCTGTCGATCCTGTTCGGCACGGTCGGCGACCGGATCGCGAACGCCATCCGCTCGGCGATGACGACGCCGGCCTACACGGCGGCGCTGGCGCAGCACCCGGAGTTCGCGAAGCAGCTGCAAAGCGGCCTCGACGTCAACGACACGTCGTTCCTGTCCACCCTCGACCCGACGCTGGCCCGGCCGATCCTGCAGGGTTTCGCCGAGTCGATGAGCACGGTGTTCCTGGTCGGCGGGATCGTGCTGACCGTCGGCTTCGCGCTGGTGTGGTTCCTCAAGGAGAAGCCGCTGTCGGACAAGTCGGCGATGGAGCAGCGCGCGGAAGCCGAGGCGGACGCCGCTCCGGCACTCGCCCTGGCGCACTGAGCGCATGAGAAAGGCCCCCTCGGAAAGCTTCCGAGGGGGCCTTTCCGCAGGTCAGTGCCCGGTTCCGTTGGCCTCTTCCTTGGCCAGGCGGTCGGTCTCGCGCTCGTACGAGCGGGCGATCTCGTTCTCGGCCTCGGCGCGGCCGACCCAGGACGAGCCTTCGACGCTCTTGCCGGGCTCGAGGTCCTTGTAGACCTCGAAGAAGTGCTGGATCTCCAGCTTGTGGAACTCGTTCAGGTGGTGGATGTCCCGCAGGTGCTCCAGGCGCGGGTCGTTGGTCGGGACCGCGAGGACCTTGTCGTCCGGGCCCTTCTCGTCGGTCATCCGGAACATGCCGATCGCGCGGCAGCGGATCAGGCAGCCCGGGAACGTCGGCTCCTGGACGAGGACGAGCACGTCGAGCGGGTCGCCGTCCTGGCCGAGGGTGTCGTCGATGAACCCGTAGTCGGCCGGGTACTGCGTGGCCGTGAACAGGGTCCGGTCCAGCTTGATGCGGCCGGTCTTGTGGTCGACCTCGTACTTGTTGCGCTCCCCTTTGGGGATTTCGATCGTGACGTCGAACTCCACGCCGTCCTCGCTGCTTCTTCAGATCCGGGCATACCCGCATCGCGGGCGGCAACCTTCATGACTGTCTTGACGTCTCCTAGTGTGGACTACGCCCTGCCGGGGGGCCGCATCGATGTCGGCCACGCGGCATGTGAGCTTGGCCCCTCCGGGGGCAGGTGAGAAGGAGTGGTGGGTGCCGGAAAACGACCAGCCGATGTGGCCTTCGTCGGACGAAGACCGCTCGTCGTCCGGCGCGCGGGAGACCACTCCGATGGCCCTGCCGGACCCGCCGGAGGCCACCGGGGGCAGCCCGGGCGTGCCCAAGGTCACAGGCAGCTCGGCCCCGAAGGGATCGTGGTTCGCGCCGAACGTCCCGCCCGAGCCGGTCCCCGGTCTCAACGCCCCGGCCGAGGAGCCGCCCCCTCCGCCGGCCCCGGTGAAGCAGGACCTCGCCGACCGGCTCGGCAGCCGCGAGCCGAAGCAGCCACCCGCGAAGCCGGCGGCCAAGCCCGCCGAGGAGAGCACCCAGTACATCCGGGTCGAGCAGTCCGAGCTCGAGCCCACCGCGCCGGCCGGGGAGAGCACCCAGTACATCGAGGTCAAGCCGTCCGGGCCGGTGCCGGTGGTGCCGGTCGAGCGCCACGTCCCTCCCCGGGAGGAGAAGAAGCCCGAGGAGCAGCAGCAGTGGCGTGAAGAGCTCCAGCACTGGCGCGAGGAGCAGCAGCGCCGTGAAGAGCAGCTGAGCCGCACGACCGCGCCCCGCCGCGAAGAACC
Organism: Amycolatopsis kentuckyensis; assembly: GCF_002155975.1. Lineage (GTDB taxonomy): Bacteria > Actinomycetota > Actinomycetes > Mycobacteriales > Pseudonocardiaceae > Amycolatopsis > Amycolatopsis kentuckyensis. The sequence continues at coordinate 8,611 of NZ_MUMI01000708.1, forward strand.
GGAAGCCCCGCAGCAGCCCTGGGGCCAGCGCATCGAGCTGCGCGAGGACCGCACCGGCGACCGGCCGGCCGAGCCGGGCGACCGCCGGGCCGCGCTGCCGCCGGAGCCGCCGCGCGGGGTGGTGCCGTCGGCGTCCGCCGGCTCGCTGGCGCGGCCGCAGCGGATCGAGCCGGACGGCCAGCGGTTCGACGCCGAGGCGACCGTCGGGATCGAACGCCCCACCCAGTTCCCCGGCGTCTTCCAGCAGCAGCCCCAGCAGCGGACCGAACCGCCCCGGACCGACCAGCCGCCCGCCGGGCCGCCGACGCCGTCCGCG
>NZ_MUMI01000709.1 GCF_002155975.1 Amycolatopsis kentuckyensis
TGGTGATCCCGGCGCGGACGGTCCCGGAACCGGAGAAGGAGACGGCGGCGACGCCGGAACCTGCGGGCAGCTACTACCCCGGGCCGCTGCTGTGAAGGAGGTCGGGATGCCCGGTCGCCGCAAGGTGGGTTCGGTCATGACGACCGAAGTCACCACTGTCGGCCCGGACACGCCGTTCAAGGCGGTCGTCGTGCTGCTGGCCACGGGGAACATCAGCGGCGCACCGGTGGTCGACGGCGAGGGCGAGCTCGTCGGCGTGGTCTCCCGGTCGACCTGCTGCGGGTCTTCCTGAGCTCGCCCAAACCGCGCTGAAGGACACCGAAGCGGCCACCGTCCATTCCAGACGGTGGCCGCTTCGGTGTGTGGTCAGCTGCGGAACAGGGCGACCTTCAGGGCGTTGCTGTCCTGGGGGTGGGCGAAGACGTCGTAGGCTTCGTCCATTTCGTCGAGCCCGAACCGGTGGGTGACGAATCGGCTGGTGTCCAGCCGGCCGGCGGCGAGCATGCGCAGCAGCATCGGCGTGCTGGACGTGTCGACCAGCCCGGTCGTGATCGTCACGTTCTTGATCCACAGCTGTTCGAGGTGCAGTGTCGCGGGTGCGCCGTGGACGCCGACGTTGGCGACGTGGCCGCCCGGGCGGACCAAGCGGGTGCACAACTCGAACGTCTCCGGGACGCCCACCGCCTCGATCGCGACGTCCGCGCCGAGACCGCCGCTGGCTTCGGCGACCGCGGCCGCCGCGTCGCCGGGCTGGACCATCAGGTCGGCGCCGAAGGACTTGGCCGCGTCGAGGCGGGCCGGTTCCTTGTCGACCACGATGATCGTGCTGGGCGCGAACAGCTGGGCGTTGGTGATCGCGGCCAGCCCGATCGGCCCGGCTCCGACGATCACCACCGTGTCGCCCGGCTTCACACCGCCGTTGCGGACACCGACTTCGTAGGACGTCGGGACGATGTCGGCCAGCATCAGCGCGGACTCGTCGCTCACCCCGAAGGGCAGCACGTAGGTCGAGGTGTCGGCGAAGGGGACGCGCGCGTATTCGGCTTGGACGCCGTCGGTGGTGTGGCCGAGGATCCAGCCTCCGCCGCCGAGGCACTGGCCGTAGGCGGCCTGCCGGCAGTATTCGCAGCGTCCGCAGGCGGAGATGCAGGAGACCAGGACCTTGTCGCCGGGCTTGACGCCGGTGACGGCGGAGCCGGTTTCGGTGATCGTGCCGACCGCTTCGTGGCCGAGGATGCGGCCGCGTTCGACCTCGGGGACGTCGCCTTTGAGGATGTGCAGGTCGGTGCCGCAGATGGTGACCGCGTCGACGCGGACGATGGCGTCGGTGGGGGCGGCGAGTTCGGGGTCGGCGTGGCCGGTCCAGCTGCGCCGGCCGGGACCGTCGTACACGAGTGCCTTCATCGTTGTTCCTTCCGGTCAGGGGAAAGGGCGCCCGCCG
>NZ_MUMI01000071.1 GCF_002155975.1 Amycolatopsis kentuckyensis
GAAGGCCCCCACCGGTACGCCGGCGGGGGCCTTCTCGCGTGATCCAGGCCGTAACTCGCGTGACTGAACCCGGAACTCGCGTGTCTGGAGCCGGAACTCGCGTGATTGGAGCCGGAACTCGCGTGATTGGAGCCGTGACGGGCTCGATCACGCGAGATCCGGGCTCAAACACGCGAGATCCGGGCTTGATCACGTGAGTTACGGCTCTGATCACGCGGGTTACGGGGTTGGGTGTCACTCGGACGGGTGATCATCTTCGCGACGATCGTCACATCACGGCTGGCTGCGGAGGGTCTCCACGACGATTGGGGCCGGGGTGGGGGCCGACGCGGCGATTGTGAAGCTGCCTTCCAGGGCCTCCAGGGCTGCCGGGACCGCGTCGGGGGTGTCCGTGTGGAGCTCCAGCAAGGGGTCGCCTGCCGAGACCGGGTCCCCGGGCTTGGCCAGGCACAGGATGCCCGCCGCGGCCTGGACCGGGTCCTCCTTGCGGGCCCGGCCCGCACCTAGGCGCCACGCCGCGACGCCCACCGCGTACGCGTCCAGCGACGCCAGGACGCCCGAATCCGGAGCGACGACCGTGTGCACGTGAGCGGGCGTGGGCAGCGGGGCCGCAGGGTCGCCGCCCTGGGCCGCGATCATCCGGCACCAGACCTCGTACGCCTCACCGGAAGCCAGCACGGCCGCGGGGTCGGCGGAGATACCGGCCAGGGCCAGCATCTCCCGGGCCAACGCCACGGTCAGCGCGACCACGTCCGAGGGGCCGCCACCCTGAAGCACGTCGACCGACTCCGCGACCTCGACCGCGTTCCCGACCGCCCGGCCCAGCGGGACGTTCATGTCGGTCAGCAACGCCGTCGTCGGGACGCCGTGGTCGGCGCCGATCGACGTCAACGCCGAAGCCAGCGAACGCGCCTGGTCGAGCGTCTTCATGAACGCGCCCGACCCGAACTTCACGTCCAGGACCAGCCCGGACGCGCCCTCCGCGATCTTCTTGCTCATGATCGAGCTGGCGATCAGCGGGATCGACTCCACCGTCGAGGTCACGTCCCGCAGCGCGTACAGCTTCTTGTCCGCCGGGGCCAGCCCGGACGTCGCCGCGCAGACCACCGCGCCGACGTCTTCCAGCTGCGCCTGAATCTCCGAAGTGGACAGTGCCGCTCGCCAGCCCGGGATCGACTCCAGCTTGTCGAGCGTCCCGCCGGTGTGGCCGAGCCCGCGGCCGGACAGCTGCGGCACCGCCGCGCCGCACGCCGCCACCAGGGGCGCCAGCGGCAGCGTGATCTTGTCGCCGACCCCGCCCGTCGAGTGCTTGTCCACCGTCGGGCGCGACACCGAAAGCGACAGCCGCTCCCCCGACGCGATCATCGCGTGCGTCCACCGCGAGATCTCCGCCGAGGTCATCCCCCGCAGGAAGATCGCCATGGCCAGCGCCGACATCTGCTCTTCGGCCACGTCACCGCGGGTGTAGGCGTCGACGACCCAGTCGATCTGCTCGTCGGAAAGGGTCCCGCCGTCCCGCTTGGTCCGGATGACGTCGACCGCCGCGAACGCGCTCACGGCAGGTCGTCCGGGCCGAAGGCGTCCGGCAGGACGTCGGACATCGGCAGGATCCCGCTGGGCGTGTCCACCAGGCACGAAGACCCGCCCAGCTCGAACAGGATCTGCCGGCAGCGCCCGCACGGCATCAGCAGGTCACCCGCGCCGCTGCGGCACGCGACGGCGACCAGCCGCCCGCCGCCGGACAGCCGCAGCTGCCCGGCCATCGTGCACTCCGCGCACAGCCCGAGCCCGTAGGAAGCGTTTTCGACGTTGCACCCGGTCACGACCCGGCCGTCGTCGACGATCCCGGCCACCCCCACGTGCAGCCCCGAATAAGGCGCGTAGGCATGGGAAGCCGCTTCGATCGCCTGAGCACGCAGGGCGTCCCAGTCCACTGTAGACACTGTCAGTCCTCACCCCGTCGGTACGGCTGCCCGTCGGCCTTCGGCGGCCGCAGCCGCTGCGAAGCCACCGCCAGCACGATCAGCGTCACGAAGTGCGCGGTGTACGGGATCAGGTCCGACGGCAGCGTGTCGTTCGACCAGTAGATCGCATACAGCACGCCCGCGCCGACGACGCCGAGCCCGGCCGCGATCCACTGCCGGCGGAACAGCTGCACGACGACGATCACGGCGACCAGGATCACCGCGCCGTACAGCAGCGCGAGCACCGCTTCGCCACCGCCGGCGAGCTGGAGGCCGTCCGCGTAGCCGAACAGCGCCGCGCCGCCGAGCAGGCCGCCCGGCCGCCAGTTGCCGAAGATCATCGCCGCGAGGCCGATGTACCCGCGGCCGTTCGTCTGGTTCTCCAGGTAGTCCGCGCCGCCGCGCAGCAGCACCAGCGAAGCGCCACCCATGCCGGCGAACGCGCCCGAGACGATCACGGCGACGTACTTGTGCAGGTAGACGTTCACGCCGAGGGACTCGGCGGCCACCGGGTTCTCGCCGCACGACCGCAGCCGCAGGCCGAAGCGCGTCCGCCAGAGCACCCAGAAGCTCACCGGCACCAGGATGATCGCGAGCATCGTCAGCGGCGCCACCTCGGTGACGAGCCCGCGCAGGATGCCGGCGACGTCGGAGATCCCGACGCGCTGCTCCTTCTCCAGGTCGCCCAGCCAGTCCGAGAGGAACGTCGCCGAGTAGGTGTCGAACTTCGGCACCACCGGCGACTGCCGCGGGTTGCCGGAGATCGGCGCGAAGACGAGGTTCGCCAGGTACTTGGTGACGCCCAGGCCGAGCAGGTTGATCGCGACGCCGGAGACGATGTGGTTGACGTTGAACGTCACCGTCGCCACCGCGTGCAGCAGCCCGCCCAGCGCGCCGAACACCAGCGCGGCCAGCAGCCCGGCCCACACGCCGCCGTAGTACGAACCCCAGGCCGCGCCCCAGGTCCCGAGGATCATCATGCCCTCGAGACCGATGTTCACCACGCCCGCGCGTTCGGCCCACAGGCCGCCCAGCGCGCACAGCAGGATCGGCAGCGCCAGGCGCAACGCCGTCTGCGCGGTGTTCGACGACGTCAGCGCGGCGACGCCGGTGGAGTAGGACGCCGTCGAGATGACGGCGATGGCGACCACGGCCCAGATCACGCCGCGCAGCCAGCCGGGGATCCGGCCCCGCTTGCGCTGCACCGGCATGGTCGAGCCGGATTCGGGAGCGACGTCGGTGATCACACCGCACCCCCTTCGGCGACCGAGGAACCCTTGCGGCCGGCGAGCGCGCGGCCCACCCTCCGTTGTTCGGCCGCGAGGTCGGCGCGTCGCACGATCTCGTACGCCACGACGACCGACAGCACGATGATGCCCTGCATGATCGTCGCGATCTCCTTGGACACGTTGATCTGCTCCAGCGACACCGCGGAGGTGTCGAGGAACGCCCACAGCAGCGCGCCGAGCGCGATGCCGCCGGGGTGGTTGCGGCCGAGCAGCGCGACCGCGATGCCGGTGAAGCCGTACATCTGCGTCGCGGTGATGCCGTAGCTGTAGTCGCGGCCGAGCAGCTCCGGCATGGCGACCAGGCCGGCGACGCCACCGGAGAGCAGCATTGCGATCAGCGTCATCTTCTTGGCGTTGACGCCACCCGCGGCGGCCGCCGTGGTGGACTCGCCGGACGCCTTCAGCTCGAAGCCGAACCGCGTGCGGTTGAGCATGAACCAGTAGGCGCCACCGACGACGGCCGCGATGAAGACGAACCCGAACAGCGTGCCCGAGCCGAGCGGGATGCCCGGGATCCGGCCGGACGGCTCGATCACGCGGGTCCCGATGTTGTTGCCGGTCTGCACGCCGAACTGGTCGGCGTTGATGAGGAAGGCGATGATCCCGGCGACGATCGCGTTGAGCATGATCGTCGAGATGACCTCGCTGACCCCGCGGGTCACCTTGAGGATCGCCGGGACCGCCGCGTAGGCCATGCCCGCGACGACCGCGACCACCAGGATCGCGAGCACGTGGATCACCGGCGGCAACTTCATCGCGCCACCGGCGATGGCGGCGACGACGGCGGCGAACCGGTACTGGCCCTCGACCCCGATGTTGAAGAGGTTCATCTGGAAGCCGATGGCCACCGCGAGCCCGGACAGGTAGTAGACGGTCGCGAGGTTCACGGTGTCGACCGCGGTCGAGCCCTTGAACATCTGGCCGATCATCGTGCCGTACGCCTGCAGCGGGTCGGCCCCGGAGATGATCAGCGCGATCGCCGACAGCAGCACGGCGAAGACGATCGCCAGCAGCGGCGGCAGCAGTTTCGTGCGCCAGGAAGTCATTCCCCGTCACCCTCTCCGGCGCCGGTCATCGCCGAGCCCAGTTCCTGCGGCGTCACGGTGGCCGGGTCGGCCTCGGTGACGAGCCGCCCGCGCAGCATGACGCGGATCGTGTCCGACAGGCCGATCAGCTCGTCGAGGTCGGCCGAGATGAGCAGCACGGCGAGGCCGGCCGCGCGGGCCTGGCGGATGTTCTCCCAGATCAGCGCCTGCGCGCCGACGTCGACCCCGCGCGTGGGGTGCGACGCGATGAGCAGCACCGGGTTGCCCGACAGCTCCCGCCCGACGATCAGCTTCTGCTGGTTGCCGCCCGAGAGGGCCGCGGCCGGGACGTCGATGCCGGGCGTGCGGACGTCGTAGTCGCGCACGATCCGCTCGGTGTCCGCGCGGGCGCCCGCGATGTCGAGCAACTGTCCTTTGGAGACCGGTTCGCGGGTCTGGTAGCCGAGGATCCGGTTGACCCACAACGGTTGCGTGAGCAGCAGGCTGTGCCGCGTGCGGTCCTCGGCGATGTAGCCGATGCCGGCCTCGCGCCGCGCGAGCGTGCCCGCCTTCGTGATGTCGCGGGCCTTGCCGTCGGCGTCGACCAGCTCGATCGTGCCGCCGGACGGCTTGCGCATGCCCATGATCGTCTCGACGAGCTCGGTCTGGCCGTTGCCCTCGACGCCGGCGACGCCCAGCACCTCGCCCGCGTGCACGGTGAAGGAGACGTCGTCGAGCGCGTTGCGGTCCGAGCCCTCGGCGCCGAGCGTCAGCCCGGTCAGCCGCAGCACGTCCCGGTCGGTGACCGTGGACTCGCGGGTCTCCGGGCTGGGCAGCTCCGAGCCGACCATCATCTCCGCGAGCTGGCGGGAGGTGATGGTCTTCGGGTCGGCGGTGCCGACGGTGGTGCCGCGCCGGATCACCGTGACGGTGTCGGCGATCGCGCGGACCTCGTCGAGCTTGTGCGAGATGAACAGGAACGTGTAGCCGCCGTCCTTCATCTCCCGCACGGTCTCGAAGAGCGCGTCGACCTCCTGCGGGACGAGCACCGCGGTCGGCTCGTCCAGGATGATGATCTTCGCCCCGCGGTAGAGCACCTTGACGATCTCGACGCGCTGGCGGTCGGCGACGCCGAGCTCTTCCAGCAGCGTCTCCGGCTTCGCGTGCAGGCCGGTCCGCTCGGCGAGCTCGGCCAGCCGCGCGCGGGCGGCGCGGCCGATGCCGTGCAGGCCCTCGGCGCCGAGGAAGACGTTCTCGCCGACGGTGAGGTTGTCGGCGAGCATGAAGTGCTGGTGCACCATGCCGATGCCGGCGCGGATGGCGTCCTGCGGGTTGCGCAGCTTCACCTCTTCGCCGTTGATCGCGATGGTGCCCTCGTCCGGCGGCTGCATGCCGTACAGGATCTTCATCAGGGTGGACTTGCCGGCGCCGTTCTCGCCACAGATGGCGTGCACCTCGCCGGCGGCGACGGTGAGGTTGACGTCGGAGTTGGCCACCACGCCGGGAAAGCGCTTGGTGATCCCGGTCAGCTGGACGGCGGGGGCGCCCCGGTCGGGGACGGCCTCGGCCGGGGCCTCGGCTGTGCTCATGGGCGGGAGAATTCCATATCTCTGGAACGCGTGAGGGGCCCGGAGGAAGAAATCCTCCGAGCCCCGACGCGTTGTGAGCTACTTCTGCGGCTTGTCCGAAACGGTGATGGCACCCGAGATGATCTGGGCCTTGTAGCCGTCCAGGACGTCCTTGATGTCGTCGATCTTGCCACCGGAGGTGGCGTAGCCGACGCCGTCGACCTTGAGGTCGAACCGCTTCGGCAGGCCACTCGTGTCACCCTTGGCGACGGCCTGCACGTAGTCGAACACCGCGACGTCGACGCGCTTGAGCATGGACGTGATGATGACGTCCTTGTCGGCCTCGACGGTCTTCTGGTTGTACTGGTCGGAGTCGACCCCGATGGCCAGCGCGTTGCCCGCCTTCGCGGCGTCGAAGACACCCTTGCCCGAGGCGCCCGCGGCGTGGTAGATGACGTCCGCGCCCTTGGCGATCTCGGCTGCGGCCTTCGCGTTGCCCTTCGGCGGGTCCTGGAACCCGGAGAAGTCACCGGCCGGGGTCAGGTACTCGTCCTCGATCTTGATCTTGGACGAAACCGTCTTCGCGCCCTGCAGGAAGCCGGCCTCGAACTTCTGGATCAGCGGGGTGTTGACACCGCCGACGAAGCCGATGTGGCAGTTCTTGCTCTTGTACGCGGCGGCGACGCCGGCCAGGAACGAGCCCTGCTCCTCGGCGAAGACCAGCGGCGTCACGTTCGGCAGCGTGATCGAGTCGTCGTCGACGATCGCGAACTTCGTGTTCGGGTACTTGGCCGCGACGACCTTGACCGACGGCGCGTAGGCGAAGCCGACCGCGATGATCGGGTTCAGGCCCGAGGAGGCCATCTGGTCGAGGCGCTGCTGCTTGGCCGACTCGGCCTCGCTGGCGGAGGCGGTGCTCTCGCTGACCGTCGTCACGCCGAGGTCGGCCTTCGCCTTGTCGGTACCCGCGGCGGCGGCGTCGTTGAACGACGCGTCGCCCCGGCCGCCGACGTCGAAGGCCAGGCCGATCTTCAGCTTGCTGCCGTCGACCTTCGCCCCGGCGGCGGTCGAGCTGCTCGCGGCGGCGGGCGCGGCCGGCGGCTTCTGCGCGGTGACGCAGTCGGAACCGCCCGTCGAGGCCGCGGTGTTGTTCGAGCTGTTACCACCGCCGGAATCCTTGGCGCACCCGGCCAGGGTGAGCACCCCGGCCATGGCCGCGGCGGCCAGCGCGGTTCCACGCATGCGACGCAACGTGTGTCTCCCTCCCCGCTGATCCAGCGGATGGTCAAGGGCACGGCCCGGCCCTACTGCCGGGTCGACCGCCAGACCGTACCCGCCGGACCGGAATGCGCCATAGGAAAGGCACGCTACGTAACACAAACGTTTACTCACGAGTCGCACGCGCGACGAACCGGACACCGAACGTGATCATCGAGCCTACTCAAGGCTACTTTCGGCGGGTTCTTTCGCTTTGGGGCGGCGGAAATACCGGTCCGTGTCACGGAGTGTGCCGGGCTGACCGAAGGATGGACCAGCCCGGTCACTCTGTGAGATGACGCAGAATCAGCCGCAGGTGAGCCGGGCGGCGGCCCAGTCGCTGCGGTCGTAGGAGTTGCCGTCCCCGCCGTCGGTGACGACCAGCCGCAGGTACTGCGCCCCGTGGAGGTCCGCCGCCAGCGGCACCGCCGGGTCCTGCCACGTGCGGACGCCGGTGGCCGCTGCCTTCACCCCGTCGGCGTAGACCTCGAACGTCGCCGAGCCCTGCTTGTTGGTCGCCTCGCGCTCGTCGTCGACGCCGACGTCCGTGGTGAACGCTGTGCAGCGGCCGCCGAGGTAGAACACGACTTCGCTCGGCGCGTGCGCGCCCAGGCCCTTCGGGTAGACGACGCCGTTGACGGTCAGCGGCTTTCCGTCGCCGGCCGGGATGCTGCCGTTGGACATGTCCCGCTCGACCGGGCCGTAGCCGTTCTTCTCCGCCGCCCAGCGCAGGTCGCTGGCCCACGCGGACGTCGTGGGCGGTGCCGCGGGCACGGTCAGCTGTTGTTCACCGGACCAGGTGACCTGCCCGAACCCGAGCCCGCGGTAGGTGACGCCGCCGCGCAGCACCGCCGCCGTGCCCTCGGTCCCGGCGGGCGGGGTCACCCGCCAGCGGCCGGCCGCGGTCTCGCCGGTGCCGAGCACGACGGCCCGTGGCCGCGCCACCTGCTCGACGCGCCAGCCTGCGGGCGCGGTGAGCGTCACGCGCGGGTCGAACACCGGGACGCGGGCTTCGTCGGTCGCCGACACCGTGACCTCGAAGGGCTTCCCGGCGGGCGTGATCTCGCCCGGCACACCCGGGATCGGGGCCGCAACCTCGACGCCCGTACTCACCAGCGGCGCGTTCCGCCACCACGAGCCGCCCGCGTGCACCCGGTAGACGACCGTCGCGTGCGGCGGGACGACCGCGGAGATCCGGCCCGCCGTCTGGAGGTCGCGGTGGGCCCAGAGGTCTCGCGCCGTGTAGCCCGCGGACCGGGGCAGCCCGGCGGCGGCCGCGGTGGTGCCGATCGCGGCGCTCGACGTCGTCTCGTTGAACAGCGCGATCGCCACGTCGCCGTCCGCGAGGGGCTTGGCGAACACCCAGTGTCCGTCCTGGTTGGACAGCACGCGGGCCTGGACGCCGCGGCGGTCCTGGTCGAGCGCGATGACCTCGGTGTTGCGCAGGACGTCGAAGTTCGCCGGCGACACCTTGCGCAGGTCGGCCCCGATGAGCAGCGGCGCGGCCATCATCGCCCACAGCGAGAAGTGCGAGCGGTACTCCTCGGTCGTCATCCCGCCGTTGCCGACCTCGAGCATGTCGGGATCGTTCCAGTGCCCCGGCCCGGCGTACGGCGCGAGCGGCGCGTTCGCCTTGAGGATCTGGAGCATCTTGGCCCAGTTGTCCTTGATGTCGCCGGTGGTCCGCCACAGGTGCCCGACGTCGGCGCCCCACGTCCACGGCTTGTTCTCGCCCCACTCGCAGAGCGAGTACACGATCGGGCGACCGGTCTTCTTCAGCGCGTCGCGCATCTTCGTGTAGCGCTCGAGCGCGGGGCGGCCCTGGTTGTTGCAGTTGTCGTACTTGAGGTAGTCGACGCCCCAGTCCGCGAACGTCTGCGCGTCGACGTCTTCGTGGTCGAGGGCGCCGGGCATCGTTTTCGCGCAGGTCAGCGTGCCCGCGCTGGTGTAGATGCCGAACTTCAGCCCTTTCGAGTGGACGTAGTCGGCCAGTGCCTTGATGCCGCTGGGGAACCGGGCCTTGTTCGCCTGCATGCGCCCGTCGGCGTCGCGCTCCGGCTCGGCCCAGCAGTCGTCGACGTTGACGTACTCGTAGCCGGCGGCCTTGAGTCCTTTGTCGACGAAGATGTCGGCGGTGTCGCGGATGAGCCGCTCGTCGACGGCGCACCCGGTGGTGTTCCAGTTGTTGAAGCCCATCGGAGGCGTCAGCGCCAGTCCGCCGGGCAGCGCTTGCGCGGGCGTGACCGACACCACGGGCAGCAGAGCCGCGACGGCGATCACCAGGCCGAGTCGTCGCACCAGAACGTCACCCCATCGTGAGAGATCCGATGTTTGCCCGAGCGACGCTAGGGACGGGGTGCCAGTTGGTCAATGACAGACGGAAACCACCAGCCGTTCGGCGTAGCGCATCAGATATCAGATCTCTCAGAGGTCCGATGACCGGTGAGCGGGACAGGGAAAGCCGTGGCGCCACCGAGTGCGCTGCACCACACCGCCGGGTGGCGGTGCGGGAGTGCCGGTGTCTGGTCCATCACAGAGGGGAACCCGGAGGTGAGCCGCCTTCCGGGTGCGGGTCTAGCATCCGATTCATCCAGGCTCGATGACGTTGATCTCGGCACAGCCGCCGTTCCCGCGGCGACAGCGGACCTCACCGGCCACCGGGCGCACAGTCAGACGTTGGAGGCCGTTCACCGATGTCCACCACGGCGAGCACTGCCACAGCGGCAGGCGCGAGCGATCGGGCGGGTGCCTCACGCCGGCAGGGGACCTTCTACCGGGGTGACCCCGGCATGTGGTCCTGGGTCCTGCACCGCATCACCGGCGTGCTCACATTCTTCTTCCTGTTCGTGCACGTGCTCGACACCGCGCTGGTGCGCGTGTCGCCGAACACGTACGACCAGGTCATCGAGACCTACAAGACGCCGATCGTCAACCTCCTGGAGGTCGGCCTGGTCGGCGCGGTGCTGTTCCACGCGCTGAACGGCATCCGCGTCATGCTGGTCGACTTCTGGTCGAAGGGCCCGCAGCTGCAGAAGGCCATGACGTGGGTGATCGGCGTGGTCTGGGTCGTGGTGATGGTCCCCGGTGCGTTCTTCATGCTGAAGCGCACCGCCGAGATGCTCTTCGGGGGTAACTGACATGGCCGACCTCGCGCTCGCCAACCCCCGCGCCCCGAAGCGCCCGGCCGCCCGCCGGAGCAACTTCGAGCTCTACAGCTGGCTGTTCATGCGGATCTCCGGGCTGGCGCTGGTCATCCTGGTGCTCGGCCACCTGCTGATCATGAACATCCTCGACGGCGGTGTGCACCGGATCAACTGGGGCTTCGTCGCCGGCCGCTGGGCCTCGCCGTTCTGGCAGTTCTGGGACCTGGCCATGCTCTGGCTCGCCGAGATCCACGGCGGCAACGGCCTGCGCACCATCATCGACGACTACGCGCGCAAGGACAGCACGCGGTTCTGGCTGAAGATCCTGCTGTACGTCTCGATGGTGCTGATCCTGGCCGTCGGCACGATGGTGATCTTCACCTTCGACCCGAACATGCCCGCGAACTGAAGCCACGGAGACTTTTTCGATGCAGTTCCACAAGTACGACGTGGTGATCGTCGGCGCCGGCGGCGCCGGGATGCGCGCGGCCATCGAGTCCGGCCAGCGCGCCCGCACCGCGGTCCTCACCAAGCTCTACCCGACCCGGTCCCACACCGGCGCGGCCCAGGGCGGCATGTGCGCCGCGCTGGCGAACGTCGAAGAGGACAACTGGGAGTGGCACACCTTCGACACGATCAAGGGCGGCGACTACCTGGTCGACCAGGACGCCGCCGAGATCATGGCGAAGGAGGCCATCGACGCGGTCCTCGACCTCGAGAAGATGGGCCTGCCGTTCAACCGCACGCCCGAAGGCAAGATCGACCAGCGCCGCTTCGGCGGGCACACGCGTGACCACGGCAAGGCCGCGGTCCGCCGCGCCTGCTACGCCGCGGACCGCACCGGGCACATGATCCTGCAGACGCTGTACCAGAACTGCGTCAAGTACGGCACGGAGTTCTTCAACGAGTTCTACGTGCTCGACCTCGTCACCACCCCGGACGAGAACGGCAACCCGGTCGCCTCCGGCGTCGTCGCCTACGAGCTGGCCACCGGCGAGCTGCACGTCTTCCAGGCGAAGTCGATCGTGTTCGCCACCGGCGGCGCGGGCAAGATCTTCAAGACGACGTCGAATGCGCACACCCTCACCGGTGACGGCCTCGGCATCATCTTCCGCAAGGGCCTCCCGCTGGAGGACATGGAGTTCTTCCAGTTCCACCCGACCGGCCTCGCGGGCCTGGGCATCCTCATCTCCGAAGCCGTCCGCGGCGAGGGCGGGATCCTGCGCAACGCCTCCGGCGAGCGGTTCATGGAGCGCTACGCCCCCACCATCAAGGACCTGGCGCCGCGCGACATCGTGGCGCGCTCGATGGTGCAGGAAGTGCTGCAGGGCCGGGGTTGCGGCCCGAACAAGGACTACGTCGTTCTGGACGTCACGCACATCCCCGAGGAGACGCTGAACGCGAAGCTCCCGGACATCATGGAGTTCTCCCGGACCTACCTGGGCGTCGACCCGGTGAAGGAGCCGGTGCCGGTCTTCCCGACCTGCCACTACGTGATGGGCGGCATCCCGACCAACATCCACGGCGAAGCGTTGCGGGACAACGAGAACGTCATCCCCGGCCTGTACGCCGCGGGCGAGGTCGCGTGCGTGTCCGTGCACGGCTCGAACCGGCTCGGCACGAACTCGCTGCTCGACATCAACGTGTTCGGCCGCCGCGCCGGCATCGCCGCCGCGGAGTACGCGCTGGCGCACGAGCACGTCGAGCTGCCGGAGAACCCGACCGCGCTGGTCGAGGAGCAGCTGGCGGGCCTGCTGTCGGAGCACGGCGACGAGCGCGTCGCCGACATCCGCAAGGAAATGCAGCAGACGATGGACTCGCACGCGTCGGTGTACCGGACCGAGGACACGCTGAAGCAGGCGCTGACCGACATCCAGGCGCTCAAGGAGCGGTACCAGCGGATCACCGTGTCGGACAAGGGCAAGCGGTACAACACCGACCTGCTGGAAGCCGTCGAACTGGGCTTCCTGCTGGAGCTGGCCGAGGTCCTCATCGTGGGCGCGCTGGCGCGCAAGGAGTCCCGCGGCGGCCACGCCCGCGAGGACTACCCGACCCGCGACGACACGAACTTCATGCGGCACACCATGGCCTACAAGCAGGGCTCGGGTCTGTCGTCCGACATCCGGCTGGACTACAAGCCGGTCACCTTCACCCGCTACGAGCCGATGGAGCGGAAGTACTGATGACTGCGGCAACCACTGAAGACGCTCCGGCCGCTTCGGACGAGCACACGCCGATCACGGTCACGCTGAAGATCCTCCGGTTCAACCCGGAGGTGGATTCGGAGCCGCACTGGGAGTCCTACGACGTCCCGGCGCAGCGCACCGACCGGCTGCTGAACCTGCTGTTCTACGTCAAGGACTACATCGACGGGACGTTCTCGTTCCGCCGGTCGTGCGCGCACGGCGTGTGCGGGTCTGACGCGATGCAGATCAACGGCATCAACCGCCTGGCGTGCAAGGTCCTGATGAAGGACCTGCTGGAGTCCGGCGGCAAGAAGACCACGATCACGATCGCCCCGATCAAGGGCCTGACGACGTTGAAGGACCTCTACGTCGACATGGACCCGTTCTTCGAGGCGTACCGCGCGATCAAGCCGTACCTGATCACCTACGGCAACGAGCCGACGCGCGAGCGGATCCAGTCCCAGGCCGACCGCGACCGCTTCGACGACACGACGAAGTGCATCCTGTGCGCGTGCTGCACGTCGTCCTGCCCGGTGTACTGGAACGACGGCTCGTACTTCGGCCCGGCGGCGATCGTGAACGCCCACCGGTTCATCTTCGACTCCCGCGACGAGGGGGCCGAGGAGCGCCTGGACATCCTCAACGACGGCGAGGGCGTCTGGCGCTGCCGGACGACGTTCAACTGCACGGACGCCTGCCCGCGCGGGATCCAGGTGACCAAGGCGATCCAGGAAGTGAAGCGCGCCCTGCTGTTCAAGCGCGTTTGAGTTTTCCCGCAACACCGAAGGGCCCTCCGGCGACTCCCGCCGGAGGGCCTTTCGCCATTCTTTTGTCCTGGGCAACGGTGTGGGGCTGGGCTAGCCTGAAGGGTCGACACCGATCACAGGATGCGAGCGTATGGGTGCTGGTTCGGAGATTCGCCGGATTGTTTCCCGCAGGCTCGCACCGCTCGTCGCAGAACTCGAAGAACACGTCTTCCGCTACGGCTATTTCCGGTCTCTCGCCGGGGCGCTCGCTTCCCTCGGCACCGTCGGCCTGCTCGGCCAGGTGCTCGGCCTGACCTGGTTGCGCGTCACGTTCGCGACGCTGGCCGCCGGCCTGTTCGTGCTGGTGAGCGCCCTTTCCTTCGCGGGCACCCAGCGCCTTCGCGGCAAGCTCGACCACATCGAACAGCTCCTGCACACCTACGCGAACCACATGCATTCCAGCTCTCCGCTGTCGGTGCGGGAATGGCGGCAGGAAGTCGTCATCGAAGAAAACGGCGACGCGCACTGCCGCCGGGATCTGGTGCTCGACGCCGCGTCCAACGGAACGCTCAGGTACGTGTCGGTCAACCTGGTCTACTACGGCACCACCCGGCTGACCAACCGCGACCGGCGCAAGGTCCGCTGCCGCGCCTACCACGCCGGCGAGGACAACGCCGACGAGCGGACGCGGGCCAACGCCACGTCGGTGTGGACGTTCGCCCCGGGCGGGAAGCCGAAGCTGGAGATCTACATCCACCTGGGGCCGGTGGTCCAGGCCGGTGACCTGATCACCGTCGAATGGGACTGGCCGGGCTATTCCGCCGACCTGATGAACGGCACCGCCCCGGAGGGTTTCGACGTGCTGTTCAACAAGGAGATCGGCAAGTTCGAGCACCGGGTCGTCTTCCGGAACATCCGGGTGCCCGCCGCGTTCAAGGTGCGCAACCAGGGCGCGCAGAACCTGCAGCGCCACCGGCTCGGCCAGGACATCGTGGTCGAGTTCTCGGCGGAGGCGCCGGAGATGGACACCCGGATGGGATTCATCGCCGACTATTCGCAGAGCTGAGCCGGGGCGAACAAAAAAATGCCCGGACCCCCTGTGGCGGTCCGGGCGGAGGTGGCTGATCGGAAGATCAGTTGCCACCCGTCTCGGAGCCGCCTGACATGGAAATCCGTTCCCGAGCCAGACGAATCGTGGCTCATTGTTCGGGGCCGTTGGTCCGGTCAGGCTACACCGGCGGCCGGGTGAAGTCTTCTCGTGGATCCACCCGGTCGGATGATCACGCCGGGTGAGAAACGGCCTCCCCGCCCGAGTCGGCGAGGAGGCCGTTCACCCGTTCGTCAGCGCACCGCGTCCAGGGCGTCGACCAGGCCGTGGCCGTAGTACGAGTTGTTCTTCGCCGGGCCCGTGCACGCCGTCTCGGTGGCCGCGCACTTCACCACGTCGGCCTCGCTCTCCAGGAGCTGCTCGATGAACCGCGGCGGCGCCCCGCGGAAGCGCGAGGCCAGCAGCGCCGCGACACCGGCGGCGTGCGGGGAGGCCATCGACGTGCCGCACTTCTCGCCGTACTGGCCGCCGACCACGGACGACAGCGGGCATGCGGGACCCGAGCCGGCGGGCGGCACCTGGCCGAAGTCGCCGCCGGGGGCCGTCACGTCGACGTCACCGTAGTTGCTGAAGCTCGACTTCGTGCCCGCGTAGCCGACCGACGACACCTTCACGACGCCGTCGAGGCCTCCCGGGAGGATTTCGCAGGACGAGTCCACCGGGTGGGGCCGGTTGGGGTCGGTCTCCGGCTTGGTCGTGTCGAGGTGGTCGTTGCCGGCCGCCGCCACGTTCAGCACGCCCTTGCGCATCGAGTAGTCCACCGCCCGGCGGACCGCTTCGAACGCCGCCGCGTCGCCCGGCTGCTTCGGGCAGTAGAACATGCCCGGGTCGATGTAGTAGCTGTTGTTCGTCACCGCGAAGCCGTGCTCGGCCGCCCAGACGAAGCCGCAGACCGCCGACTCCGGGAAGATGTAGCCCGAGTCGTTGACCACCTTCACCGACGCCAGCCGCACGCCCGGCGCGACGCCCGTGAAGCCCGCCGCCGGGTCCTTGCCCGCGATCGTGCCCGCCACGTGCGTGCCGTGGTCCGACGTCGTCGGGGCCCAGGAGGCCGGGGAAAGGTCCGGCGCCCCGGTGATGCAGCCCGCCGACGAGCGAGCGTCGACGGCCGCCTTGAGCGCCGGGTGCGTCGCCTCGATGCCCGAGTCGAGCACGCCGACCGTCACCGCACGGCTGCCCTGGTAGATCTTGTTCGCCTCCGGCGCGTGGATCGCCTTCATGTCCCACTGCTGCGCGGACAGGTCGCCGGCGGCGGCGACGGACCGGGTGTCCTCCAGCGTCCGCACCGCGCCCAGCGAACGGGCCGAGGCCGCCGCACCCTGCGAAGCCACGTCCTTGGCGCCCGAGTAGGCGCGGTAAACGCCGATCTTCTGCTGGAAGTCCGCGTTGCGCGAGCTGGCGATCGCGACGCCGATCGGGGCGTAGTAGGCGACCTTCGTGCCGCACTTGGCCGCGAGTTCCTTGTCGACGGCCGACGCGGGGGTGCCCGGCTGGTACGTCACGACGTAGGTGTACGGCGTGCTCGTCGTGTCGCAGGCGACCGGCGCGGCCTCCGCGGCCGGGGCCACCGCGAACAGGCCGCCTCCGACGGCCAGCGCGAGCGGGGCCGCCATTCGACGTAAACGGGACATTCCACCTCCAGGTTCGGTGGCGCCAACCTAAACCGGGCCGTCGGCCCGCGCCACCGACCAAGGAGGGGATTCAGGCGTCGACGCGGGAACCGGCGCGGACGCCGCGCCAGCCGAGCACGCCGATGATCGTGCCGAGCACGAACGAAACGACGGTCAGCACGGCGTGCACCACGAAGTAGGCGGTGGGCGAGCCGTCGGGCGTCCAGGCCCGGTCGCTGTCCCACAGGTTCTTGGCGAAGGTGATCCAGATGATCCACGACCACACACCGAAGGCCAGCAGGAACAGCGAGGTGCCGCGTGAAATGCGCATGCCCCAGAGTATGCGGCGGCGGTCGCGGCGCTAGATTGCGTGGGTGCACTCCGTTGTTTCCCGGTCGCTCAAGGTCTTCACGACGACGCTCGCCGCCGCCCTCCTGGCCCTGAGCGCGCCGGCGCTGGCGGCCGCGGCGCCGCAGCAGGGGCAGTGCGCGAACCGCCAGGCTCCCCCGCCGCCGGTCGACACGTCGGAGAAGCCCGCGCCGGGCAAGCAGGCCCCGGCGCCGCTGGCGGTGCCCCCGGTCCCGATCGGCGGCAACCGGATGGCCGAGTGCGGCCTGATCACCCCGGACGGCGCGCTCAACCCGCCGGACGGCAACACCGCGGCGTCGTGGGTGGTGCAGGACCTCGACACCGGCGCGGTCGTCGCGGCGAAGGACCCGCACGCCCGGCAGCGGCCCGCGTCGCTGATCAAGACGCTGCTCGCGCTGGTCGTCGTCACCGACCTGGACCCGCAGCAGCCGATCGTCGTGACGAAGGAGGACGCCGAGCAGGAGTGCACCTGCGTCGGCCTCGTCGCCGGCGGCCAGTACACCGTCGACCAGCTGCTGCACGGCCTGCTGATGCACTCGGGCAACGACGCCGCGCACGCGTTCGCCACGGCGCTCGGGGGCGTCGACGCCACGCTGGCGAAGATGAACGCGCTGGCCGCGAAGATCGGCGCGCTCGACACGCGCGCCGCGACGCCGTCGGGCCTGGACGGGCCGGGCATGTCGACCTCGGCCTACGACCTCAGCCTGATCTTCCACTACGCGATGAAGCAGCCGGAGTTCGCGAAGGTCGTCGCGACGAAGAACTTCGAGATCCCGCCGACCGGCGGCAAACCGGCCATCCCGGTCTACAACGACAACAAGCTGCTCGGCGTCTACCCCGGCTTCCTCGGCGGCAAGACCGGCTTCACCGACGACGCCCGCCACACCTACGTGGGCGCGGCGCAGCGCAAGGGCAAGCGCCTCGCGGTCGTCATGCTGCGCGCCGAGCAGAAGCCGACGAAGGTGGTCGACCAGGCGGCGAAGCTGCTCGACTACGGCTTCGCGCTGGAGGAGGACCGGGCCGTGCCGGTCGGCCAGATCACCTACCAGGCGCCGGCCGCGACGCAGCCGGACAGCGAGTCGTCCGACCTGGCGGACGGCGGCACCGGCAACAGCGGGACGTCCTCGGCCGCGTCGGCGGCGAAGGAGGACCCGTTCGGCGTCACCGGCTGGATCATCACGCTGGTGGTGTTCCTGATCATCGTCGGCGGGTTCGTGGTCGGGCGCCGGCGCAAGGGTGCCGAGAGCTAGCGGAAACCGGGCCCCGGCTCCGGCGTCACCCGGTCGGTGGCGATCGCGCCACCGCAGTGCCCGCAGGCGACGTACGTCCCGGCGATCTCACCGCAGTCGTTGTGCCGCAGCAGGATCGGCGGTCCCTCCGGGCCGGCGAGGTGCTTGTCGCCCCATTGCATGAGCGTGACGACGGCGCCGAAGAGGTCCCGCCCGGCGGCGGTCAGCACGTATTCGGGCACGGGATCGACGCGTTCGAGCACGCCCGCGTCGACGAGGGTCTTGAGCCGCGCGGACAACGTCGGGCGCGGGATGGACAGGTTGCGCGCGAACTCGCCGTAGCGGCGCACGCCGAAGAAGGTCTCACGCAGGATGAGCAGGCTCCACCGTTCGCCGACCAGGTCGAGCGCGCGGCCGACCGAGTCCGCGGTGAAGCGGTGGCCGATCACAGCTGTTCCGTCCGGGCCGGGACGCCCAGCAGGAGCTTGCCGGACAGTTCGTAGCTGGCCGGGTTGACCTGGAAGTGCGCGGTCGCGGTGTGCGCGTCGCGGAACCGGCGCTGCAACGGCGAAGGCTCGTAGATCGCCGCGCCGCCGCCGAGGTCGTACATGGTTCCGGCGACCTTCGCGGCGGTGCGCGTCACATGCGTCGCGGCCAGCCGGAGGCCCAGCTTGAGCGCGTCCGGGACCGGCTCGCGGCCCTGCGCGGCCTGCCAGGCGTCGTCGATGCTGCCGTAGAACAGGAGGCGCGCCGCACGCAGCGCCGCTTCGGCCTCCGCGACGGCGGCCTGGGTCGCGGACCGCTCGGCCAGCGAACGGCTGGAGCCGAGCGGTGTGCGCGTCGAGGCGAGCTCGACGAGGTCGTCGATGGCGCCGCGCGCGTTGCCCAGCGCGGCG
>NZ_MUMI01000710.1 GCF_002155975.1 Amycolatopsis kentuckyensis
CGGCCGCGTCCCCGCGCTCGCCCCGGTCACCTGGACGGCCGACGGCTGGCCGAAACTCCAGACGGTCAACGGCCGCTGGGGCACGACCTACCCGAAACCGAACCTGCCGCCACCACCGCGTCAGGTCGAGCCGATGACCGGCACCGACACCTTCCCCGGCCCGGCGCTGAGCCCGCAGTGGGAGTGGAACCACAACCCCGACACGACCAAGTTCTCCGTCGGGAACGGGCTCAAGCTGTCGACGGCGACGGTCACCAACGACCTGTACTCCGCCCGCAACACCGTCACCCGCCGGATCCAGGGGCCCAGCTCCACCGGCACCGCCACGCTCGACCTGACGTCGATGCGCGACGGCGACCGGACCGGGCTGGCGATGCTGCGCGACTCCTCGGCGTACATCGGGGTCAAACGGGACGGCGGCCGCAACCGGGTGGTCATGGTCAACGGCCTGACCATGGACGGCAGCTGGAACACGACCGGCACCGGGACGGAGGTGGCCAGCGCCGCCTTGTCCGGCAGCAGGATCTGGCTGCGCGCCACCGCCGACATCCGTCCCGGCACCGGACGCCAGGCCCGGTTCTCCTACAGCACCGACGGCGTGAACTTCACGCCGCTGGGCACGGCGTTCACCCTGAACAACGCCTGGCAGTTCTTCATGGGTTACCGGTTCGCCGTCTTCAACCACGCCACCCAGGCGCTCGGCGGCTCGGTCACCCTCCAGCGATTCGACCTGACAACGCCATAACCGGGGACCTTCGCCGGGCCCGGCTGCTCGCCGGGCCCGGTGAACCGGACACCCGGCCGGGCCGTGCTCCACTACAGGAAGTGGATCAACGGCTACGGAGGTCACCCGCCATGCGCTCGCGACACAGGAAGATCAGCCGAGGCAAGATCCTGGCCGCGGCGGCCGCCGTCCTGGCCGCCGGCACCGCGGCCATCGCCCTCCCCCAGGCGAACGCCGCGGGCAACGCCGGCACCGAGGCCGGTTCGGCTGCCTCGGCGCAGGCCATCACCGGTACGGCGTGGGCGGTCGACGCGGGGACCGGCGAAACGGTCGTCACCGCCGACAGCACGGTCCAGGGCGCCAAGTGGGACAGCCTGGTGGCGGCGACCCGCGGCAAAGCGGTGCGCATCGAGCGGACGCCCGGCGTGCTCAGCCTGTTCGCCGAGGGCGGCGACGCGATCTTCGCCGGCGGCGCGCGCTGCTCGCTCGGCTTCAACGTGACGACGAACAGCGGCCCCGGCATCCTCACGGCCGGCCACTGCGCCGCCGCCGGCCGCCAGTGGTCGCTGAGCCAGGGCGGGCGGCCGGTGGCCACCCTCAAGCAGTCGACGTTCCCGGGCAACGGCGACTTCGCCCTGCTGGCCTACGACAACGCCGCGACCAACGCCCCCAGCACCGTCGACACCGGCGGCGGCCGGACGGTGGCGATCGCCCGCGCGGCCGCGGCCCAGGTCAACCAGCAGGTCTCCCGGATGGGCAGCACCACGGGCCTGCACAGCGGCCGGGTGACGGCCTTGAACGCCACGGTCAACTACCCCGAGGGCCGCGTCACCGGCCTGATCCAGACGACGGTGTGCGCGGAGCCGGGCGACAGCGGCGGGTCCCTGTTCTCCGGCGACGGCAGCGCGATCGGCATCACCTCGGGCGGCAGCGGCAACTGCCGCGTGGGCGGCGTGACGTTCTTCCAGCCGGTGACCACGGCGCTGGCCGCGGTCGGCGCCCGCATCGGCGGCTGACCCCGGGCATCCCGCCTCAGCATTCACGACGGGCTCTGCTGGAACACTCCGGCCGCGAAGGCGAGCAGGTGCGGGAGGGTCGCCCGGGCCGTGCGCCAGGTGTGGCCGAAGCCGTCCACGGTGTGCACCGCCGCCTGCTGACCCCGTGACCGGAACGCCTCGCCGATCCGGCGTGCGTCGGCGACGTCGCCGGGCGCTCCCGTGCCCGCCGCGAGGAAGGCCGCCGATGCGCTGTGGCA
>NZ_MUMI01000711.1 GCF_002155975.1 Amycolatopsis kentuckyensis
CGAACATCGAACGCGACTTCGTCAGGCGGCCGCGCAGCCGCTCCATGCGGCCCGCCGCCGGCTCGATCACCTCGGCGACCGGGGCCGGTTCGACGACCTCGGCGTCCGGCAGCTCGACGTCGCGGACCGTGCGCTGCGCCGAGTCGCGCGGCACCGCCGCGTCGTCGCCCACCGCGGGCTGGCCGTCGGTCTCCGGCCGGTCCTCGACCGGGTGCTCGGGTGCCTCGGCGGTGCCGCCGGGCGCGAGCGCGATGCCCCCGCTGGCCGCGTACGAACCGCCCTTCGGTTTCGCCTCGACCTCGCGCTGGGCGTCCAGGCTGATCCGCCGCCTGCGTGCGATCAGCAGGCCGGTCACCAGCAGGGCGACCAGGACGACGACGGCGACGACTACGAACAGGAACCAGGTGCTCGACACGGGCCCATCCTTTCATCCGCGCTCCCCGGTGCCGGACACCCCGTCCGCACAGGCAATTCGTCACCAGTTAGATCCCGATTGGGCCAAGACTTCACCACGTGGGTTGCGTCACACGGGAGGCTCCACTAAACCCCTCCGGATGGGGATGAGAGCCAGCCACGGCTATCGGGTGATCGGCCTGATTTCGGGCACGTCGCTCGACGGGATCGACGTGGCCGCCGCCGACCTGCACGCCGAAGACGGCACGGTCGTGCTGACGCCGCTGGGCGAGCTCGACGTCCCCTACCCCGAACCCCTGCGCGCAGGCCTGCTCGCCGCGCTGCCGCCGAACCCGTGCAGCGCCGGCGAACTGACGCGGCTGGACACCGGCGTCGGCCAGGCGTTCGCCGACGCGGCCCGGCGCGGAGCCGCGGAGCTCGCCGGCGGCAGCGCGGACCTGGTCGCGTCGCTGGGCCAGACGGTGTTCCACTGGGTCGAGGACAACCACGTCCGCGGCACCCTCCAGCTCGGCCAGCCCGCCTGGATCGCCGAACGCACCGGGCTGCCGGTCTGCGCCGACCTGCGGGCCCGCGACGTCGCCGCGGGCGGGCACGGCGCGCCCCTGGCGAGCACGCTCGACCAGCTGTGGCTGCGCGGCCTCGCCGAGGACACCGGCCGGCCGGTCGCCGCGCTGAACCTCGGCGGCATCGCGAACATCACCGTCGTCGCCGAGGGGCGGCCGGTGATCGCCTACGACACCGGGCCCGCCAACGCCCTGCTCGACCTCGCCGCCCACCGCGTCTCGGGGCAGCGCAGCGACGTCGACGGCCGGCTGGCCCTCGGCGGGTCGGTGCGCGCCGACCTGCTCGGCCGGCTGCTGGCCGACCCCTACTTCGCCGCCGCGCCGCCGAAGTCCACCGGCAAGGAGCACTTCAACGCGGGCTACCTCGACGCGGCGCTGGACGGCCTGGACCGGGTCGACCCCGGCGACCTGCTCGCGACGCTGACCGAGCTGACCGCCGTCACCGTGGCCGAGCAGTGCCGCCGCCACGGCGTCACGACCGTCATCGCCTCCGGTGGCGGCGTCGCGAACCCGGCGCTGCTGGCGGCGCTCGTCCGGAACCTGCCCTCGGCGGTGCTGAAGACCAGTGACGACCTCGGCCTGCCCGGCGCCGGCAAGGAGGCGTACCTCACCGCGTTGCTGGGCTGGCTCACCTGGTGCGGCGTGCCCGGTACGGTGCCGTCGGCGACCGGTGCCCGCGGGCCGCGCGTGCTCGGCGCCCTGGTCCCGGGCGACGGCCCCCTCGACCTTCCCGCCCCGCTGGGGGGCACCGTGACGCGGTTGCGAGTCGCGGAGAAGACCGGATGACGGTAGGAGAGATCCATGCGCGGTGTTGACCTCGCCATCATCGTGATCTACCTGGCGGCGATGCCGCTGATCGGCGTGCTCGTCGGCCGAAGACAACGGTCGGCGGCCGACTACTTCGTCGGCGAGCGCAGCCTCCCGTGGGGTGCGGTGATGCTGTCCGTGGTGGCCACGGAGACCTCGACGCTCACCGTGATCAGCACGCCCGGGCTGGTCTTCGGCAACGCGTTCCTGTTCCTGCAGCTGGCCTTCGGCTACATCATCGGCCGGACGATCGCCGCGTTCGTCCTGCTGCCGCGGTACTTCCGGGGCAACCTGGTCAGCGCGTACGCCTTCCTCGGGAAGCGGTTCGGCTCCGGGCTGCAGGGCACGGCGTCGGTGACGTTCGTGATCACGCGGCTGCTCGCCGAGGGGGTGCGCCTGTTCGCCGGCGCGATCCCGATCAAGGTGATCCTGAGCCACTACGGCATCCACCTGGACTACTGGGTGATCGTCGTCATCCTCACCGCCCTGACGCTGGTCTACGCCTACATCGGCGGGATCAAGGCGGTCGTCTGGGTCGACGTCATCCAGCTGTCGCTGTACCTCGGCGGCGCCGCGGTGGCCGCGATCGTGCTGCTGAACAAGCTGCCCGCCGACTGGGCCTCCCAGGCGTCCGCGGACGGCAAGTTCATGCTCGTCGACTTCACGAAGAACCTGCTGACCAGCCCGTACGCCTTCGTGACGGCGGTGCTCGGCGGCGCGGCGCTGTCGATGGCCTCGCACGGTGCCGACCAGCTGATCGCGCAGCGGCTGCTGGCCACGCGCAGCCTGCGCGACGGCCAGAAGGCGCTGATCGGCAGCGGCGTCATCGTCACCGTGCAGTTCGCGCTGTTCCTGCTGGTCGGCGCGATGCTGTGGGTGTTCAACGGGCGCAAGTCCGTGGCGCAGCTGGGGCTGCAGAGCCCGGACGACGTGTTCTCGCGGTTCATCATCGACGACCTGCCGGTCGGCGTCTCCGGCCTGCTCATCGCCGGCGTGCTGGCCTCGACGATGGGCGCGTTGGCTTCGGCGCTCAACGCGCTGTCGACGTCCACCGTGGCCGACCTCTACCAGCGGTTCACCAAGCGCTCGCCGGAGGACTCGAAGCTGCTGCAGCACGGTCGCATGTGGACGCTGATCTGGGCCGTGGTGTTCGCCGTGTTCGCTTCGCTGTTCTCGACCACGAAGAACTCGGTCATCGAGCTCGGCCTGGCCATCACCGGGTACACCTACGGCGCGCTGCTCGGGTCGTTCCTGCTGGGCCTGCTGATCAAAAAGGCGCGGCAGGTGGACGCGATCATCGCGTTCGTCGTCACGGTCGTGGTGATGGCGTTCGTCATCCTCGGGGTGAAGTTCAGCGCGAAGACCGGCGGCCTGATCGGCGTCGACTTCAGCAAGGCGGCCGGGGACAAGGTGGCGCTCGCCTACCCGTGGTACACGCTGATGGGCGTGGTGATCACGCTGGTCGTCGGCGGGTTGCTGGCCCTGCGGCACCGCACGCCGGACCCGAAGGCGGCGGAGTCGGAAGCCGCGGGCGAGACGGCGGAGGTGCCCGCCGCCTGATCCTTCTGAACCGTTTCCGGCGGGCTCCCGTGTCGAGGGGCGGGAGCCCGCCGAGAAGCGGCGGGAGGATTTCGAAGGTGGATTCGATGAAGCGGATGACGGTGGCGCTCGCGATCGGCGCCCTGCTGGTCGGCGGCGCGGCAACGGCTTCGGCCACCCCGGCGGCCTCGAAGGTGCCGGACGCGATCAAGGTGCCGGCGGGCAACCGGGCCCTGGCGAGCTACCCGGCAGAGGGCGTCCAGATCTACGGCTGCACGAACGGCGCGTGGGCGCTGATCCAGCCCGCGGCGGTCCTGTCGAGGCACGGGAAGCCGGTGGCGCTGCACAGCAAGGGCCCGGTGTGGACGTCCATCGTGGACGGCAGCACGGTCGGTGCGGCGGCGGCCGCGTCGTCGCCGCGGAAGGACGCGATCCCGGAGCTGCTGCTCAAGGCGAACCTCAACACCGGCGACGGGATCTTCGGCAAGGTGACCTACATCCAGCGCCTCAACACCCGCGGCGGCGTGGCCCCGGCCGGGGCGTGCACGGCCGGAGCGCAGACGGCGGTCCGGTACTCGGCGGACTACGCCTTCTGGGTTGCCGGATAAGCGGATGTGCCCCCCTTCCCGCTCCCGTAGCCTGGGAGCGGGAGGGGGTCACATGGGGTTCTTCATCGGGCTCGGCGCTGTCCTTGCGGTGGTGCTCGTCATCGCGCTCATCGTGGACCGGTCCGACCGCAAACGCGGGGTCGAGCGCGGCATGCTCACACCGCGCGGGCGCCGGCCGCGGATCGGCGACGCCACCCACATCGGCAACGACCTCAGACACTACGAGCCGCGCGTGCAAGGCGAAGACCGCCGCGCGCCGCGCGAAGACGAGGTCAGCTGACCGGGACCGGCTCTTCCTCGCTCGAGCGCAGGCGCTGCGAGATCACCTTCGTGATGCCGTCGCCCTGCATGCTCACGCCGTAGAGCGCGTCGGCGATCTCCATGGTCGGCTTCTGGTGGGTGATGATGATCAGCTGCGACGAGTCGCGCAGCTGCTCCAGCAGCCCGATCAGCCGGCGCATGTTGGTGTCGTCGAGCGCGGCCTCGACCTCGTCCATGACGTAGAAGGGTGAAGGCCGGGCGCGGAAGATCGCGACCAGCATGCCCACCGCGACCAGCGACTTCTCGCCACCCGACAGCAGCGACAGCCGCTTGACCTTCTTGCCCGGGGGACGCGCTTCGACGTCGACCCCGGTGGCCAGCAGGTCGTCCGGCTCGGTGAGGACCATCCGGCCCTCGCCGCCCGGGAACAGCACGCTGAACACCGTCTCGAACTCGCGGGCCACGTCTTCGTAGGCCGAGGCGAAGACCTCGAGGATCTTCTCGTCGACCTGCTTGATCACGGCTTCGAGGTCCTTGCGGGTGTCCTTGAGGTCCTCCAGCTGCGTGGAGAGGAACTTGTACCGCTCCTCCAGCGCCGCGAACTCCTCCAGCGCGAGGGGGTTCACCTTGCCCAGCAACGACAGGTCCTTCTCGGCGCGCTTGGCGCGGCGGGCCTGGGTTTCGCGGTCGTAGGGCATCGGCGGCGGCGGGGTGACGTCTTCGCCGCGCTCCTTGGCCGCCTCGTACTCGGCCATCTCGCCCGCGCTCGGCGGGACCGGGACGTCCGGGCCGTACTCGCGGACGAGGTCCTCCAGCCCCATGCCGAAGTCCTCGGCGATCTTGGCTTCGAGGGTCTCCAGCCGCAGCCGCTGTTCGGCGCGCAGCACCTCGTCGCGGTGGACGGCGTCGGTCAGCTTCTCCAGCTCGCCGGTGAGCTCGCGGACCTTGGCGCGGACGCTCGTCAGCGCCTGCTCGCGGCTCTGGCGGCGGGCCTGGACCTGGTCGCGTTCGGTGGCGGCGCGCTGCACCGAGTGCTCGATGCGCTCGAGGGCGATCTCGCCGGCGTTGACGACGGCGTTGGCGATCTCGGCACCGCGCTTGCGGGCCGCGGCGGCCCGCTCGGCGCGTTCGCGGGCCTGCTGCTCGGCGTGCGCGGCGCGGCGGAGGCCCTCGGCCTTGCCGGCGATGCTGCGGGCGCGCTCTTCGGAGGTGCGCTGCGCGAGCCGCGCCTCCATCTCCTCCTGCCGCACGACGGCCAGTTCTTCGACGGCCTGGTCGCGCTCGGCGGTGTCCGGATCGTCCTCGACGGGCTGCTCGGCGACGGCGGCGAGCCGTTCCTCCAGCTCGGCGAGCTGGGCGAGGGCCTGGACGCGGCTCTGCTCGACCTTCGCGCGCTGCCCGCTGACCCGCTCGACCTCGGCCTGCGCCTGGCGGGCCGCCTGCTGCATCCGGTTGAGCCGCTCCGACGAGCGCGCCTTGCGGACCTTCGCCTCGCCGAGCGCGTCCTTGGCCTGGGAGACCTCTTCGCGGCGCGCCTGCTGCTCGGCGCGGGCGCCTTCCAGCTCGGCCGCGTACCGCTCCAGCGAGCGTTCGGCCAGGCGGAGCCGCTCCGCCGCCTCGTCGACGGCGGCCTGGACCTCGATCACGCTCTCGCGCTTGCCGGAGCCGCCGATCGCCCAGCGCGCGCCGAAGACGTCGCCTTCGGCGGTGACCGCGCGGACTTCGGGGTGCACCGCGACGAGGTGGCGGGCGGCATCGAGGTCGCGGACCAGGGCCAGCTTGTCGAGGGCCTGCTCGACGGCGGGCCGCAGCTGCGCCGGCGCCGTGACGACCTCGCGGGCCCAGCGCGCACCTTCCGGCAGCGCGGGCCAGGTGTAGGTGTCCACAGTGGACTCGGGACCGCCGAGCAGGATGCCGGCACGGCCGGAGTCGGTGTCCTTCAGGTACTTCAGCGCGCGCAGGGCGTCTTCGCCGCCCGTGACGGCGACCGCGTCGGCCACCGGGCCGAGCGCCGCGGCCAGCGCGACCTCGTGGCCGGGCTCGACGG
The DNA here is from genome assembly GCF_002155975.1 of Amycolatopsis kentuckyensis. Lineage (GTDB taxonomy): Bacteria > Actinomycetota > Actinomycetes > Mycobacteriales > Pseudonocardiaceae > Amycolatopsis > Amycolatopsis kentuckyensis. Next base: position 6,240 of record NZ_MUMI01000711.1, read on the forward strand.
TCAGCAGCGCGGCGACCGAGCCGAGCAGGCCCGGCAGCTCGTGGGACGCGCCGAGCAGCGCGCCCGCGCCGTCCTTGCGCTTGAGCCCCATCGACAGCGCCTCGACGCGCGCCTTCTCGGACGCGATCTCGCGCTCGGCCGCGCGTTCGGCCTTGACCAGCTCTTCGACCCGCGCCTTGGCCGCGTTGTTGGCCTCGACCGCGCGGTCGTGGCGGTCCATCAGGCCGGCGTCGTCGGACTCCTCGACGCCGCCCTCGGCCTTCGCCATCTCGAGTTCTTCGACGGCGATTTCGGCGCGCTCGGCGGCCTCTTCGAGGGAGACGCTGAGGCGGTCGATCTCGTCGGAGGTGGCGCCGTTCTTGCTGCGCAGCGCCTCGACCTGACCGGTCAGCTTGGCCATGCCCTCGCGGCGGTCGGCGATGGCGCGGACGGCGGCCCAGTGCGCGCGCTCGGCGGCCTGGACGCGCTGTTCGAGGTCTTCGCGGCGCAGCACGGTCTCGGCGAGCAGCTCCCGGGCCTCCATGACGGCCTCGTTGAGCTCCTCTTCCTGCTCGGCGACGCGCTCGGCCTCTTCGAGGAGCTCTTCGGGGTCGCGGCCACCGGTCGACGTCGTGACATCGGCGGAGAGGTGCCGCTGGCGCTCGATGGCGAGCCGGACGGTGCCGCGCAGGCGCTCGGCCAGCGCGGACAGCTTGTACCAGGTCTCCTGGGCGGTCTGCAGCAGCGGCGCGTCCTCGGCCAGCGAGGCTTCCAGCTCGGCTTCTTCGGCGGAGACGATCTCGAGGTGCTGCTCGACCTCGGCGCGGCGCTGGCGGGCGGTGCGCTCGTCGGCTTCGTCGCGCTCGATGGTGGTCCGCTGGGTGACCAGGTCGTCGGCGAGCAGGCGCAGGCGGGAGTCGCGCAGCTCGGACTGCACGGACTGGGCCTTGCGGGCGATCTCGGCCTGCTTGCCCAGCGGCTTGAGCTGGCGGCGCAGCTCAGTCGTCAAGTCGCCGAGGCGGTCGAGGTTGCCCTGCATGTTGGCCAGCTTGCGCAGGGTCTGTTCCTTGCGCTTGCGGTGCTTGAGGACGCCGGCGGCCTCTTCGATGAAGGCGCGGCGCTCTTCGGGCTTGGACTCGAGGATCGCCGAGAGCTGGCCCTGCCCGACGATGACGTGCATCTCGCGGCCGATACCGGAGTCCGACAGCAGTTCCTGGACGTCCATCAGGCGGCAGCGGTCACCGTTGATCTCGTACTCGCTCGCGCCGTCGCGGAACATCCGGCGGGTGATCGAGACCTCGGAGTACTCGATGGGGAGCGCGCCGTCGGCGTTGTCGATGGTGAGGGTGACCTCGGCGCGGCCGAGCGGGGCGCGGCCCGCGGTGCCGGCGAAGATGACGTCCTCCATCTTGCCGCCGCGCAGGTCCTTGGCGCCCTGGGTGCCCATGACCCAGCGCAGCGCGTCCAGCACGTTGGACTTGCCCGAGCCGTTCGGGCC
>NZ_MUMI01000712.1 GCF_002155975.1 Amycolatopsis kentuckyensis
GGCGGCGGACCGTCGGCCAGCGCCGCCATCGCGCCGCAGGAGGAATGCCCGCACACCACGATCTCCTCGACCCCGAGGACGCCCACCGCGTACTCGATCGACGCGTTCATCGACGCGTCGGCCTGCCCCGGCGGGACCAGGTTGCCGATGTTGCGGATGGTGAACAGGTCACCCGGCCCGCTCGTCGTGATCAGGTTCGGCACGATCCGGGAGTCGCCGCAGGTGATGAACAGCGTGCGCGGCCGCTGGCCGTCGGCCAGGCCCGACAGCGTGTCGCGCAGCAGCGGCGCCGCCCGGCGGTGGAACTCCGTGGCGCCGCGGCGGGTCTGCTGGGCCGGGATCTCGACCTCCGCCGCCTGCCACTCCGACCACGGCGCCAGCCAGCGCGGCACCGCCCGGCTCGCCGCGATCCGCGACCGCGTCGGACGGCCCGCCTTGCCTTCCCCGAACCACGGGTGGCCGACCTCGTCGACCTCCACCGTGCCGCCGGCGCGCTCATACGCCGTCTGCCAGGTGTGCAGGCTTTCGAACGCCGCGTGGTCCAGGTAGTCGACGACCAGCTCCAGCCGCACGGTGACCCCGCCCGGGACGGTCCCGAGCACCTTCGACAGCCGCGGCACCGACAGGAACGTCAGGACGCCTTCGACGACGACGCGCCAGTCTTCGCCTTCCCGCTCGACGTGGATGCCCGACCAGACCGTGCGGCGCAGCATCAGCACCAGCGCCAGCCCGATGCCCGCCAGCACGCCGGTCAGCAGGTCGAAGACCACGACGCCGGCGAGGGTGAGCAGGTAGACCGGCAGATCACCGTGCGCCAGCACGGTTTTCATGTGCCCGGGGTTGACCAGCTTCGCGCCGACGTGCACCAGCAGCCCGGCCAGCGCGGCCAGCGGGATGCTCTGGATCAGCCCGGCGAGCAGGACGACGAACAGCAGCACCCAGACGCCGTGCAGCACCGCCGACGCCCGGGACTTCGCCCCGGCGGTGACGTTGGTGGAGCTGCGGACGATGACGCCGGTGACGGGCAGGCCGCCCAGCGCTCCGGAGATCATGTTGGCCGAGCCCTGCCCGACCAGCTCGCGGTCGAGGTTGGCGCGCGGCCCGGTGTGCATGCGGTCGACCGCGACCGCCGAGAGCAGGCTCTCCACGCTGGCGATCAGCGCGATCGTGACGACGGCGAGGGCGAACCCACCCCAGCCGCCGTCCGGCAGCTGCGGGACGAGGTGGATGTTCAGCAGGTCGCCGGGCAGTTCGACGCGCGGGAGCGTCATCCCGAACGCGACCGACACCACCGTGGCCACCGCGATCGCGGCGAGCGGGCCCGGCACCTTGCGGACCGCTTCCGGCAGCTTCGGCCAGAGCAGCAGGAGCGCGATGGTGATCAGGCCGACGATGGTGGCGGAGTCGTGGTGGGCGACGATCTGGGCGGGCAGCTCGGCGACGTTCTCCACCGCCGAGCTCTGGGCCTTGCCGCCGAGGATGACGTGCAGCTGGCCGAGCACGATCGTGACGCCGATGCCGGCCAGCATGCCGTGCACGATCGCCGGCGAGATGGCCAGCGCGGCGCGCGCGATGCGGCTCAGCCCCAGCAGGATCTGCAGCGCGCCGGCGGCGACGGTGATCGCGCAGGTGACGGCCCACCCGAAGGTCTGGATGGTTTCGGCCATGACCACGGTCAGGCCGGCGGCGGGCCCGCTCACTTGCAGGACGGAGCCGCCGAGCGCGCCGGCGACGATGCCGCCGACGACGGCGGCGACCAGCCCGGCGGCGACCGGGGCGCCCGAAGCGAGGGCGATGCCGAGGGACAGGGGGACAGCTACGAGGAAGACGACCAGTGAGGCCGGCAGGTCGTGTCGGAGCACGGCGAGGGGTCTCATGATCACCATGCAACCGGAAATCGGGTGAAATGTCCGCTGCGTACCACCCGATCGAGTGAAGAACTGGCGATATTTCACCCTTTTGTCACAAATCGGACATGCCGTTAACGCGGTCGTAACACGGTGTCAGCCTGTCGCTTGACAGTTAAATCCGGGACTATATATGGGTTTTCGGCTTCGACGACATGGTCGAACGAGGCCGCGCTCGGCAACGGCCGTAGCCGGGCGGACGCGGAGAGTGATCTGGCTCTCGAGTGGCCTGAAAGCGCTTCCCGACGATCGATCGGGCGGGCAGGCCGTCGGGGCCCGGGCACGGCGAAGGCCGCCTCCGGAGCACGGGTGCCCGGAAGCGGCCTTCGCGCTCAGTGCTCCAGCGCCCCCGCGGGGACGAACCCGCGCGCCGCATCGTCCAAAAGGGACACCTGCGCGGCGCCGACGTCGAAGTACATCCCGGTGAGGCGCAGCGCGCCCCGGTCCAGGGCCGCCGCGACCACCGGGTAGCCGCGCAGGATCTCCAGCTGCTGCACGACGTTCTGCAGCGCGAGCTGGTCGGCCTCGGCGGCCGGACGCTCGCCGCCGAGCAGCAGCGGTGCCTCGCGACGGCGGCGCCGGAGGGTCGCCTCGCCGTGCCGCAGCCAGCTGCCGAGCTGGTCGAGGCCCTCCGGGGCCCGGCCGAGCAGCGCCTTCATCGCGCCGCAGGAGGAATGCCCGCACACCACGATCTCGGCGACCTCGAGCACCCCGACGGCGTACTCGATCGCCGCGCCGACCGACGAGTCGGTGCCGTCGGCCGGCGGCACCAGGTTGCCGATGTTCCGCACCGTGAACAGGTCGCCCGGCCCGCTGGTGGTGATCAGGTTCGGCACGATCCGCGCGTCGCCGCAGGTGATGAACAGGGTGTGCGGCTGCTGGCCGTGCGCCAGGCCGTCCCACGTCTCGCGCAGCAGCGGCGCGGTGCGGCGCTGGAACTCCGAAGCGCCGCGGCACAGCAGCGAGCTGGCGGTGCGCTGGGCGGGCAGCGCGACGTGCTCGGCCTGCCACTGCGACCACGGCGCGAGCCACCGCGGCACGACGCGCGCGGCGACGCTGCGGCGCACGGTCGGCTCCCCCGAGCTGCCGCGCTCGAACCACGGGTGCCCGATCTCGTCGACGGTGACCGGCCCGGCGTGCGCCTGCTGCCAGCCGCGCAGGCAGTCGAACGCGGCGTGGTCGAGGAAGTCGACGTGCAGTTCGAGGGTGACCTCGGCGTGCGGCGGCACTTCGGCGAGCACACGGGTCAGCCGCGGCACGGACAGGAACGTCAGCGCGCCTTCGATGACGACGCGGTGGCGCCCCCCGCCGGTTTCGACGTGGATGCCCGAGAAGATCATCCGCCGCAGCATCATCGCGAGCGCGAGCAGGATCCCCGCCGCGACGCCGGTGAGCAGGTTGACCGCCACCGCCCCGGCGAGCGTGACGGCGTACACCGGCAGATCGCCGTGCCGCCGGACCTCCTTGAGCCCGTTGACGTTCACGAGCTTCATCCCGACGTAGACCAGCAGCGCGGCCAGCGCCGCCAGCGGGATCAGCCGCAGCACGCCGGTGAGCAGCAGGCAGGCGGCGAGGATCCAGGCGCAGTGCAGGATCGCCGACGCCCGGGTGCGCGCGCCCGCCTCGAAGTTGGTCATGCTGCGCACGATGACGCCGGTGACGGGGAACCCGCCGAGCGCGCCGGCGGCGACGTTCGCCGCGCCCTGCCCGACGAGTTCGCGGTCGAGGTCGGTGCGCGGGCCGCCGCGGAGCTTGTCCACCGAGACGGCGGACAGCAGGCTCTCCAGGCCGGCGATGAGCGCGATGGTGACCGCGGCGACGGCGAAGCCGCCCCAGCCGCCGTCCGGCAGCCGCGGCACGACGTGCAGCGCGGGCAGCCCGGCCGGAAGGTCGACGCGCGGCAGGGACATCCCGGTCGCGACGGACAGGCCGGTGGCCAGCGTGACGGCGGCCAGCGGCGCGGGCACGCGGCGGACGGCCTTCGGCAGCCGCGGCCAGGCCAGCAGGACGCCGAGGGTGACGACGCCGATCAGCACGGCCTGGTCGTGGTGCGCGGCGACCTGCGCCGGCAGCGCCAGGACGTTGGCCAGCGCCGAACCCTGCGCGGAGCCGCCGAGGACGACGTGCAGCTGGCCGAGCACGAGCGTGACGCCGATGCCGGCGAGCAGGCCGTGCACGATCGCCGGCGAGACGGCGAGCGCGGCACGGGCGGCCCGGGTGAGGCCGAAGAGGATCTGGAGCAGGCCCGCGGCGACGGTGATCGCGCAGGTGACGGGCCAGCCGTGGGTGGCGATCGTGTCGGCCAGAACCACGGTGAGGGCGGCGGAAGGACCGCTGACCTGCAGCGGCGATCCGCCGCAGAGGCTCGCGACCAGCCCGCCGACGACGGCGGAGATCAGGCCGGAGAGCAGCGGCGCCCCGGCGGCGAAGGCCACGCCGAGCGACAGGGGGACGGCGACGAGGAAGACGACGATGGAGGCGAGGAAATCGTGTTTGAGGTTCTCCAGGTGGACGGAGGGCTTCGGGGGTCCGGTGTCGTGTTCGCCACGAACGATCTCGATCATGGGGGCAGGATCGCCGAAACCGCGCGAAAAGTCCGCTACGCAAGCATTTCTCGCGTTCGTCCGGGCACAGGACGGACGGGTTTCCCGGCCCCTTCACACTTACCGCCTCGACCGTTCGCGTGGTTTCGACCGTGGTCTGCCACGCAGCGCGACGATGAGAGACCTTCGGGTCTCGGTGTGCCGGTGGTCACACCCGATGTGCTGAATTCAGGCCTTTTCGGCGACCGCGAGCATCGCGCGGGTGATCACGGCGAGGTCGTCGTCAGTCGAAACGTAGGGCGGCATGGCGTAGACGAGGTCCCGGAACGGCCGCAGCCAAGCACCGTTCGCGGTGACGACGTCGGTGGCCACGGCCATGTCGACGGGGTGGTCGAGCTGCAGCACGCCGATCCCGCCCAGCACCCGCACGTCGGTGACGGCGGGCAGGTCACGTGCCGGGGCGAGGCCGTCGAGCAGGGCCTTCTCGATCCGGGTGACGTCGCTGCGCCAGCGGCCGTCGGCGAGGAGGCCGAGGGAGGCGTTGGCGACGGCGGAGGCCAGGGGGTTGCCCATGAAGGTCGGGCCGTGCGCGAGGACGGGCAGTTCGCCCCGCGCGATGCCGGCGGCGACGTCCGGGGTGCACAGGGCGGCGGCCATGCTGAGGTAGCCGCCGGTGAGCGCCTTGCCGACGCACATGACGTCCGGGGAGACGCCCGCGTGCTCGGCGGCGAACAGCGCGCCGGTGCGGCCGAAGCCGGTCGCGATCTCGTCGAAGACGAGGAGCACGTCGTGCGCTTCGGTGATTTCCCGGAGGGCGCGCAGGTAGGCGGGGTGGTGGAACCGCATCCCGCCGGCGCCCTGCACGACGGGTTCGACGATCACCGCGGCCAGCTCGTCCCGGTGCCGCTCGATTGCGGCGGCCAGTATGTCCACATAGGACTGGTCGGGCGGGGTGTCGAACCCGGACGGTGGGGCGGGCACGAAGATCTGGTCGGGCAGGACCCCGCGCCAGAGCGAGTGCATGCCACCTTCGGGGTCGCAGACGCTCATCGGGGTGAAGGTGTCGCCGTGGTAGCCGCCGCGCCAGGTGAGCAGCTTGTGCTTCCCGGTCCGCCCGCGGGAACGCTGGTACTGCAGGCACATCTTGACGGCGACTTCGACGGAGACGGAGCCGGAGTCGCAGAGGAACACGTGCTCGAGCCCGTCGGGGCTGAGGTCGACGAGGGTTTTGGCGAGGGTGATGGCGGGTTCGTGGGTGAGGCCCCCGAACATGACGTGGCTCATCCGCCCGGCTTGCGCGGCGAGGGCGGCATCGAGCACAGGGTGCCGGTACCCGTGGACGGCGGACCACCACGAGGACATGCCGTCGACCAGCTCGCGGCCGTCGGCGAGAGTGAGGCGGACGCCGCTCGCTTCGGTGACCAGCAGGGATGGCACTTTTGCCGGCATGGGCGCGTATGGGTGCCAGACGTGCTGGGCGTCTAGGGCTAGCAGGTCGGCGGGGTCCATTCGGCGACCCTATGACACGGTGTTGGCCGGGTTGCTCCCCGCAGGGGCGGCTTGGTGATCCACCACCCCGAAGCCTGATTGTGACTACGGACGGTGGTACCGCGTCAAGGCGGGAAAGCGTGCCTTGACCCGGTACCACCGTCCG
>NZ_MUMI01000713.1 GCF_002155975.1 Amycolatopsis kentuckyensis
ACCGACTTCCTGTGCAGCACCGCCAAGGAACGCGGCTGCGGCTGCGCCTTCCTCGTGGGCGGCGGCCCCGGCGAGATGGACGTCCGGAAGTGCCCGTGCGCCCCGCTGTTCCCGCCCCTGGAGGACGACCGTGGCTGACGCCCCGCTGTCCCTGCGCTGCACCAGATCCGGCACCGCCTACGTCGACGGGCCGCTCGTCGCCAACGACTGGGACAACACCGCGCTCCTCGGCGGCGTCCGCGGCGTGCTGGTGACCGGCACCGACGACCCGGACCGGGCGCAGGCGCACGCCGACGAAGCGGTACGGCACTACTTCGGCCCCGGCGCGGCCGCCCGCCCGTGCTCGGCGCCGACGCGGTGGCGGCTGTTCTACACCAGCGAAGACCGCGACGAACTGGAGTGGCGCCCATCCCCGGACGCCGCCGAACCCGCCGTGCTCTTCACCGCAGAGGAGGCCGACCGTGGCTGACCCCGTGAGCGCCGTCATCCGCCTGTACGCCGCGATCCAGCGAGCCCGGCTCGCCGCCCGCGAACGCGCCGCCAAGACCCGCACCATCCGCCGACTCGACCGGGAGCACCGATGACCGACGCCCACACCGCCCTGCGCCTCGCGCTCGGCGACATCGAGCCCAACGACACCAACTACCCCGTTCGCTACGTCCGCGTCTTCCAGGCCGCCGCCATGGCCCTGCAGTGCGGCTACACCGCCGGCGTCCGCCTCGACCCCGCCGAGCCGGACTGGCCGGTCGTCTACATCGACCTCCCCACCGGCCAGGTGAGCTGGCACATGCCCGCCTACTCGCCCGCGTGGGACCGCCACACCACCGCGGAGAAGTACGAGCGCATCCGCGCCTTCATCGCCCAGGAGGCACCGTGACCGAGCAGCCCACCACCCCACCCGGTGCCTGGACGGCGCCCGCTGCCCGCCGCTGGTTCGCCCGTGCGATCGGCTGGTTCCGCCGATGACCGCCCGCGAGGAGCTGGGCCTGGCCCTGTGGCGGACACAGACCCTGCGTGGGCTGGCCGACTGCACGAGTCCGACGACACGCGACAGGTTCGTCGGCGAGCTGCTCGCCCTGGGCTGGCGACCGCCGCTGCCCAAGTCCGCTCGAGTGTCGCTGCGCGCCGTCGTGGCCGGGGCGATCGGCGAGCACACGGGCGAGGAGGAAGACCATGAGGTTGCCGCCAACTATGCCGCCGCGCAGGCGCTGATCGACCGAGGCTGGCTGGATCCGGTTGGCGAGATCGGCCCGCCGGAGCCGGTCGCGACGACGCTGCGGCGGATCATTCGCGACCTCGAAGACCAGGCGGCCGGGCCGCAGCGGCACACGCACGCGGGCATCGCGCTGAGCCAGTATGCGGACCGGCTGCGCGGGCACCCGGCGCTCGACGGCGACGCCGACGCGGGCTGGCCCCCGCTGCCCGACAGCGAGACCGCGGAGGAGATGGCGATCCTTCGCGCGAGGCTGGCGCTGTCCCCCGTCCAGGTGGAGGCGATGGAGCAGGAGATCGCGGAGCTCAAGCAGGAGCACGGCGTGCTGTCCGGCCAGCTGCACGCGATCCGGACCGTGTTGGCCGAGGCCGGGCATTGGACGTCGACGACGACCCCGGCCGCGGGCGACGCGAAGACGCTCCAGCGCATCCGCGCCGTCCTCGACCGCCCGGAGGTCCAGCCGTGACCGAGGACCCGCGCATCGAGCGTGCCCACGCCGCGCTCGGCGGCCCAGCGCTGACGACGGACGCCGAGCTCCGCGCGCTCACACCGGACCAGCTGGAGAAGTGCATCCACCGGGCGCTCGAGGCCCGCGACGTCCAGGCGGTCGAGGGCTACCTGCTCCTCATGGCGCTCAAGGACCCGCGCCGGGCGCAGGACCTCATCGACACCCTCAAGGTCGGTCTCCGGCTCGCAGAGGAGCAGCCCGGCGAGGTCGCGTCGAGCACCCCGAGACCGTCCGAGACCCCCACGGCCTCCGAGGGCTGGTCGGAGTACGCGTACATGAACAGCGAGGAGCACCCATGATCACGACCTCCGTCCCGGCGACCGGTCCGCGCGACCGGTCGCGTCCGGCTCTCGCGCGTTCTACGGCCGCGGCGGTCTGCGTCGTCCGCGGCTGCACCCGGCCGGTCTACACCGGACATGCGTGCCCCGAGTGCGTCACCGAGCTGGCCGGCCAGCTGCGCGAGGTCGGCGAGTACGAGGGCGTGCTGCCGTTCATGGTCGAGCCGGTCCGCGGCGGGCCGGGCCGGGGTTCGCCGGGGTACGGGTCGCGGCCGCCGCTGCGGCTGGACGTGCTCGCCGCGCTCGACCCGCGCACCATCCCGACGCCGGAGGACGACGTGTGGTCGATCTGGGGCACGATCGAACGGATCTCCGCCTGGATCGCGGCCGAGCGCGGCGAGACCGGTGGGGGCCTCTGGTACGTCCTCACGCGACTCCAGTGGGCCGCGGGCCGGGAGGAGTTCGGCGACATCGCCGACGCGGTGCAGGAGCTGCACCGGCGGGCTCAGGGGCTGGCGCACGACCGGCCGGACGCCACGCTCGGCGCGTGCCTCGTGCCGGGCTGCGTCGGGCAGGTCCGTCCGGACGGCGCCGGCGGGCGCTGCGGGGTGTGCGACCGGCCGTACGTCGGCCTCGGCCTGGTGAAGCTCCGCGTCGCCCAGGACGCCGCGGCGTGACGGGCGAAGTCGACTGGGACGCCGCGTGGCGAGCCTTCCTCGACGAGCACACCCAGCTCGTCGGCTGGTGCCACCACGGCGAGGTGTTCACCCCCGCCCTCGGCACGCCCAGGGACATCGAGATGATGCGCCGGGCCAGCGAGCACCTCGGCCTGCCGATGCCGGAGCCGGTCTACGGCTGGAAGCGGTCACCCTGAGGTGTGGTCGGCCGCGAGCTTCCCGCCCGCGGCTGGCCGATGGCCTACATTCGAGGGCATGGCTGACCAGGACTTCCACGTGCCGGAGCGCGTGACCCTCAACGTCGACGAGGACGGCAACCCGATCACCGTCTGGAAGATCGCGATCCGCGACGACATCCGCGCGTTCATGGTCACCGACCCCGACCCGTACTGGGCGAAGGACGTGGCCGAGCGGGACTGGTACCTGGAGAAGCAGCTCAAGCGCCCCCGCGAGGACTACGTCGTCGAGGAGGTCCCCGGCCCGATCGACCGGGCCATCCGCGACGAGAACATCCGCTTCGAGCTGGCCCGCATCCAGCTCCGCACGGAGCGCGGCCGGTCGTGAAGCGCGTCCCGGCGAAGCTCGCCGTCCTGGCGCTGCACCAGCAGGCGGACGCGACCGGCGACGACCGCTTCCGCATCTGCCCGGCCACGCTCCGCCAGTGGGTGCGCCGCGGCCACCTCACCCGAGGTGACGGCGGTTACGACCTGCGGGAGGTCCTCGCCTACCTCGAGCGCCGGGATGGTGTGATCGAGGCATGAGCGACGAGACGACCGAGGGCCCGACCTGCTCGAAGTGCGGCCAGGCGCCCGCGGGCCCGGGCGGCATCCTCTGCCCTGCCTGCCTGGCCGCGATCCAGGCTCAGCGCCCCTTGGGCTGACGGCGACACCCCCATTCGAGCCCCGGTGCTTGGCGCCGGTGATCACGTGTGTCACGCTTTCTGCGGGCGGAGCTATGCCCGCCACCCACCGTCTACCCCTTTGATGCGCCGTACCCGGGATCGGCTCCGGGACCTTGCAGCCCCCGCCGGGCGACCACCGGCGGGGGCTGCGCTGTACCCGGGGCTGCCGGGCTGAGCCCGGCAGAGCCCTCGGCCCAGGCCCGCGCACGGGCAGGACGTGGAGGGCAACCCCGAAACCAGCTGGAGGTGATCACGTGCCACGAGCGCGCCCGATCACCGAGGAGGACCGCCGGAAGGTCCGCGACCTCCACGCCGCCGGCGAGTCCCGAAACGCCATCGCCAAGGCCATCGGCCGCTCCGGCGCCACCGTCTCGAAGATCGCCGACGAGCTCGAACTGAGCTTCGACCGCGAGGCCGTGAAGGCCGCCACCGAGGCCAAGGTCGCCGACGCCCGCGCACGCCGGGCCGCGCTGATGCTGGACCTGCTCGACGACGCCGCCCGTCTGCGGAAGCAGCTGTGGGTGGAGACGACGTACGTCGACCACGGCGGCCGGGACTTCTCCCGGGCCGAGTGGACACAGCCGGAGCCCTCGGCCGCCGACAAGCTGAAGCTGGTGCAGGCCTGCACCACT
>NZ_MUMI01000714.1 GCF_002155975.1 Amycolatopsis kentuckyensis
TCCAGCCCTGCGCCGCCGGGTGGGGGCCGCTCAAGCCGGCCGTGCCGAGCTCCGCCGTGGCCGCCGCGGCGAGGTCCGCGGGGGCCGCCAAGGTCAGGTTGCGGCAGGTCAGCGCGGCCGGGAACTGGCCGTTGAAGGCCGCCGCCATGGCGCGGGCCTGCGGCTCCCACTGCGCGTACGCGTCCGGGACGCCGGACCGCTGGACCGCCTGCGCGGCCTCGGTGATCGGCAGCGTCTCCCAGTTCGGCAGCTTCTCGAGCTTCTCGTAGAACTCGGTCGCCGCGTAGACCGGGTCGCGCAGCTGGGCGATCGTGCCCCAGCCCTGGCTCGGCCGCTGCTGGAACAGGCCGACCGAGTCGCGGTCACCGCCCTCGAGGTTGCGCAGCTTCGACTCCTGCAGCACCGTCGCCAGCGCGACCGTCGCCGCGTGCGCCGGCAACCCCATCCTGGTGCCCACGGCCGAGATCGTCGCCGCGTTGTTCATCTGCTCCGGGGTGAACGTGTACGCGGACGCGTTGTCCCCCGGCAGCGCCACCGTGCACCCCGGCGTCTTCACCGAGCCGCGCGTGTACGCCACCACCACGACGATCGCCGCGACCAGCACGACGACCGCACCCAGGACCATGGCCACCTTCAGGCCACAACCGCGCACCCTGCCTCCCCGTCACCCGTTCGCACCAGTCTGCCCAATAGGAGGACGCGGTGCACCGGGCGGGGTTCAGTGGGCGGGGCCGAGGAAGATCGGGTTGGACATCGCGACCATCGCGTTCGGCACCGTCGTGTTCGGGCCACCGGACGGGCGACGGACCTCGACGCGCACCCACCGGCTGTAGCGGGGGTAGGTCGTCCAGGTGACGGTGGCCGCGCCCGAGTCGCCGATCGGCTCGGTGTGCTCCGGGCCGAGCTGGTCGAGGAACGTCACCGTCGTCCCCGGCACGCCGGCCACCACCGCCTCGACGGTCACCGGGGTCCCGGCGCCCACGGCGAGCCGCTCGCCGAGACCCGCGCTCGTGCCGCCGCCGGAGACCGTGAAGTCCAGCCGGACCGACGCCGACTCCGCCAGCCACGAGCGTCCCGCCTTCAGCCCGGCCAGGAGTTCCCGGCGGCGCAGCCGGTCGGCGAGCACCACGGTGTGCGGCAGGGCGACGCGCTGGTCCGGGTGGTGCGCGTCGGAGTCGCCGATCGCCGGGATGAACCGGCCGCCGCGCAGCAGCCCGTCCCAGTGGATGACGCTCGCCTCGTCGTCCTGCGTCCACGGACCGTTCCAGACCTCGACCAGGTCGGCGATCTCGTAGGCGAATTCGTAGGTGCAGCCGAAGCAGCCGGCGAACGGGTGCGCCGCGGTGACCAGGCCGCCGGCGCGGTGCACCTGGTCGGTGAAGCGCCGGAAGTCCCGCGGGTCGGCCGCGCGGTAGCGCCAGTCGATCCAGGTGCCGGCGGGCAGGCCGATCGCGGGCCAGTGCCCGGACCGGGTCGTCACCTCTTCGCCGTTGAGGATCAGCAGGTCGTCGGTGGCGTAGTCGCCCCAGACCAGCTGGGAACTGGAGGTGTTGTGGTCGGTGGAGACGATGAAGTCGAGCCCGGCGGCGCGGGCGTCGGCGACGAGCTGCTCCGGCGTCCGCCGGCCGTCTGAGTGGACGGTGTGCAGGTGGCTGTCGCCGCGGTACCAGGCGCGGCCGCGTTCGCGCGCGGGCGCGGTCTCCGGCGCGGGATGCGGCTCGAACGGCGAGCCGTCCGGGCCGAAGGTGAGCGTGATGTCCACCCGGTAGTTCAGCCCCTGCGGCGCGACGGTGTACGGACCGAGGACGACGTGCCACCGGCCGGGCTCGATCGGGCCGGCGAGGTAGCCGGGGGTGGCCTCGCACGCGCTGATCGAGAACCGGTCGCGGAAGCCGCCGGACCAGCCGCGGAAGCCGCGGGCGTTGCCGAGTTCGTGGCCTTCGGGGCCGAAGATGCCGATGTCGCAGGCGTTCCCGCGGGTACCGGCGGGCACCGGGGGTTTGTCGTAGGAGTACACGACGTCGATCTGCCGCACCCCGCGCGGGACGTCGACCGGCAGGTAGTACCAGTCCGGCACGTCCGGTTCCAGCGTGCCGGTGACGGTCCGCGTCCGGCTGGTGCCGCCCGGCTGGTCGGCGAACGCCACCCCCGGCAGCATCCCGGCGGCGGCCGCCACCCCGCCGGCCCGCAGCAGCGTCCGGCGGCTGAAGTCGGTCATGCGCACCTCCGCATCGGACGCTAGGCGCGCCAGGCGAACGCGGCCACGAACCGCCGGTGAACTTTCGGCGGAATCAGCGGCGTTTCGCCAGGATCTTCGCGAGGGCGACACCGGCGACGGCGGCGACCAGCCCGAGCCGCGTGAGGTCGACGGCGGGCACCCAGGTCACGGTCTCCCCGCGGACGACGAAGGCGCCGACGGGCCGGGCGAAGACGCCTAAGCCGGCGCCCTCCCGCACGGGGAGGGCGCCGGTGCCGTCCTCCCCGCCGCCTCCGCCGCCGTAGACCGCCGCGGCGGGGATGACGACGGTCCCGTCGCGCTCGACGGGTTCGCCGTAGACGAGCCGGGCGGAAAAGACGTCCCGCGCGGCCGACACCACCTGCCCCAGGTTCATCCCGCCATCCTGGCCCGGCCGGCCCGGCACGCGCGCCTCCCGTCGAGCTGTCCACTGTGGCCGGTACCGGCTGACCGGTTCGGCGCCCCGTGCAAAAACGAGCCACAGAATCGGTGCAGCGCTGAAAAAATTGCGCTGAAGGTGTGGCAAAAAGATGTATCCGAAAGTTTTCACCGCGTTGACGGCTACCGTCCGATCGCTGCATTCTGCCACCCACGGGGAGGAATCATGGCACTGCTGAAGAACGGCGTGGTCACCGCGCCACCGGGAGCACCGGCCGGCGCACGGGCGCTGACCTCGGCCGATCCGTTCGGCTCCGGAACCGGCGTGGCCGCCGACCGCGGGGCGAACCGGTACGGCGTCTGCTCCATCGAGGACTTCCCGCCCGGTATGAACGACCTTTCCTACACCCACGACGACGCGGGTGGTTTCTACAATTACGTCAAGCAGTTCGCCGCACCGAACTTCTGGTACACCGACGGCGGTGTGCTGTCGTGGATCTACGGCGAGCAGTACGACGACTGGCAGGGCACCTACGGCTTCGACGCCTGCGTCGCCGAGTACCACTCCGGGCACGGGACCATGGACTCGGGCGGCGTTTTCTGGATGCCGATGGGCGGCACCTGGGGCGGGTCGGCCTGGGCGAGCTCGGCCGACATGCGGCTGGGCAACGAGGTCGCGCGCTACCTGTTCTTCTCCACCTGCCTCTCGCTGCGCATCGGCGACGGCAACAGCCCGATCCGGACGTGGGACGCGGCCAACCTCGGCCTGCGGATGATCTTCGGGTTCGAGACGACCAGCGTCGACAGCCCGCACTACGGCGCCTACTTCTTCAGCAAGTGGAACGGCAACGGCCACAAGTTCAGCAAGGCGTGGCTGGACGCCTCCTGGGACATCGACCACCACCAGGCACCGTCGGCCGTCGCGTGCGGGGCGACGCAGGCCGAGGCGCAGGACCGGCTGTGGAACGAGGGCTCCTTCTCGACCGCCGCCGCGTCGAAGAACTGGTGGTGGTGGACCTGGTACGACGCCGCCAAGAGCATCCGGGCCCCGCGGCTGGAGCTGCCCGGCTCGGCGCAGACCGCCCGGTTCGCCCCGCAGCGGCTTTCGCCGTCGCGGCTGGCCGAACTGGCCGGCCACTACGGCGTCCGGCTCGGCGGCGGGGTCCCCGAGGACGCGATGGGCCCGCACGGCGTGGTGCTGGGCGCCGGCCAGGACGGGCCGAGCCTGACCGTCGACCACCGCGGCGTCCGCGAGATCACCTTCGCCGACGCCGACGGCACCGGCCGGGACGCGCCGAGCGCGGCCGAAGCCGTCCGGATCGCCCAGGACGCCGTCGAGACGTTCGGCCTGGCCGACCGGGTGGACCTGGTCGCCGACAAGGTGCGCCACCAGTACCACGCGGGCGGCACCGCCGACGACGTCGCCGACCCGCGGGTGCGCGAGACCCACGTGGTGTTCACGCAGCTGGTCGACGGCCGCCCGGTCGTCACGCCCGGCCTCGGCGAGGTCCGGGTCGCCATCGACGGCGGCGGCACGGTGACGACGATCGTCGACGCCACCCGCGAGGTCGAGCGGCTGAGCGACGGCGCGCCCACCGCGCCGCCGTCGGCCGGGGAAGCCGCCCGCGAGCCGGCGACGGTGGACGAGGCACTCGACGCGCCGACGCAGCGCCTGCTGCGCCGGCTGGCCGCCGGTGGCCGCGTGCCCGCCGAGGTCCGCACGATCCCGGACTCGACGGCGGTCGGCTACGCGCTGCGCGGCGACGACGGCGTCCCGGTCGTCCGGCGGACCGTCGAGGTCGACTGCGGCGCGGGGCTCGCGAAGCGGTACGTCCTGGAGGCGCCCCTGCGCTGACCACCACCGAAGCGGACGGGCCGGCACCGCGTCGGGGGGTGCCGGCCCGCCGTTTCCCACGTTCGGGTGTGAACCCGAGGTATCCGGGGCACCTCTCAGGGGCACCTGTGCTCCAGGGGGAGCGCGCCGGACCGAGGGGAGACCGCGATGACCTTCGATTTCGTCAGCCGCTGGCTGGGCAGGCATCGCGAGCGCCCCGGCGTCACCGTCGACCTGGCGTGCGGGGGCCGCGTGACGCTGCGGGAGATCGACGGGCGGCCCGTGCTGGTGGTCACGACCGCGCCCGGGCCCGACGGCCGGTGCGACGTCGCCGCCGTTCCGCTGTCCGAGGCCGAACGCCGCGAGCTGGGCCAGGTGCTGGACTCCGACGTCCTGCTCGCCTCCTGATCGCTTCCGCGCCACCCGCTGTTCGCACTCGCGTTGAGTGCATTGTCGCGAACCTCGCGTGAAAGCCGGTCCACGCGGTGTGGTGCGGGTCGCTTTTTGTGGGGTTCCCACAACTCAGCCGCCCCGGCATGCGCCATGGCGGACATTGGTCCGACCCGTCGTCATCCACCAGGGTGTAGACAGGTGCAGGCGACGTTCCAGGACGGGTACGTCGCCTTCTGCGCGTGGGTATTTGGGAGGCTCAGCCGGTGTTCAGTCGTGTCGCCATCGTCAACCGCGGAGAGGCCGCGATGCGGCTCATCCACGCCGTCCGGGATCTGTCGGCGGAAACCGGGACGCGGATCGAGACGGTCGCCCTCTACACCGACGCGGACCGCACCGCCACGTTCGTCCGCGAGGCCGACCTGGCCTACGACCTGGGCCCGGCCTCGGCACGCCCCTATCTCGACCTGGCCAAACTCGAAAAGGCGCTGGTCGAGACGAAGGCCGACGCCGCCTGGGTCGGCTGGGGCTTCGTGGCCGAGGACCCGGCGTTCGCCGAGCTGTGCGAGAAGGTCGGCATCACCTTCGTCGGGCCCAGCGCGGACGCGATGCGCAAGCTCGGCGACAAGATCGGCGCGAAGCTGATCGCCGAAGAGGTCGGCGTGCCGGTCGCGCCGTGGAGCCGCGGCGAGGTCGCCACCCTCGAAGACGCGCTGAAGGCCGGTGAGCAGATCGGCTACCCGCTGATGCTCAAGGCCACCGCGGGTGGCGGCGGGCGCGGTATCCGCATGGTCGCCTCCGGCGAGGACCTCGCCGACGCCTACGAGCGCACCAGTTCCGAGGCGCTGCGCGCGTTCGGCTCCGGTGTCGTGTTCCTGGAGCGCCTGGTCACCGGCGCCCGGCACGTCGAGGTCCAGGTGATCTCCGACGGCGCGACGGCGTGGGCGCTCGGCGTCCGCGACTGCTCGGTGCAGCGGCGCAACCAGAAGATCATCGAGGAATCGGCCTCGCCGGTGCTCGCGCCGGCGCAGACGGCCGAGCTGAAGGCGTCGGCCGAGCGGCTCGCGGTGGCCGTGGGCTACCGCGGCGCGTGCACCGTCGAGTTCCTCTACCACCCCGGCGAGAAGCTGTTCGCCTTCCTCGAGGTCAACACCCGCCTGCAGGTCGAGCACCCGATCACCGAGATCACCACCGGCACCGACCTGGTCAAGCTGCAGCTGCACGTCGCCGGCGGCGGCAAGCTCGAAGGCACCCAGCCCGCCGAGCTCGGCCACGCCGTCGAGGCGCGCCTCAACGCCGAAGACCCCGACCGCGACTTCGCGCCCTCCCCCGGCCGCATCGCGCGCCTGGCCCTGCCCGCCGGCCCCGGCATCCGCGTCGACACCGGCGTCAGCGAGGGCGACACCATCCCGGCCGACTTCGACTCGATGATCGCCAAGATCATCGCCTACGGCCGCGACCGCGAGGAGGCGCTCGGCCGCCTGCGCCGCGCGATGGCCGAGACGACCGTCATCATCGAGGGCGGCGCGACCAACAAGAGCTTCGTGCTCGACCTGCTCGACCAGCCCGAGGTGATCGACGCCAGCGCCGACACCGGCTGGATCGACCGCGTCCGCGCCGAAGGCCGCCTGGTCACCCACCGGCACTCCGCGATCGCGCTCGCCGCGGCCGCCATCGAGGCCTACCAGGACGAGGAAGAGGTCTCCGTCCAGCGGCTGCTGTCGACCGCGCACGGCGGGCGCCCGCAGGTCCAGCACGAGAGCGGCCGCCCGCTCGACCTCAAGCTCCGCGGCGTCGGCTACCGCGTCTCGGTCGCCAGGGCCGGGCGCAGCCGCTTCCGCGTCGGCATCTCGGCCGGCGCGTCCGACGTCCACCACGCCGACATCGAGATCGAGCGGTTCGACGCCCACAGCGGCCGGATCCTGGTCAACGGGCGGCGCTTCCGGCTGACCTCGGCCACCCACGGCCCGATCCACCTCGTCGAGGTCGACGGGGTCACCCACCGCGTCAGCCGCGACGAAGGCGGCGTCGTCCGCTCCCCCGCGCCGGCGCTGGTCGTCGCGACGCCGCTGTCCGTCGGCGACGAGGTCGAGGCGAACGCGCCGATCCTCGTGCTGGAGAGCATGAAGATGGAGACGGTGCTGCGCGCGCCGTTCCGCGCCCGCGTCCGCGAATGCCCGGTGTCCGTCGGCAGCCAGGTCGAGACCGGCGCGCCGCTGATGCGCCTGGAACCGCTCGCCGACGACGCCGCCGAGGAAGCCGCCGACACCGGCGAGACCGTCGAGATCGAGCTGCCCTCGGTGCCGGACGGCGTGTCCGCGGCCGAGCGCGTCGAACGCGGCCTGCAGGACCTCCGCAGCCTGCTGCTCGGCTTCGACGTCGACCCGGCCGAGCGGAAGCGGCTCGTCACGGCGTACCTGGAGGCCCGCACCGAGCTGGGCAACCGGCCGGTGGAAGGCGAGCTGGAGCTGCTCACCGTCTTCGCCGACCTGTCCGAGCTGAGCCGCAACACCCCGGGCGGCGAGGACACCGTGCCGAACGGCGCGGTGCACAGCCCGCGCGAGTTCTTCCACACCTACCTGCAGAGCCTCGACGTCGAACGCGCCGGCGTCCCCGAAGGCTTCCAGGCGAAGCTGAAGCGCGTCCTCGCCCACTACGGCGTCGGCGACCTCGAGCGCACGCCCGAGCTGGAGTCCGCGGTCTTCCGGATCTTCCTGGCGCAGCAGCGGACGGCCGCCGACGTCGCGGTCGTCCGCTGCTGCGCCAGGAAGATCCGGAAGACCGCGGACTCCAGCTCGGGCGTGCGCTCGAGGTCGCCGACGCCGTAGCGGGCGAGGACGCGCTTCAGCTTCGCCTGGAAGCCTTC
>NZ_MUMI01000715.1 GCF_002155975.1 Amycolatopsis kentuckyensis
AGCGCGGCCGACAGCTCCGCCGGGCCGGGGCCGCCACCGGCCGACGGCAGCACGAACCCGGCCAGCCACGCCGAGGGCCCCTCGCCGACCTTCTCCACGAACGCCGCGGCCACCCCGTCGAGGGCCGCGGTGACCTTTTCGATCTCTTCCGGCTCGATCCGGTACCCGCGCAGCTTCACCTGGCGGTCGCGCCGCCCGACCAGCTCCAGGGCGCCGCCGGGCAGCGCGCGCACCAGATCGCCGGTCCGGTACCGCGGCGCGCCCGTCTCGTCGGGCACGAACCGTTCCGCGGTCAGGTCGGGCCGCCCGAGGTAGCCGAGCGCGACACCGGCGCCGCCGACGAGCAGCTCGCCGGTCTCGCCGGGCGCGGCGGGCTCGCCGTCTTCGCCGACGACCGCGAGGGTGGTTTCCTGCAGCGCGAACCCGATCGGGACGCGCTCCAGCCCGGCCAGGGACTCCGGCGTGCAGTCGAAGAAGGTGGCGAAGGTCGTCGTCTCCGTCGGCCCGTAGCCGTTGACCAGCCGGCCGGGCGCGCCGTGGGCGAGCACCGCGCGCGCCGCGCCGAGGTCGAGCTGTTCGCCGCCGACCACCAGGGTGTCCAGGAAGCCGAAGGCGGCCGGGTGCTCCCGCGCCACCGCGTGGAACAACGACGTCGTCAGGAAGGCCGCGGACACCCGTGCGGCCCGCGCCAGCCGCGCCCACTCCGGTGGCGGCAGCTCGGCCACGGTCGGCAGCACGACCACGGTGGCGCCGTTGCCGAGGGTGTTCCACAGCTCGAACGTGGTGGCGTCGAAGGCCGGGTTGGCCGTGTTCGCGACGCGGTCCCCGGGGGCGAGGGTGCAGAACCGCGCCCCGGTCGCGAGCCGCCGGACGGCGCGGTGCGGAACCAGCACGCCCTTGGGCGTCCCCGTGGACCCGGACGTCGAACAGACGTAAGCGACGTCTTCCCCGGTCAGCCCGATCTCCGGGGCCTCCGGGCCGCCCCCGGCGTCCGGGACCGGCAGCGACGGCCGGTCCGCGGCGGGCGGGCCGGCCACGACCCGCACGCCGGCGTCCCCGAGGATGGTCGCCACCCGGCCGGGTGGCGCCTGCCGGTCGACCGGCAGGTAAGCCGCGCCGGCCCGGAGGATGCCGAGCACGGCCACCACGAATTCCGGGGACCGCGCCGCGGTGACGCCGACGACGTCGCCGCGGCCGACGCCGGCGGCCGCCAGCTCGCCGGCGAACCGGCCCGAACGCCGCCACAGCTCGGCGTAGGTCAGGCTCGCGCCGGTTCGCGCGTCGGCGACCGCTTCGGCTTCCGGCGTGCGGCTCACCCACTGCCCGACGAGCGCCGGTACGGTTCCGGCTTGCGCCACGGTCACTCCTCCCGCCCTCCAGCGGACGCGGGGACGGGATCGACTCCGGATTCCGCGCCGGTGAAGGGAAGGCGCCGCCGCGCGCTGAGCGGCCGTGCGCCGGCGGCACACCGCGGACGCCACCCTGCGCCGACGGCGAAGTGCCCCCTGCCTGCAATTCCCCCGAGCGAGCCCCCAGAAGTTCCCCGGCACCCGCCGGTCCACTCCGATGTCAGTTGGTGAAAACCATACCGAGCACCGAAGGGATTCCAACCCGCCAATCAGGTGACAGGTCACGGTAGGGTCACGCACCCGCGGTCACGAACCGTACAAGTCCACAGTGGACGATCGAGAGTCGGCGCGGCGGAGGACGGCGGCCACGGGCTGCCGACAGTCCGCAATGGACTGTCGATCGGCGGAGGCCCGGGTGCCGCTCACGCCACCTTGATCACGACCTTGCCCGGCGTGTGCCCGTTCTCGACGGTGGCGAGAGCGGCCGGAGCATCGGCAAGCGGGTGGACCGCCGTGATCACCGGGGCCAGGACTCCGTCCACGGCCAGCCGGGCGGACCGCTCCAGGTTCTCCCGGTCGAGGCGCCGCTCGACGAACCGGCCGCCGACCTCGGGCACGGACTGGTCGCCCACGGCGACGACGGTGCGGGGATCCCGGGCCAGCGGGGCGACCGTCCGCAGCGAGGTGCCGCCGACCAGGTCGACGATCCCGTCGAAGCCGTCCGGAACCAGCTCGCGTGCCGCGGCGACGACGTCCACGGCGGTGTAGTCGAGGAACCGCACCCCGATGGCCTCGGCGTGCGCACGCTTGGCGGTGCTCCCGGTACCGAGCACCCGCAGCCCGCGCCCGGCCGCCAGCCGGGCGACGGCGAGGCCGACCCCGCCCCCGACCCCGTTGACCAGGACCGTGGCCCCGGCCGGGAGCCCGAGCTGGTCGAGCACGTCCACCGCGGTCGTCCCGGCGACCGGCAGCGTCGCCGCCACGGTCGCGGACAGGCCCGCCGGGATGCGCGCGGTGTTCGCCGCGGACAGCACCGTCGTCTCGGCATAGGTACCGCCACCGGTGAGCGCGAAGCCGAAGACCGCGTCCCCCACCTCGAGCCCGTCGACGTCCTCCCCCAGCGCGAGAACGGTCCCCGCGGCCTCCATGCCCAGCACGCGGGGGAACGGCCGCCCGCCGTCGAGGCCGGGGACCAGCCCCGCGCGCAGGAGGTGGTCGAGGGGATTCACCCCGGCGACGTCGACCCGGATCAGCACCTCACCGCGACCGGGGGCGGGATCGGGACGCTCGAAGAACTCCTGCACCTCGGGCCCGCCGTACCTGCCGAAACCCCACGCCTGTCCCATTTTCCGCTGCCTTCCGGGTGACCGGCCCGGTCGTTCCGGGCCCGGTCGCCATCCTCATCGCTGACACCGATGTGAGGGGCAAGCGGCTGAGGCGCAGGTCACAGTGTCAGGCCGAGCGGGTCACCGGGGCCGCGGACAGCCGCGCCCGGTGCCGGCTGTTGGCCTTGATCAGCGCGTCGAGGGCGTCCCGGGTCTCGACCAGGTGCGCGATGTCGGCGTCGAGCCGGTCGCGCTCGCGCATCATGGCCGCGAACGTCTCCTCGGCGACGTCGAGGTCGTCGGGGATGTCCACGCAGGGCAGCACGGTCGCGATCACGCGGCTGGACAGGCCGGCGTCGAACAGCTGCCGGACCAGCGCAACCCGCTGGACGTCGGCCTCGGCGTAGTGCCGCTGCCCCGCCTCCGAGCGGGAACTGGTCAGGAGGCCCTGCTCCTCGTAGTACCGCAACGAGCGCGGACTCACGCCCGTGCGCTTGGACAGCTCGCCGATCCGCATTCCCGAAACCCTACGCCCGGTCCAGGACCGGCCGACGACCGTTGGCGTCGACTGCCCGGCAGCCCGCGACGCCTGCGTGCTCCACCTCGCGCTGCGGCGGAAAGACCACGCCCCGCTTCGCGCCCGAGAAACCCGCGGCGAGGGTGCGGACGGCCCGGTCGATCCCTCGACCGGGCCGTCCGTCATCGGGACGCGGGAAATCAGTGGTCGTTGAGGTAGTAGTGCTGGCTCGAGTGCTGGTAGTTCGGACCCAGCCAGATCCCGACGCCGATGTTCCAGTTCTCCGGGAGGTTGTGCGTTCCGCCGTCGGAAGCCCGGGCCGTGGCGCAGGATCCCAATCCACCGGAGGCGGTGAGCGTGTAGCGGGTGTCGTAGGCACCCGGAACGGAACTCTCCTCGACGGAGATGTTGGCCCGGGGAGCGAGTCCGTCGGCCTCCGTGTCGCAGAGGGACACGACGTCGCCGTTCTCTTCGATGTAGATGGTGCCGCCGTGGGCGCCGTCCGTGGTGGTCCACGTGTGGTCCCAGCTGCCGCCGGGCGGGTCCACGGCGGCCGACGCGGACGTCGCGGTCAGGAGCGTCCCGCCGGCGACGAAAGCGGTCGTTGCGGCCAAGGCCGCGATCTTGTTGCGCATCGGATGACTCCCGTTCTTGCCCCCACCCGGGGAAATCCGGGCGAGCTGCGGTTGGTCGACCTGGTTCCGGGCGGATTTCCCGGTCGTGGTCAGGGCTTCTCGAAGTGCTGGTAGTCGATCGGGGTGTCCCAGGAGCCGCCCCAGGTCCAGCCGCGGGAGGTGAACGCCCGCTCGGCGACGTCACCCGCGTGGATCATGCCGGGCGCGTTCTGCGTCCGGTCGACGTAAGGTGCGCCGTTGGGCGGGTAGACCGCGCCGCTGCCGGAGATGTACGGGTTCTGCACGGTGTTGATGTCGATCGCGCGCCCGTAGGAGTGATTCGACCAGGCTGTTCCGCCGGTGATCGCCCGGCAGTTGAACGCCGAGGTGTTGTTGGCGGCCATGGAAGCGTCGTCGTCGGAGTCGTATTTTTCGACGGTCTCCATCCGCTCGATGGGGAACCGTCCGAAGTAGAGGTCACCGAAGACCCGGGCGACCTCGATCGCCCGGTCGGCGTTGACGACCAGTTC
>NZ_MUMI01000716.1 GCF_002155975.1 Amycolatopsis kentuckyensis
CCGGCCGGCACCGAACTCGGGTCAGGCGACGGTGAGGCTCCACTTCTGCCAGTTCGCCAGGGAAGTGCGCTCGTAGGTCGTGATCTCCTGGGTGCTTCCCCGCGGCGTGAGGTAGGTGCC
Organism: Amycolatopsis kentuckyensis; assembly: GCF_002155975.1. Taxonomy (GTDB): domain Bacteria; phylum Actinomycetota; class Actinomycetes; order Mycobacteriales; family Pseudonocardiaceae; genus Amycolatopsis; species Amycolatopsis kentuckyensis. Next base: position 121 of record NZ_MUMI01000716.1, read on the forward strand.
GCCGGCGACGTTGCGCACCCGGACCGTGCCGATCAGGTCCGGCTCGACCTGCCACTGCTGCGCCGGGTCGTTCGCGGCGCAGGCACTCACCAGATCGACGGTCGGCACTCCGGACCGCCCGGTGCGCAGGCAGGTGCCGGACGCGAGGTTGCGCAGCTGGACCACGCCCCCGCCGAGCTCGACCCGCTGGAACTTCTGTTCCACCGCACCGGCGCAGTCGGCCAGCTTCGCGGCGGTACCACCGGCCGCGGCGCACTTGCGCTCCGACACGCTCTTGATCCGGACGATCTGCCCGCTGGTGTCCGCCGGCGGGGCCGGCGCGTCACCGGTGACCCTGAACTGCCACCGCTGGTAGTCACTGCGGCCGGCGTCGTTCAGGAACACGCCGAAGTTGTCGTACAGGATGGTGTCGGCCACCCGGCCCGTCTTGGCGTGCGTCAGCTTCTCGCCGGCTAGCACCCAGTACTGCTCTTCGTCTTCGTCGTCGCATTCGTAGCGGACGACGTTGTTGATTCCCTTCACACAGGTTCG
>NZ_MUMI01000717.1 GCF_002155975.1 Amycolatopsis kentuckyensis
GCGCGGGCGGCCATGTTGGCGCCCTGGCCGCCGATCGGATCGTTGGTCACCGCGGTATCACCCATGGCGAGCACTTTCGCCCCGGACGGCAAGGTCCCGACCGGCCGCCGCACCACCGGCGTGATCCGGCCGTGCAGCAGTTCGGTCGGCGCCACCGGATGCGCTTCGTCGAGCAGCGCCGCCTGCCACGGGTAGTGCGCGCGCAGCAGCTTCCGCGCCATCTCGTAGTGCTGGCCGACGTCGGTGACGCCGTCCCAGACGTCCATCGGCCCACCGGGCACGCCGAAGAAGCCGAGGCCGTGCACCGGCCCGTGCACGGAGAGAACGGGCAGCAGGAAGAACTCGCCGACTTCCGCCATCCCGAAGGTCAACCCGGGAACGGCGTCGACGTCCCCGGCCACGTAGAAGATCCCAATGGCCCGCTGCGGCTCGCGATAGGGCGACCGCTCGTCATCGCGCGGAAAGAGCGAGTCGAACTGCGGCCCCCGCCCGGCGGCGACGACGAGCAGCTCGAACTCGCGAGCGCACGCGTCGAGCTCGTCCGGACCGACCCGGCGGATCCGCAGCTCGCCCCCGAGACGTTCGAATTCCCCCATCCAATCCGACACTTTCACGCGCTGGTCGACGGACTGGGCATGCCGATCGAGCCCCACCCGCCAGGCGATCGCCGGCTCCGCCCCAGCCCCGGCGGCCGCAAAGGCGACCTCCCGGACCGGCGACGCGTCGGCGTCCCAGAAGTTGATGCCGAGTGCACGCTCGCGTTCGAGCGCCGGCGCGAACAGGCACTGGTTGGAGATCAGCCGCCCGGCCCGAACTTCCGCCGCGGAACGCTCGGCGAACACCGTGACGTCGTAGCCCAGTTGCCGCAGCCCGATGCCGAGCACCAATCCCGCTTGCCCCGCACCGACGATCCCGATCCGCCGCATGGCCCACCCCTCCCCGGAAACCCTTCCGTCCCAACGTACTCGGGGCGCGGCGGAAATCCCTGCCCGTTCGGGCGGATCAGCGGAACGCTTCCTCCCCGGCTTCCAGGGCAGTGCGTACGTCGTCGAGCCCAACCGAACCGACCGCCAGCCGGAGGGCGGGGGCAGGTGGCCGTCGTCGCGAACGGCTCCGCGGTGGCGACCGCGACCCGCCGAGCCAGCACCGGCCGGTGCATTCCT
>NZ_MUMI01000718.1 GCF_002155975.1 Amycolatopsis kentuckyensis
AGCCAACACCGAAACCGTGTTGAAGCGGTAAAGGTCGTAGGTGCTCATCAAGTTGATGATCGAGTTCGCGTAGTTCGGGTCGGTGGCATATCCCGCTTTGTGCACTTCGCGGATGAACTGGTCCGGGTTGTTCGTGTAGTTGAAGGCGTTGGCGTAGCGCGAGTTCTCTCGCAGGAACAGCCCGTGGTCGCGGAACGAGTCCTCTATGGACGCGTACGTCCGGAACGACGCGATCACCACATGGTCCGGGCAGCACTCGTGTGTCGGCAGGTCCTGGCAGCCGTTGGCGATCGGGCCGGGGCCGTTGAAGCACTTGATGCCGAAGTGGTTGTTCCCCGGCGCCGCCTGGCCCCAATTCGATTCCTGGATGGCCTGCGCCACCGTCACCGAGGCGGGGACGCCGTAGTCGGCCTGCCCGCGCTGCGCCGCCGGGCCCGCGGCGTTGATGAAGTCTTCGGCACTGGCAGCCGACAGGGGTGAGGGGGTGAAGGCCCCGTCACGCGCCGCGTCGGCGATCACGTCGGGAGGCGGCGCCGCGAGTGCGACACCGCCTGCGAACTGGCTTGCGATCACGAGTGCGGTGGCGGTCATCAGCCGCCGGAAGGTCCTGGTCATGGGGACGATCGTGGCGAGCCGACATCCGAAAAACCTTTGGACGGCTTTTGAGGTACCGGCCGGGGCTCTCCCACCTCCCGGCTGTGGTGCCGTTCGAACAGCTCGTGCGCTTCGGTCCACGCCCGGTCGGAGCCCACTTCATCACCTTCCACAGCCAAGACCACGGACAGGTCGCGGAGAGTTCGAGCCCGCCACAGCGGCAGGCCCAGCGCATCCCACCACTCCAGCGCGCGCTTCAGCATCGGCTTTGCCGCCTCGGGATCGCCCACGGCCAGCTCCAGCTCACCGAGCGTTCGCAGGATCAGGGCTTGGCCGAAGCAGTCCTGCATGTCGTGGCAGATCTCGAGGCTTTCCGACAGTCTTCGTCGCTCGCTGGCACCCAGGCCCTGCCTGATCCGGATCTTCGCGAGTGACTGCGTCGCGTACGCGGTCATCAGCCGGTCCCCGACGGACGCGAAGATCTCCAGTGCACGCTCGCCGGGGGCGGCGGCCTGGTCCAGCCTGCCTGCGGCCCGGTGGACCAGGCTCGTCGAGCGGAGCACCAGCGCGACCCCGTGCTCCTGGCCCGCCTCGGCGTAGCAGTTCATCGCCTTCTCACAGATGTCGAGCGCGGCGTCGAGATCGCCGAGTTCGGTGTGGGTGAGGCCGGCCGCGTGGTAGGCGCGGGCCAGGGCGTCCGGGTCGTTCATCAGCTCGAGGACCGGGATCGCGTCGGCCAGGAGTGCCGCCGCGGCCTGGAGTTCGCCCTGTTCCCGGTACACCCGGCTGAGCTCGAGCCGGGTGGTGGTCTGGCGCTGCAGGTCGCCGTCGCTGATCCACGCGTTCAGCGCCTGCCGGTAGTAGTCGGCGGCCTCGTCCAGCCGGTCCTGTTCGTAGCGCAGCCAGCCGAGGCCGCACAGCAGCTGCGCCTCAGCCCCGCGGTCGCCGGTTCGCTGGGCGGCGGCGAGCGCCGCCTGATGGGTTCGCCACCAGAGGGTGAACTGGTTGTTCAGCGCGAACGACGACGAAGTCAGCGCCGCCGCGAGTCCGGCTGCGAGCCTGGACAGGTCCAGTTCGCCGGCCAGTTCGACGACTGCGACCAGCCCGTTCTGCTCCCAGTCGAACCACCGGTCCGGTTCGGCGAGCAGCTCGTCGAGCAGGGGCTGGTTCAGCCGGCAGCCGGCCGGCAGTGGCGGCGTCGGCAGCCGCACGGCGTTGGGGAGCAGCGTCGAGGCGCGCTGGACCACCGTGAGGTAGACCTCGCCGACCCGGGCGACCGCGGCCTTCAGGTCCGCGAGCGGCTCGTCAGCCAGGGCACGCTCCCGGCCGAACGCCCGCGTCAGATCGTGGAGCACGTACCGGTCACCGGAAACGACGTCGACGAGCCTGCTGTCCATTAGCCGTTCGAGGACGTCATCGGCTTCGGGGACCGGGCAGTCCAGCAGGGGCGCCAGCAGCCATGGAGCGAACGACGGCACCGCCAGGAAACCCAGGCGACGCAGCGCTGTCCGCTCCGCTTCCGCGAGGCTCTGGTAGCTCAGCGCAAGACTGCCTCGCACCTCGAGGTCGCCGATCGCCAGCTCGGCGAGCACACTGCGTTCGGTGCGGAGCCGCGCCGCCAGCTTGGCCAGCGGCCAGTGTCTTCGCGCCGCCAGACGCGCGCCCGCGATCCGCACGGCAAGCGGGAGCCTGCCGCACAGCCGGACGATCTCCGCGGCCGCTGCCGGTTCCCCGCCGACACGTCCGTCCCCGACGACGACGTCCAGCAAGCGGAGCGCTTCCGCATCCGGCAGCACCTGCAGATCACGCCGGCGGGCGCCCTCCAATGCGCTGAGCTTGTTCCGGCTGGTGACCAGCACCGCGCACCCCGGGGCACCCGGGAGCAACAACCGGACCTGTTGTTCGTGCGCGGCGTCGTCGAGCACCACCAGTACTTTCCGCCCGGCCAGCTCCGACCGGAACCGCGTGGCGCGATCTTCGACGGCCGGCGGGATCGACGTGTCGGGCACGCCGAGCGCGCGCAGGAACCTACCCAGCACCTCGGCCGGGTCAGCGATCACCGGCCGAG
>NZ_MUMI01000719.1 GCF_002155975.1 Amycolatopsis kentuckyensis
CTCGGCGAACCGTTGACGCGCAAGGTGTTCGCGGTGGCCCGGGCGGGCCTGGCGGGGCGGCCAGAGGTCGGGGCGGTGGTGGACCGGCTGGAGCGGGCGGCCCGCGAGGTCACAGCGTCCGGCAGGGCCGCGCCAGGCCCGCCCGGGTCACCGCGAACACCTTGCGCGTCAACGGTTCCCGGAGCGGGTGCAGGCTGACGCCGGGCGCTCCGGCGGGCAACGCCATGGCCGGGACCAGCGCGACTCCCGCACCGGCCGCCGCGAGGGCGACGAGGACGGCGAAGTCCGCGGACTCGGCGACGGTCTCCGGCACGAAGCCGGCCGCACCGCAGGCCCGCTGGATCATCGCGTGACACGAAAGGTCGGCCGTCGGCACCAGCCACGGCCGGTCGGCGAACGCGGCCAGGTCCACCGGTTCGCCGTCGGCCGGCCCGGGTGAGGCCGGGTCGCGCGCCAGCAGGACCGGGTCGTCGAGCAGCATCCGCTCCGCGCACCGGGGCGGGATTTCCCGCGGCAGGAGCGAATAGCTGTGCACCACCGCGATGTCGGCGTCCTGGCGGCGCAGCGCTTCGAGGGCGGCATCGGGTTCCCGCTCGACCAGGCGGAGGGAAACCGGCCCGGCCCACGCCCGCGGCAGGAGCTGCCGGGCCGCGGACGCGAAGGCCGCCACGCGGACCGTGCCGGTGCCGCCGTTCCCGGTCACCGCGGCCAGCGCCGATTCCGCGGCGGCGAGGTCGTCGAGGATGACCTCGGCGTGCGCGAGCAGCAGCCGTCCGGCCGGGGTGAAGGCGAGCG
>NZ_MUMI01000072.1 GCF_002155975.1 Amycolatopsis kentuckyensis
GGCTGCGCCATCCCGAGCCGTTCGGCGGCCCGGCCGAAGTGGAGTTCTTCGGCGACGACGAGGAAGTACCGCAGCGAGCGAAGGTGATCCACCCTGCGACGATAGCCGTTCACCTATCGAGAGGGCGTGGCGCCGATCTTGGACAGCGGGGCCCGGCTCGTGGTCGGGTGTCCGGTATGGACATGGGATTGAGCAGGCGCGGGCTGTTCGGCGCGGGCGCGGCGGCCGCGGCCATCCTCGCGGGCGCACCGGCCACCGCCCGCGCGGCTTCGGGAATGACCTTGCGCTGGTGGGGCAACAACGGCTGGGAGATCCGCATCGGGGCGAAGACGGTCCTCATCGACCCGTGGCCGACCCGGTTCAAGACGGGCACGTACACCCCGGCGGGCGCGGATCCCCGGACACCGCTCTCGGTGAACCGCGCGCTGATCGACGGCTACCTCGACCGGGGTTTCCTCCGGGCGGACCACATCCTGGTGACCCACGGCCACTACGACCACCTGAGCGACGTCCCGTACCTGGCGCAACGCACCGGAGCGACGGTCATCGGCACCGAGACGCATTTGAGTCTCATGGCGGCCATGGGTGCCCCGGAGGACCAGCTGGCGATCGCGACGGGCGGGGAAGACCTGACCTTCGACGGTTACGCGATCCGGGTCCTGCGCTCCCTGCATTCGGCCACCGGAACCCGGGCCCAGGTGGCGTTCCCGGGAACCCGGCCGCTGTCCCGCCGCGACCGGCCACGGGTGATTTCGGACCTGCTGGAGGGCGGCACGCTGGCGTACGTGGTTTCGGGCGGCGGCGCGAGCGTGCTCGACTTCGGGGGCTCGAACTACATCGAGTCCGAGCTGGCGGGGCTGCGGCCGGACGTGGTGCTGGTGCCGCCGGGCGGGGCGAAGGTCAGGGAGTACGTCCCCCGCTTGCTGCGCACCCTGGGCCACCCGCGGTACGTGGCGGCAACGCACTGGGACGACTTCGACCTGCCGCTGGGCCAGGCCCACGACCCCAACGGCGGGCTGGAAACCCTGCGCAACGCGGTGGCGGCGGCGAGCCCGGGCAGCCAGTTCGTGGTGCTCGACCACCTCGGCGAGTTCACACCGTAGTCCGGGCCGATCGGCGGCGGAGCACCTTCACGACGAGCGCCACGCCCGCGACCAGGGTGACCAGCAGGTAGGCGTTGCCGACGAGTGCCTGCCCGGCGGTCCAGGTCCGCTCCCGGCCCTGGCCGCCGGGCACCACCGCCACGGTCCAGCCGGTGAACACCGCCGCGACGAACAGTGCGGACCACCGCCGGCCGGCGGCGAGCAGGTACCCGAGCGCGGGCCCGACCCACACCCAGTGGTGCGTCCACGAAATCGGGCTCACCAGCAGCGCGCACCCGGCGGTGACCAGCAGCGCGCCGCGTTCGTCGCCCTCGCGGTACCGCCACCGGACGACGATCGCGGCGCCCGCCACGACCAGCGCCGCGAAGGCGAGCGGCCAGACCTGACCGGGCGCGGTCCGGGCGGCGAACCCCGCCCACGACTGGTTGCCCACCCAGCCCTTCATCTGCGCGAAGTGGTCGTTGAACAGGGCGGACGTCCAGTACCGGGCCGAGTCGGCCGGCAGCAGCACGGCGCCGAGCGCGGTGGCGCCGGCGAACGTGCCGAGCGCGCGGCCGGCATCGGCCCGGCGGCCGGTGAGCAACAGGTGGCCGACGAAGATCAGCGGAACCAGCTTGACCGCCGCGGCGAGTCCGATGAGGACTCCGCCGCTCGCCGAGCCGCGCCGCCGCAGCACGTCGGCGACGACGAGCGCCATCAGCACCAGGTTGAGCTGGCCCAGTCCGATGGTCTGCCACACCGGCTGCAGGCCGAACGCGGCGAGCAGCACCCCCGCGCCCGGTGCGTACGGGCGCAGGGCGACGGCCAGCGCGGGGGCGGCGGCCAGCGCCACCAGACCCCAGCACCACTGCACGGGCACCGCGGCGAACACGGTGAACAGCAGCGCCGCGAACGGCGGGTAGGTGAACGGCAGCTCGGGCGCCCAGCCGGGCAGGGCCGCCAGGTGCCCGTAGAGCGGTTCCCCGCGGAGCACGGCGATGCCCCCGGCGCGGTACACCGCGGAGTCGACGCCGAGCGGGCGGCCGAGCGCCCACCACGTCACCGCCACGAGCGCGAACACCGCGGTCGCCGTCAGCACCACGGTCCTGGTGCGCCGCTCGATCCCCATGGCCGCAACGGTGTCGGCTCGCGGGCGCCCGGTCGTCGGGCCGGAGTGCCGTCTTCCGGTGGCACCCGGGTAGGGCCACCGCCCCCGCGTGCTACCCCGGTATCACCGGCCGGGCACCACGATGCCCGCTTCGTAGGCGGCCACGACCGCCTGCGCCCGGTCCCGCGCGCCGAGCTTGCCGAACACGCGGCTGACGTGGGTTTTCGCGGTCTGTTCGGCGATCACCAGTGCGGCGGCGATCTCCGTGTTGGACAGTCCTTTCGCGACCAGGCGGAGGACTTCGGTCTCCCGCTCGGTCAGGTCCGCGATCCCGGAGCGGCCGCGGGAGCCGGGTTCGGCGGCCCGGCCGCGGACCGCGAACTCGCCGACGAGCCTGCGGGTGACCGACGGCGCGAACAAGGCGTTGCCCGCGGCGACCACCCGCACCGCCACGACCAGGTCGTCCAGCGGCGCGTCCTTGAGCAGGAACCCGCTGGCGCCCGCGCGCAGCGCGCCGTAGACGTACTCGTCGATGTCGAACGTCGTCAGCATCAGCACGCGGACGGCACCGCCCGCGCCGAGGATGCGGCGGGCGGCCTCCAGGCCGTCCATGCCGGGCATCCGGACGTCCAGCAGCACGACGTCGGGGGAGAGTTCCGCGCAGCGCGTCACCGCTTCGGCGCCGTCCGCGGCCTCGCCGGCCACCCGGATGTCGTCCTGGGCGTCGAGCACGGCGCGGAAACTCTGCCGGACCATGGTCTGGTCGTCGGCGATGAGCACGGAAATCACACGTCCTCCTCGTGGTCCAGCGGCAGGTCCGCGGTGACCTCGAACCCGCCGTCCGCCGTCGGCCCGGCGTCCAGCCTGCCACCGAGCATCGCGGCGCGCTCCCGCATGCCGAGCAGCCCGTGCCCGCTGGTCCCGGCCGCGCGCCCGGCACCGCCCGGGGCGTTGCGCACCGCCACCCGGACGGAACCGGTGCCGACCCGCAGGTCCACGTCGATGTCGGCCCCGGGTGCGTGCCGGACCGCGTTGCTCAGCGCCTCCTGCACGATCCGGTAGCCGGACAGCGCGACGCCGGCGGGCAGCGCGTCGAAGTCACCGTGCACCCGCACCGTGCAGGCGGTGCCGAGGGCACGCACCCGCTCCGCCAGCTCGGCGATCCGGGTGGCGTCCGGCTGCGGCGCGGTCGGCCCGCCGGTGCTCTCGGTGCGCAACACGCCGAGCAGCCGGCGCATCTCGACCATGCCTTCCCGCGCGGTCCCGGTCAGCTCGGCGAACTCGGTGCGCAGGTCGTCCGGCAGGCCGGGGAAGCGGTAGCGCGCGGAGTCGGTGCGCAGCGCGAGCACGGACATGTGGTGGGCGACCACGTCGTGCAGTTCCCGGGCGATGCGCGCGCGTTCCTCGAGGACGGCGGCCCTGGTCTCCTCCGCCGCCCGTCTCCGCTGCTGCTCGGCGCTTTCCCGTTCGGCGACCCGCCGCTGCCGCACCGCGTTGCCGGCGAGGAGCACCGCGGTCATCAGGGCCACCAGCAGCGCCAGGTCGCGCCAGTCCTCGACCCAGACGCCCATCGCCGCCGCCGAGACCACGCCGACCCCGACCAGGACGGCCTGCGCGTGGCCCGCGGCGACCAGGAACCAGACCAGCGCGGCCGTCAGCGCCAGGCCGGGTGACCACGGCCAGCCCCACAACCTCGGCATGGCCGGGTGCGCGGCCGGCGTGGCCGAGAGCAGCACGACGAGCAGCCGCCACGCCCACAGCGGCGAACGGACGGCGACGATCGCGGGCACCACGCTCGCCGCGGCCAGCCCGAGGGCGAGCGGGCTCCCGGCCGGCGCCCCCGGCGCGGTCTGCGCCGCCACGAACCCGCTCCAGAGCCCGATGCCCACGGTGGCGGCGGCCCGCAGCCGGGACAGGCCGGCCGACCGCGCCCGGACCTCGGGCCGCCCGCCGGCGTAGAGGACGTACCGCGTGACCCGCCACGCCTCGTCCCACCGCACGCGACCGGCCATCGGCCCACCCTAGGACGCTGGGGGCCACGGCGAGGGGGTGGTCTGCCTGGCCTGAAGGCACTCGCGCCGCCACGCCGGGCGGGCTACGGCGAAGGCCAGCGCGAGCACGGGTCCGTCACCCCGGGCGGGGTGCGGCATGGGCCAGCGCGAGCAAGCGTCGGTCAGCCCGGGTCGGGTACGGCATGGGCCAGCGAAAGCAAGCGTCGGTCAGCCCGGGCCGGGTACGGCAAGGCCAAGCGTGAGCAAGCGTCGGTCAGCCCGGGCCGGGTACGGCAAGGCCCAGCGTGAGCGCCGATCCGTCACCCCGGGCCGGGTACGGCGAAGGCCACCACGAACACTGTCCGTGGTGGCCTTCGGGAGCTCCGTTTCTCAGCCGCTCTTGCGGCGGAACGTGCGCTTGTTCGCCGCCGGGCCGTGGGCGTGCTGGTTCTTGCCGCCGGCGTTCTCGTGCGACGCGCCGCTGCGGGCGTGGGCCTGCTTGCGCTCCAGCGCCTCACGGAACTTGCGCTTGACGTCGTCCTCCTCGCCGCTGGGCGACGGGGTCGGTTCACTCATGCTTACCTCCGAAAACGACGACGTGTGACCGCTCCAGCCTGTCACCACTCCCACCTCTTGGCGAGCCGATTTCCGTCACCCTTCAGCGTTTGGGCGACGGCACCCCGCCGAACTGCACCGACTTGCGGGTCAGCGGGCGGCCGCAGTGGTCGCAGAGCAGCATCGGGCGCAGCCGCTCGCCGCACTCGACGTGGTGCAGCGTGATGTCCGGCTCCTGGCCCGCCACCTCGAACCCGCGCGACCACTCCGCGATGAACGCCAGCGCCGGGAAGAACGCCAGGCCCTTCGCCGTCATGCGGTAGTCGCGGGCGTCGGTGCGGGTCTTCGCCGTGCCGGTGCGCAGGACGCCGACCTCGACCAGCTTGCTCAGCCGGGCCGACAGCACGCTCGGCCCGATGCCCAGCTCCCGCTCGAACTCCGAGAAGTGCCGGCAGCCGAGCAGCGCCGAGACCAGCAGCCCGGTCGACCAGCGGTCGCCGAGCAGCTCCATCGTGTCGGGGAAGAACATCAGCGGGTCGCCGGCCAGGGATTCGGCGTCCTTGCGGCGGAAGCGCTTGGACGCCGTCGCCGCCGCGACGCCGGTGCTGTCCAGCCGTTCCGCGCGGACGTCGCGCGCGTCCACCCGGCGGCCGCAGGCGGCGCAGCCGAGGGGCGCTGATGTAGCCAGCTCGCAGTCGAGGTGGATCAGCGTCGGCAGCACCTCGCGGCGGCCTTCGACCCACTCGCGCTCCCAGGCCCAGATCGAAATCAGCAGCGGCCACAGCTCGAGGCCGCGCTCGGTGAGCCGGTACTCGTGCCGCGTGCGGCGCGCGTCCCGGTACGGCACCCGGGTGAGCATGCCCGCTTCGACCATGTCCCGCAGCCGTCCGGACAACGCCGTCGGCGAGATGCCCAAGCGGAGGCGCAGCTCTTCGTACCGCCGGAAGCGCAGGAACAGGCTCTGCAGGATGAGCAGCGTCCACTGGTCGCCGACCAGCTCGAGCGCCCGGCGGAGCGGATCTCCCGCCGGCCGGACGCGGTGTGCAGGCGCTTCGGTCACCCGTTCCCCCTCGTTACATGACGGCCTCAGCGTACACCTGACTACACCAAAAGAAGCCTATTGACACCTGGGTACACAAATCATAGTCTCATCCCCAACAGCCCGCCGCAGCCAGGGGAGCAGCCCGATGACCAGCACCTCCGAACAGCCGCTGATGGTGGCCCGGGCGGCGGACACCGGCGAGGCGAACCCCTACCTGCTCGGCGTCTACGCCCCGGTCGACACCGAGATCGACGCCGAAGACCTGCAGGTCATCGGCCAGATCCCGAAGGACCTCAACGGCGTCTACCTGCGCAACGGCCCGAACCCGCGGTTCGCCCCGGAAGGTCGCTACCACTGGTTCGACGGCGACGGCATGATCCACGCGGTCCACCTGGAGAACGGCAAGGCCCGCTACCGCAACCGCTGGATCCGCACGAAGGCCTTCGAAGCCGAGTCCGCCGCGGGCAAGGCGCTCTGGACCGGCGTCATGGAGAACCCGAAGGACAACCCCTTCGGCAACACCCACGGCCTGGGCCTCAAGGACAACGCCAACACCGACGTCGTCTTCCACCGCGGCCGGATCCTCGCCACCTGGTACCTGTGCGGCTCGCCGTACGCGGTCGACCCGCTGTCGCTGGAGACCCTCGGCGCCGACGACTTCCTCGGCACCCTGGCCGGCGACATGATGGCCCACCCGAAGGTCGACGAGACCACCGGCGAGCTGTTCTGGTTCGACTACGGCCCGCGCCCGCCGTACCTGCGCTACGGCGTGATCAGCGCGGACGGCCGCGTCGTGACCACCACCGACATCGCGCTGCCGGGCCCGCGCCTGCCGCACGACATGGCCATCACCGAGCACTACGCGGTGCTGATGGACCTGCCGCTGGTCCAGGACCTGACGGCGGCGAAGCAGGGGCGGCACAAGCTGCACTTCGACCGCTCGATGCCGAGCCGGTTCGGCGTCCTGCCACGCTACGGAGACGGTAGCCAGATCCGCTGGTTCGAAGCGAGCCCGTGCTACATCTACCACGTCGTCAACGCCTGGGAGCAGGGCGACGAGGTCGTCCTCGACGTCTGCCGCGTGCAGCGCCCGCAGCCGCGCGCCGACGCGCACACGCCGCTCGCGAAGATGCTGTCCTACCTGCGGCTGGACGCCCAGCTGCACCGCTACCGCTTCGACCTGCGGACCGGCGCGTGCCACGAGGCGCCGCTCGACGACGACAACACCGAGTTCCCGACCGTCGACGCCCGCGGCGTCGGACGGCGGAACCGGTACTCCTACGCGGTGCACATCTCGCCCGAGTCGACGCTGAAGTTCGACGGGCTGGTGCGCCACGACGATCTTGCCGGCACGAAGACCGAATACCGGTTCGGTCCCGGCCGGTGGGGCAGTGAGGCTCCGTTCGCACCCCGCGAAGGAGCACCCGTCGATTCGGCGGACGGGTATCTGGTGACGTTCGTGCAGGACGAGCGCGAGGGGCGCTCGGAACTGGACATCTTCGACGCCGCCGACCTCGCTGCCGGACCCGTGGCCAGGGTCCTGCTTCCCCAGCGTGTCCCGCTCGGTTTTCACGCGACCTGGGTCCGGGCGGACCAGCTGGAAAACCTCCGTTCATGAGATGCCATCGAGAGGGTCGCGCCCGGGACTTCCGGACGTGGGGATGGTGGAGTGCGGAGACGATCGACCAGCTCGTCAAGGAGCGGGTCAGTGCCGACCCGGAGGGTCTCGCGCTGGTCGATCCACCGAACACCACCGCACTGGTCGGACGCGACCCGGTGCGGTGGACCTGGAACCGGCTCGACGAACGCGTCGACGTCCTGGCCGCGTTCCTGCTCGCCGGAGGGGTGCGAGCAGGCGACGTCGTGGCCGTGCAGCTGCCGAACTGCTCGGCCCTGGTGCAGGCGTTCCTCGCGATCGTGCGGATCGGCGCGATCGTCACCCCGTTCCCGGTGTCCTACCGGGAACACGAACTCGGCCCCATGTGCCGGCGCACCGGGGCCGTCGGGGTGGTGACCGCATCCAGATACGGCGAGCACGAGCTCGCCGGGGCGGCCCTTGGGCTAATAGGCGCTTCGGCGCCGTCGGTCCGGTTCGTCGTCGCCTCGGGGGACGACGAACCGGCCGGCGCCCTGGCCTGGCCCGAAGCTCCCCTGTCCGAAGCGGAGAAATCCACTTTGGACTCGTACCGGACCGAAGCCGACGTCAACGACTGCGTGACCATCTGCTGGACGTCCGGCACCGAAGCCGAGCCGAAGGCCGTGCCGCGCTGCCACGGAGACTGGCTGGCGACGGCCGCCGGCTGCGTCCAGGCCGCCGGGATGACCCGCGACGACGTCCTGCTCTCGCCGTTCCCGATGACGAACATGGCCGGCATCGGCGGCATGTTCCTGCCGTGGCTGCTGACCGGCGCCGTGTTCGTCCCGCACCACCCGTTCGACCTGCCGGTGTTCCTGGGGCAGCTCGCCGCCGAGCGGGTGACGTACACGCTCGCGCCACCGGCGTTGCTGACCATGCTGCTGCACAACGAAGCTCTACTGTCCGGAGTGGACATTTCGGCCCTGCGGAAGATCGGGTCCGGCTCGGCGCCGCTCTCGCCGTGGCTGGTGCGCACCTGGGCCGAGCGGTACGGCATCGACATCATCAACTTCTTCGGCTCGAACGAGGGCACCGCGCTGCTGTCCGGTCCGGTGGACATCCCGGACCCGGACCAGCGCGCGACCTACTTCCCGAACTACGCCTCCGCCGCCACCTGGTCGACCCCGGTGGCCGACTGGACGTCGGTGCGGCTGCACGACCCGGTCACCGGCGAGCGGGTGACCGAACCCGGGCGGCCCGGCGAGCTGCACATCGCCGGGCCGACGGTGTTCGCCGGCTACCTCACTTCGGTGGGGGAACCGCTCGACACGTCGTCCTTCGACGCCGACGGGCACTTCCGCACCGGCGACGTCTTCGAGATCGACGGCGAGCGCGGGGAGTTCCTGCGGTACGTCGACCGGATGAAGGACCTCGTGATCCGCGGCGGAATGAACATCTCGCCCGCCGAAGTCGAGGGCCTGCTGGCCGGGCACCCGGACGTCGCCGACGTCGGCGTCGTCGGCGTGCCCGACGACGTCATGGGGGAGCGGGTGTGCGCGGTCGTCGTGCCGGGCTCGCGCAAGCCGTCGCTCGACGAGCTCGTCTCGTACCTGCGCGAGAAGAAGGTGGCCGCGTTCAAGCTGCCGGAACGGCTCGAGTACGCCGACGCCTTGCCCCGCAACCCGGTGGGGAAGATCCTGAAGCGGCAGCTGCGGGAGAGCCTGGGGTGAGGTCATGACGGTGTTCGTGCTGGGCGGGGCGCAGACCGACTTCGCGCGCAACTTCACCAAGGAAGGGCGCGGGCTCCTCGAGCTGTTCGCCGAGGTCGTGCCCGCGGCTCTCGCGGACGCCGGCGTTTCGGCCGGCGACGTCGGGGTCGCGCACGTCGGGAACCTCGCCGCCGAGCTGTTCACCGGCCAGGCCCAGCTCGGCGGCTTGCTCGTGGCCGCCGTCCCGGAGCTGGACGGGGTGCCGTCGACCCGGCACGAAGCCGCGTGCGCGTCCGGCAGCACCGCCGTCCTGGCCGCCTGCGCGGACCTCGAAGCGGGCCGCTACGACGTGGCGCTGGTCGTCGGCGTCGAGCTGATGCGCAACGTCGACGGGCAGCGCGCGGCCGAACACCTCGGGTCCGCCGCGTGGGCCGGGCACGAGGCCGTCGCCGCGAAGTTCCCGTGGCCCGCGCTGTTCGCGGACGTCGCTTCCGCGTACGACGCCCGGTACGGACTCGATCCGGGGCACCTGGGGTCGTTCGCCGAGCACGCCTTCACCCGGGCGGCGCTGAACCCCCTGGCCCAGGCCCGCGACTGGCGGTTTCCGGCCCGCGCGTTCGGGCCCGACGACGAGCTCAACCCGGTCATCGAAGGCCGCCTGCGCAAGCAGGACTGCGGCCGGATCACCGACGGCGCCGCGGCGGTGCTGCTGGCCTCGCCCGCCTTCGCCGAGCGGCTCGGCGGCGGGTTCCCGCGCATCGCGGGCTTCGGGCACCGCACCGCGCACATCGGCCTCGCGCCGAAGATCGCTTCCGGCGGCGAGTACCTGTTCCCGCACCTGCGCGGCGCCGTCACCGACGCCTACCGGCGAGCGGGCGTGCCCGGCCCCGAGGCGCTCGACGTCGTCGAACTGCACGACTGCTTCACCATCACCGGCCTGGTCGCGCTGGAGCACCTCGGCGCGGCCCCGCCCGGCGACGGCGGCCGGTTCATCGACGGCGGCGGGCTCGACGCGGCCGGGATCAACCCGGGTGGCGGCCTGATCGGCCTCGGCCACCCGGTCGGCGCGACCGGCGTCCGCATGCTGCGCGACGCGGCCCGGCAGGTCTCGGGCACGGCGGGCGAGACGCAGGTCGGGGGCGCGCGGACGGCGTTGACGCTGAACGTCGGCGGCTCGTTCACCACGGTGGTCACGATGATCGTGCAGGCCGCCGCATGAAGCTGTCGGTGTCGCTGGGGCTCTGGCAGGACCGGCCGCCGGAGGAGGCACTGGACACCGCTCGCGCGGCCGAGGCGGCGGGCTACCCGGAGCTGTGGATCGGCGAAATGGCGACGTGGGACGCCTTCGCGCTCGGCACGGCGATCGGCGCGGCCACCTCGAGGATTTCCCTGACTTTCGGGCCGCTGGCGGTGACCGTGCGGGACCCGGCGACGATCGCCGTGGGCGTCGCCTCGGTGGCCGCGCTGACCGGCCGGTCGACCGGGGTCGCTTTGGGGACGTCCAGCGACGTCGTGGTGCGCGGCTGGCACGGGCGTTCGCGCTCTCGGGCGGCCGTGGCGCTGGCGGAGTCCGCGGTGGCGGTCCGCCAGCTGCTGGCCGGCGAGAAGTCCACTGTGGACGGCTCGGTCGTCGGCTCGCAGGGGTACCGGCTGCGGCTGGCCGCCCCGAAGTCGCCGTTGACGATCGCCGCGTTCGGGCCGCGGGCGCTCGACGTCGCCGCCCGGCACGCCGACCGGATGGTGATCAACCTCGTCAGCCCGGCGGCCGCGGCGACGCTGGTGCGCGGGCTCCACACCGCTGCTGAGCGGGCCGGAACCACTCCGCCGCCGGTGGCCGCGTGGGTGGTCGCCGCGGCCGACCCGGGTCCGGCCGAACTGGAGCAGCTCCGCCGGGGTGTCGTCGGCTACCTCGCCGCGCCGGGCTACGCGGACATGTTCCGCGCGGCGGGCTTCGGCGACCTCATCGACTTCGCGCGCACCCGGCCGCACCCGCGTGAGCTGCTGGCCGCGGTGCCCGCCGAGGCGATCGCCGTGATCGGGTTGCTCGGCTCCCGGGACGAGCTCGCGGCGAAGATCGGCTCGTATGCGGCGGCCGGGGTCGACGAGCTGGCGATCGTGCCCGCGGCCAGCGACGACGACCCCGGTGGCGCGAAAACTCTCGCCGCGTGTCGATCCGCCGTCGTCCCGTTCGACGCGTAGGCATGACTGAAGCCGGTGAAACCCAGAACCTCGACCGAACCGGGTCCGCGGCGGCGCTGCCGTGGAGCAGGGCGCGCGATCTCCTCGCCACCCAGACCCCCAAGGAAGACCTGACCTTCTTCGTCGGCACCGTCCGCCCCGACGGACGGCCGCACGCCGCCGGTGTCGGGGCCATCTGGGTGGACGACACGCTCTACTTCGTGAGCGGGCCGGGCACGCGCCGGGCCCGCAACCTGGCGGCGAACCCGGCGTGCAGCGTGTCGGTGCGGCTGCGCGGCCTCGACCTCACGATGGAGGGCGAGGCCCACCGGGTCGCCGAGCCGGCGACGCTGGAGCGGGTGGCGGCCGTCTACCGCGAGGGCGGCTGGCCCGCGACCGTGGAGGACGGCGGGTTCAACGCGCCGTTCATGGCGGCGAGCGCCGGTCCGGCGCCGTGGCACCTGTACCGGCTCACCCTGCACCGGGCCATCGGCGTCGCCACCGCCGAGCCCCACGGCGCCACCCGCTGGGACTTCACCCGCTGATCGCCGTGGCGACCAGCCGGCCGATGGCGGCCATGCCGTCGGCGTTCGGGTGCATCGGCGCGGCGACCGACGTCGGCAGCACGCCCTCGAACCACTTCACGCCTGGCAGCTTGCAGACGTCGTGGCCGATCGAGGCCGTCCGGACGTCGACGTAGTGCGCGCCGTGCGCGGCGGCCTGCCGGGCGAGGGCCGCGTTGGTCTTGTCGATGCTGCCCTGGATGTAGTTCGCGTCGCGCGGGGTCAGTGGCGCGATCGGCCAGCAGCCGTTGCGCGGCAGGTAGGTGCCGTACCCGGCCACGAAGACGTCGGCGTCCGGCGCCTTCGCGTGGATCGCGTCCAGCAGCTCGCCCCACACCGGCTCGAATGCGGCGATCTTCTCGGCCAGCTGGTCGTGGCCGCCGGCGGTGAACCGGTCGACGCAGTCGGGGGTGATGCCGGGCAGCAGGTTGATGCAGCTCGTCGCGGCGCCGACCAGGCCGATGTCGTTGCCGCCGATCGTCACGGTCACCGTCCGGGTCTGCTCGCCCAGCGCGTCCAGCTGGGGCGGCACCGCGCCGGACGAGGTCTGCTGCGGGGCGGTCATGTCCGCCGTCGTCGCGCCGGAGCAGGTGACGTCCTTCAGCGGCACGCCGAGTTCCTTCGCGGCGACGTGCGGGTAGTCGGCCAGCGACCGGAGGCAGCCGGGGGAGGAGAGGTCGGGCGGCAGGATCAGCGGCCCGGCCGCCGCGGAATCCCCCAGTGCCACGTACTCGCCGGCGCTGCCCGCGGCCGCCGTGCCTGCTGTCGCGCCCGTCAGCGTGGTGACCATGATCGCGATGAACACCGTCGTTCTCACTCGCACACCGTCCTCCTTGACGTTGTGTCGACTGTTGGTCTCCGTGACACCATCGGCACCGGGCGTCACGGGATTGACTGGGAATCCGGGCAGAGAACGAGGAGATCGGTTGTGACCGAGCACAAGTGCGGCGGGGACCTCACCCTCGGCGGGCAGCGCGTGCACGAGCGGCTCACCCGGGAGGAGCCCGAGCTGATCGCCCGGGTGCTCGCGCGGATCCAGGCCGAGGTGGCGGACTACCGGCGGCTGCCGGTGGAGGAACTGGCCGGCGACATCGCGGGCATCACGCGGCAGGCGGTGCGGGCGTTCGCGCGCAGCCTGCGCGAGGACCGCGAGCTCAACGCGGCCGAGCTGCGGCAGGTCGGCGCGTCCGCGGTCCGGCGGGCGGAGGAAGGCTTCCCGCTGGAGGCGGTGCTGACCGCGTACCACGTCGGCGCGCGGGAGATCTTCGCCGTCGGCTCCGCTTCGTCGGGCAGTGCGGACGTCGCCGACCTTCTCGAGGTCGCGGACCGGGTGCTGGCGTTCGTCGGCACGGTCACCGGCGCGGTGACCCGCGGCTACCTGGAGGAGCTGCGGACGAAGGTCGGGCAGGAGCACACCGCGCGCCGGACGCTGCTGTCGGTGCTCGTCGACGGCGGCCCGGTCGACGTCGTCGCCCGCAGCGCCGGGATCACGCTGCCGGCGCGGTACGTGGTGCTGAGCGTCGAACTCGGGCCGCACGCGGACGAGGGGTCGCCGGGGGTGGACGCCGAGATCGCGGTCCGCCGCAAGCTCCGCCGGTTCCTGGCGGCGTTCGAAGGGATTTGCGGCGACGGGGTGCTCGCGTCACTGGACGGTCCCGGCGGGCTCGTCCTGCTCCCGTCGTCCGACCGGCTTTCGGATGGGCACGCGGTCCTGGACGCGGCCGGGCGCGCGGCGGGGGTCACCGTGCTGGCGGCGGCGGAGACGGCGGCGCCCGCGGAGGTCCGGGAGGTGGCGGCGCAGACCGCCGAGGTGCTGGACGTGCTGCGCTGGTTCGGCCGCGCGCCGGGCCTGTACCGCCTCGACGACGTCCTGGTCGAGTTCCAGCTGACCCGCCCGGGAGTGGCCCGCGACCGCCTCGCGGCGGCGCTCGACCCCCTGGCCGCGCACCCGGAGCTGGTCGAGACGCTGGACGCGTACCTCCGGCTGGACACGAACCGCCGCCGCACGGCGGCCCAGCTCCACGTCCACCCCAACACGGTCGACTACCGCCTCCGCCGCGTCCGCGACCTC
>NZ_MUMI01000720.1 GCF_002155975.1 Amycolatopsis kentuckyensis
ACCACGGCGCCGTGGTGATCGCCTCGATCACCTCGTGCACCAACACCTCGAACCCGTCGGTCATGCTCGGCGCCGCGCTGCTCGCGCGCAACGCCGTGGACAAGGGCCTCGCGGTCAAGCCGTGGGTGAAGACGTCGATGGCGCCGGGCTCGCAGGTCGTCACCGACTACTACACCAAGGCCAACCTGTGGCCGTACCTGGAGAAGCTGGGCTACCACCTGGTCGGCTACGGCTGCACCACCTGCATCGGCAACTCCGGCCCGCTCTCGGACGAGATCTCCGCGGCCATCCAGGAGAACGACCTCACCGCGGTTTCGGTGCTCTCGGGCAACCGGAACTTCGAAGGCCGGATCAACCCCGACGTGAAGATGAACTACCTCGCGTCGCCGCCACTGGTCATCGCCTACGCGCTGGCCGGCACGATGGACTTCGACTTCGCGAACCAGCCCCTGGGCCAGGACACGCAGGGCAACGACGTCTTCCTCAAGGACATCTGGCCGACGTCCAAGGAGATCCAGGAGACCATCGACCACGCGATCACGCAGGAGATGTTCACCAAGGACTACGCGGACGTCTTCGACGGCGGCGAGCGCTGGAAGTCGCTGCCCACCCCGGAGGGCAAGACCTTCGAGTGGGACGCCGAGTCCACCTACGTGCGGAAGCCCCCGTACTTCGAGGGCATGACGCCGGAGCCGGCCGCGGTCACCGACATCACCGGCGCGCGCGTGCTGGCGAAGCTGGGCGACTCGGTCACCACCGACCACATCTCCCCCGCCGGCGCGATCAAGCCGGGCACCCCGGCCGCGCAGTACCTGACCGAGCACGGCGTGGAGAAGAAGGACTTCAACTCCTACGGTTCCCGGCGCGGCAACCACGAGGTGATGATCCGCGGCACGTTCGCGAACATCCGCCTGCGCAACCAGCTGCTGGACGACGTGCAGGGCGGCTACACCCGCGACTTCACGCAGGAGGGCGCCCCGCAGGCGTTCATCTACGACGCGGCGCAGAACTACGCGGCGCAGGGCACCCCGCTGGTCGTGCTGGGCGGCAAGGAGTACGGCTCCGGTTCGTCGCGTGACTGGGCGGCCAAGGGCACGTCCCTGCTGGGCGTCCGCGCGGTGATCACCGAGTCGTTCGAGCGCATCCACCGCTCGAACCTGATCGGCATGGGCGTCATCCCGCTGCAGTTCCCGCAGGGCGAGTCGGCCTCGTCGCTCGGCCTGGACGGCACGGAGACGTTCGACATCGCGGGCATCACGGCGCTGAACGAGGGGACGACGCCGCGCACGGTGCACGTCACGGCCACCAAGGCGGACGGCACCAAGGTGGAGTTCGACGCGGACGTCCGCATCGACACCCCGGGCGAGGCGGACTACTACCGCAACGGCGGCATCCTGCAGTACGTGCTGCGGAAGATGACGCAGGCGTAAGGGTTTTCGGTGGTTCGGAAGGCCTCCCCGCTCGGCGAGCGGGGAGGCCTTCTCCCTACGCGGGCACGGCCACCCAGCGCACACTCGACACCGAAGGCTCCAGCGACAGCCGCGAAACGGCGGCCTCCATCTGGGCGTCGTCGCGCTGGTCACCGATCAGCTCGGCGCGGACCTCGACCGTGCGGTTCTCCCGGTCCGTGCTCAGGACCGACAGCAACCGGAAGTCCGTGCGGGTCAACGCCTGCACGAGCAGGGCACGGACGTGGGCCTCGGCCTCGTCCCGGGTCACCGCCTGGAACTCGTAACGCGCCGGGGTCTCGTCCCCCGCGTCGGGACGGCGGTCGACGGCCCGGCCCAGCGGCCGCAGCACCACGTTCACCCCGACCACGACAGCGGTCCCGGCCGCCGCGACCGCGTACAGACCGGCCCCCGCGAGGGCGCCGACCGCGGCCGAGCACCACAGCGTGGCGGCGGTGTTGAGGCCGCGGACGTTGAGGCCGTCCCGCATGATGACCCCGGCACCGAGGAACCCGATGCCCGAGACGATCTGGGCCGCCACCCGGGTCGGGTCGGCGTCGCCGCTCGAGGCCAGCCCGCCGAAGCCGTGGGCGGACAGCAGCACGAACAGCGTCGCGCCCACCGCGACGAGGGCGTTGGTGCGCAGCCCGGCCATCCGGGCGCGGAACTGGCGCTCGACCCCGATGACGGCACCCAGGCCGACGCCGGCGCCCACGCGCAGCAGCATTTCGAAGATGGTCATGATCCGGCTCTTTTCCGGCGTGCGCGCACTGCCGGACAGGGGGCGGCCGGACTCAGCCCCGCCGGAAACCTCCGGTGAGCGCGCGCCCGGCCGTCCGAGGACTGTCCGCTGGCATGTGCCGCTCACCTCGCTTCCCGTGGTTCGTCGATGATCAACGTCGCCAGGGTAGCCGGTCCCGCGGCCCGGGGAAGGGCCACGGGACCGGGTTCACACTCAGAAGGGCTGGACGTTCGGCTGGAACACCTGCCCGTTCGCCGGCACCTTCAGGTCGGTCAGGTAGTCGGCCACGGCCTGGTCGACACCGAGGGCGTCACCCAGGATGCAGTGACCGAACGCGTCGACCGTCAGCAGCCGGCTGTTGCCGAGCTCGGCCGCCATCCGCTGGGCGAACTTGTACTGCGTCGCCGGGTCGTAGTAGTTGCCGACCACGATCACCGGGACGTCGGTCTTGGCCCGCCACGGGCCGCGGTAGGCGTCCGGCTTCTTCGCCGGCCACACCGGGCAGGCCGCGGTGTCCGAGAACGCCTGCGACCGGCCGAAGGTCCGCGACTCACGCTCCCACTTCGCGGCGATGTCCGGCACCTGCTCCTGCCGGATCTTGAACGGCTTGTCCGAGCAGTTGACGGCGAAGTACGAGTCGTCGCCGGTGTACGGGCTGTCCGGCCTCAGGTCGGCCAGGCCCCGGTGCCCGACGGCGAGCGCCTTCAGCGGCCGGGGCTGCAGCGCCTGCGCCTGCGCGGACGGGTGGATCGCGGCGTAGTACGTCTGCAGCCATTCGGCCAGGGAGGCGAACACCGCCGGGCTGTAGAGGACGCCCCCCACGGTGCCGGTGAACTCGCTGATGTCGAGCGGCTCGGCGCCGGGGAGGGTGATCGGCTGCTTGCGCAGGTACTCGCGCAGCTCGTCGAACTTCGCCCGCGGGTTGCCGTCGCTGAACGCGCACTTCGCGCCCGCCTGGTCACAGCGCTTGAGGAACGCGTCCAGCGCGATTTCGAAGCCCTGCGCGCGTTCCCGGTCGTACTGCACGCCGTCGCTGGTGCGCAGCGCCGGGTCGACGTTGCCGTCGATCACGATCGCCCGCGACTGCTTCGGGAACATCGACGTGTACGTCGAGCCGATCAGCGTCCCGTACGAGAAGCCGACGTAGGTCAGCTTCTGGTCGCCCACGGCCGCCCGCAGCGTGTCGAGGTCGCGCACGACGTCCTTGGTGGACATGTGGTTGAGCAGCGAACCCGCGTTGTTCTTGCAGAACCGGCCGTAGTCGCGGTAGCTGGCCAGGGTGCCCGAGATTTCGGCGCGCGACAGCGGCACGCCGATCTGGGCGCCGAAGACCTCGTCCGCGTCCTCCTGGGTGGTGAAGCAGCGCAGCGGGTTGCTGGCGCCGACCCCGCGCGGATCGAAGCCGACGAGGTCGAAGCGGTCGAGGACCTGCGGCCGGAAGATCGCCTGCCCGGCGATCGGCATGGTCAGGCCCGGGCCGCCGGGACCGCCCGGGTTGAGGAACAGCGACCCGACCCGCTTGTCGGGCGTGCGGGCGGCGCGCTTGAGCAGGGCGATGTCGATGGTGCCGAGCGACGCGTCGTCGTGGTCGATCGGCACCCGGTAGCGCGCGCAGCTGTAGAACTTGATCTGGTCGGCGGGCACGCCGGCGAGGACGTCACTCGCGCAGGTACCCCAGGCGACGGCCGGGGTCGCGCCGACGACGGCAGGCTTGACGGCGGTGTCTTCGGCCGCGGCGGCGGTGCCGGCCGGCCCGGCCAGCCCCACGCCGGCCACGAGCGCCCCCACCAGTGCGAACGCCCGCACCCGGCTCTGTGTGGATCTCGGCAAGACGGTTCCCTCCCTAGGTAACGCCGGTACGCAGCGCCGTGAGATCACGACGTCACGGCGCGTTACCCGGGTGAGACTGGCACAAACCGGTGAATCCCGGCACCGGCCGAACGGATGGTCAGAACCTATCGAGCCACCCGCACGAGAACGAAAACCGGCAACGGCCGCGCCGCCTCGCGCTGCTCCATCGCATACCCCGGCCAGAACGCCAGCAGCTCCGCCCACATCCGCTCGTACTCCTCGCCGTGCAGCTCACGCGCCACGACGTCGACCGGGCGCCCGGCGAGCGCGACCTCGCACTTCGGGTTCGCCCGCAGGTTGAGCGCCCATGCCGGGTCGTGCGGGCGGCCCCAGTTGGATGCCGTCAGCACGAAGTCGGCGCCGCGCGGGTAGTAGAGCAGGTTGGTGCTGCGCGCCAGCCCGCTCTTGCGTCCCGTTGTCGTCAGGCGCAGCGACGGCAGCCCGGCGAGCGCCACGAGGCTCACCCGGCCGCCGAACGCCTTGTGCAGTTTCTTGTCCGCCCACACGACGAAGCGCGCCGTGCGCATCAGCCACGGTTTCGTGCCGGCGGCCCGGGCCAGCGCCCGGAGAGGATTAGCCACGCACGGATTTTGCCAGGCTCACCCCGAACCGCTGCTGGGAGTCGGTCCACCAGTGCTCGAGGGCGAAGCCGGCCGCGGCCAGCTCGGCCTCGACGCCGCTCGGGCGGAACTTCGCCGAGATCTCCGTCCGGACGTGCTCGCCCTCGGCGAAGCGCACCGTCAGGTCCGCTCCGGGGATCTCGACGGTCAGCGCCCGGCGGGCCCGCAGCCGCATCTCGATCCACTCGTTCTCCGCGTCCCAGTGCGCGACGTGCTCGAACTCGTCGACGTCGAAGTTCGCGCCGAGGCGGGCGTTGATCACCCGCAGCACGTTCTTGTCGAACTCCGCCGTGACGCCGGCCGCGTCGTCGTAGGCGCGCTCGAGAATCCCGGAGTCCTTGACCAGGTCGGTGCCCAGCAGCAGCCACTCCCCCTCGTCGAGGACCTCCCGGACCGAGCGGAGGAAGGTCGCGCGTTCGGCGGGCAGGAAGTTGCCGATCGTGCCGCCGAGGAAGGCGACCACCCGCGGCTGGCCGTCCGGCAGCAGGTCCAGGTGCTGGGTGAAGTCGCCGACGACGCCCCGGACGGCCAACCCCGGGTAGTCCTTCGAGATCGCCTCGGCCGCCTCGGCCAGTGCGGATTCGGACACATCCAGGGGGACGAACGCCTCCAGGGTGCCGTGTCCGGTGAGCGCGTCGAGCAGGAGCCGGGTCTTCTCGCTCGAACCCGAGCCGAGTTCGACGAGCGTGTGCGCGCCGGTCAGCTCGGCGACGTCGGCGGCGTGCGCGGCCAGCACCTCGCGCTCGCTGCGGGTCGGGTAGTACTCCGGCAGCTGGGTGATCTTCTCGAACAGCTCGCTGCCGTCGGCGTCGTAGAACCACTTGGGCGGCAGCCACTTCTGCGCCGCGGTGAGCCCGGCGACGACGTCGGCGCGCAGTTCCGCGGTGACGGCGTCGCCGGAGCGGTGGTGGTCGAGATCGACTTCGGTCATGGGGTCTCCTGGGTCAGGGGAAGCAGGTCGACGCCGGCCGCGGTGGCGCGCACGGCGTGGTGGTCGGGGACGGGCCGCCAGCGCGGGTCGCCGTCGAGGGGTTCGGACGCCAGCCACACGCCGGCCGGGGTTTCCAGCACGGACAGCGCGTGCGTCCAGGTGGTGCCGATCAGCGTTTCGCCGTCGGTGAGCAGGAAGTTGAGCCGGGAGCCGGGCGCGGCCGCTTCGACGGCGGCGGTCAGCTCCGCCACCGCGGTCAGCGGGTCCTCACCCGTGGCCAGCCGGGCGCGCAGCAGCGCCCAGAGCACCACCGAATCCGTCGGTGCCTCCAGCGTCAGCAGATCGGTGACCGGCAGGGTCTTGGCCAGTTCGGCCAGCGAGCCCGGGTAGCCGCGGACGACGCCGTTGTGGCTGAACAGCCACTTCCCGGCGGTGAACGGCGCCGCGGCCGCCTCGGTCACCGGCAGGCCGGTGGTGCCGTTGCGGACCGCGGCGACGAACGCGCCCGCGGTCACCGCCGCGGCCAGCGGCGGCAGCGTCTCGTCCGTCCACAGTGGAGTGGAACGGCGGTGGCGGAGCGGTGGCGAGCCCGGGCCGGGGTACCACCCCAGCCCGAACCCGTCGGCGTTGACCGAGCCGCCGCCGCGCATGTCCGCCGGCGCGTACGACTGCACCAGCAGGGCGTGCGGGGCGCGGAAGAGCGCCTCGGCGGGCGAAACCGGCTCGCCGAGGTAGCCGATGTGGCGGCACATGCGCCTACCCCACCTCGCCGGGTGCCGCGTCGCGGGCGGTGCGGAAGCCGGCGAAGATCTGCCGCCGGATCGGGTAGTCCCAGTTGCGGAACGTGCCCCGGATGGCCGCCGAGTCGGTGCCGAACGATCCGCCGCGCAGCACCTTGTACTCCGGCCCGAAGAACACCTCCGAGTACTCCCGGTACGGGAAGGGCGCGAAGCCCGGGTAGCCGTGGAAATCGGTCGAAGTCCACTCCCAGACGTCACCGATCAGCTGGTGCACGCCGGTCGGCGACGCACCGGCCGGGTACGCCCCCGCCGGTGCCGGGCGCAGGTGCCGCTGGCCGAGGTTGGCGTGCTCGGCCGACGGTTCCCCGTCGCCCCAGGGGAACCGGCGCGACCGGCCGGTCGCCGGGTCGAACCGGGCCGCCTTCTCCCACTCCGCCTCGGTCGGCAGCCGCCGCCCGGCCCAGGCCGCGTACGCCTCGGCTTCGTGGCAGGAGACGTGCACGACCGGCTCGTCGGCCGGGATCCGCTCGTAGACCCCGAAGCGGGTCCGCCACCAGCCGTCCTGCTCCCGCTTCCAGAACCGCGGCGCGGTGATGCCGTTGTCCTGCCGGTAGGCCCAGCCGGCCGCGCTCCACCACTGCCGGTCGTCGTAGCCGCCGCCGTCGAGGAATTCGACGTAGGCCCCGCACGTCACCGGCACCGTGTCCATCCAGAACGCGTCGACCGCGATCTCGTGCGCCGGGCGCTCGTTGTCCAGGGCCCACGGCTCGGCCGACGTGCCCATGGTGAAGGCACCGCCCGGCACCAGGACCTCGCGGGGCAGCGCGCCGGACCGCGCGGGGGGCGGCTCCGGCGCGTGCAGCACCGGGTCGCCCTTGCGGAGCTGGTGGGTGGCCAGCATCGTCTCGTCGTGCTGCTGCTCGTGCTGGGTGATCATGCCGAAGGCGAACGCCTGCTCGGTCAGCCGCCTGCCTTCCATCGGCGCGTGTTCCAGCACGTCGAAGGCCTTCTCGCGGACCTGCTTGACGTACGCGCGCGCCTCGGCCGGCCCGAGCAGCGGCAGCTCCGGCCGGTCCGCCCGGGCGTGCTGGAAGGCGTCGTAGATGTCGTCGATGTCCGGCCGCAGCGGTTCCCGGCCGCCGACGTCGCGGACCAGCCACAGCTCCTCCTGGACACCGATGTGCGCGAGGTCCCAGACCAACGGCGACATCAGCTTCGAATGCTGGCGGACGAGATCCTCGTCGTCCACCGCGTCGGTCAGCGCGACGCTGCGCGCCCGCGCCCGGGTCAGTGCTTCGGCCGCCCGGGCGCGCAGATCCTGTGCGCTCAGGTCACCCAGTGCTTCCGTGCTCATGCTTCGCTCCTCGATCGGTACGCGCGCCCCAGCACGCTCTCGCTGATCCCGGTGACCGTCTCCGCCGCCAGCCCGGTCGCGCCCAGTTCGCCGCAGCCGAGGTCGGCCAGGGCCGCCGCGACCGCCGCCAGGTCCGGGTCGGCCAGGCCGCGCCGCGCCGCCGTGGTCCACCGGCCGTCGACCGGCGCGCAGATCTCGCGCACCTTGTCGACGGTGGCCGGCCGGGCGAGCAGGGCGGCCACCAGCGCCACCGGGGCCAGCCACTCGTCCGGCGGTTGCGCGTCGAGGTACCGGATCTCCAGGTACCCCTGCGGGCGGACCGGCGTGAACATGGTCGTGAGGTGGTAGTCCAGGTCGGCCGCCGTCGGCCTCGGCAGCAGCGCCGCCGCACCCCGGCCGTCGATCCAGTCGGCGAACGTCAGCCCTTCGGGCGCGTCCCACGGCCGGTCGCCGCGGGGCAGCACCATCAGGGGGACGTCCATCAGGCGCTCCGCCCACGCTCCGGCCGGGTCGTCGCCCGCCACGGCCGCCGTGCGCGTGCGCACCGCTTCCGTGTCGTGCACCGCCAGCCAGCGGGCGGAGGCGTGCCCGGTGTCCTGTCCGGCGTGGACGCGGGAGTTGGCGAAGAGGGCGAGCAGTGGCGGCCCCATCGCGTGCGCGGCCGCCCACC
>NZ_MUMI01000721.1 GCF_002155975.1 Amycolatopsis kentuckyensis
TGTGAATGTCGGACGCCCATGTGCACAGATGGCGATACAAGGAGACCCACGGATGCCCGCTCCCCGCACCGTCCTGCTCACCGGCGCCGCCGGTGGACTCGGCACCCTGATGCGGGACCTGCTCCCGGCCCACGGCTACGAGCTGCGCCTGATGGACCTGCTGCCCGTCGAGGGCGCGCCGGACGCGATCACGGCCGACCTCGCCGACAAGGACGCCCTGCGCGAGGCCGTACGGGGCGTCGACGCGATCATCCACCTCGCGGGCATCTCCCTGGAAGCCTCCTTCGAGAAGATCCTCAGGGCGAACATCGAGGGGACGTACAACCTGTACGAGGCCGCCCGCGCGGAGGGCGTCCCCCGTATCGTCTTCGCGTCCTCCAACCACGCGGTGGGCTTCACGCCGCGCCCGATCGGCAGGGATCCGCTGATCCCGGTCGACACCCCGCACCGCCCCGACACCTTCTACGGCCTGTCCAAGTCCTTCGGCGAGGACCTGGCCCAGCTCTACTGGGACAAGCACGGCCTGGAGACGGTCTCCGTGCGCATCGGCTCCTGCTTCGAGAAACCGCGTGACACCAGGATGTTGTCCACGTGGATGTCACCGGATGACTGCGCGCGGCTGTTCGAGGCGTGCCTGTC
>NZ_MUMI01000722.1 GCF_002155975.1 Amycolatopsis kentuckyensis
GTCGGCGGCGCCCTGCTGATGTCGAACGAGTTCGCGCCCGGTCCCCTCGACCAGGCCAAGGTCGAAGCCCGGCCGGACGTCCTCGTCTACACCACCGACCCGCTCGACGCGAACCTCGAGGTCACCGGCCGCGTCCGGGCCCACCTCACCGCGGCGACCGACGCCCCCACGACCGACTGGGTCGTCCGCCTCTGCGACGTCGACCCCGACGGCGTCTCGCGGAACATCGCCGACGGCATCGTCCGCGCGGCCGCGACGCCGGGCGAGTTCACCGAGCAGGTCGTCGACCTGTGGTCGACCAGTTACGTGTTCCTCGCCGGGCACCGCATCCGGGTGCAGGTCACCTCCAGCAGCTTCCCCCGCTGGGACCGCAACCTCAACACCGGCGACGACACGCAATCGCGTCGGGCGCACCAGCAGATCGCCCGGCCGTCCCGCATCGTGCTCCCCGTGATCCCGGCGCCGGAAGGTCAAGCGTGAACTCCTATGCGTCCGGCACCTCCGACGTGCCGCTGCTCGGCGACACCATCGGCGGCAACTTCGACCGCACGGTCGCCGCGGGCCCGGACCGCGAGGCGCTGGCCGACGTCCCGACGGGACGGCGGTGGACCTACGCGCAGCTCCGCGCGGACGTCGACGCCCTCGCGCTCGGACTGCTCGCGACCGGCGTGGCCAAGGGCGACCGCGTCGGGATCTGGGCGCCCAACATGGCCGAGTGGACGCTGCTGCAGTACGCCACGGCCAAGATCGGCGCGATCCTGGTCACCATCAACCCGAGCTACCGCACACATGAACTCGAGTACGTCCTGAAGCAGGCCGGGATCTCGATGCTGGTGTCGGCACGCGAGTTCAAGACGTCGGACTACGCCGCGATGATCGAGGAAGTCCGCGGGAACTGCCCCGAGCTGCGTTCGGTGGTGCTGATCGGATCCGGCGAGTGGGACCTGCTCCTGGAGGCCGGTCGCGGCGGGGACCCGGCCCGGCTGGCGCAGGCGCAGGCGGCGCTGTCCCCGGACGACCCGATCAACATCCAGTACACCTCCGGGACGACCGGCTTCCCCAAGGGCGCCACCCTCTCGCACCACAACATCCTCAACAACGGCTACTTCGTCGGCGAACTCTGCGGCTACACCGCCGACGACCGGGTGTGCATCCCGGTGCCGTTCTACCACTGCTTCGGCATGGTGATGGGCAACCTGGCCTGCACCTCCCACGGCGCCACCATGGTCATCCCGGCCCAGGGCTTCGACCCCAAGTCCACTTTGGAGGCGGTGGAGCGGGAGCGGTGCACCTCGCTCTACGGGGTACCGACGATGTTCATCGCCGAGCTCAACCACCCGGACTTCGCCGGCTACGACCTTTCCAGCCTGCGCACCGGGATCATGGCCGGATCGCCCTGCCCGGTCGAGGTGATGAAGCAGGTCGTCTCCCGGATGGGCATGGAACAGGTCACCATCTGCTACGGCATGACCGAGACCAGCCCCGTCTCGACCCAGACGCGGATGGACGACTCCCTCGAACTGCGCGTCTCGACCGTCGGACGGGTGCACCCGCACCTGGAGATCAAGCTCGTCGACCCGGCCACCGGCCTGACCGTGCCCTGCGGCGAGGCGGGCGAGCTGTGCACCCGCGGCTACTCGGTGATGCTCGGCTACTGGAACGACCCGGACAAGACCGCCGAGGTGATCGACGCCGCGCGGTGGATGCACACCGGCGACCTCGCGGTGATGGACGCCGACGGGTACGTCAACATCACCGGCCGGATCAAGGACATGGTCATCCGCGGCGGCGAGAACATCTACCCCCGCGAGATCGAAGAGTTCCTCTACACCCACCCCGACATCCTCGACGCCCAGGTCATCGGCGTCCCGGACCTCAAGTACGGCGAAGAGCTCTGCGCGTGGGTCAAGGTCCGCGACGGCGCCGGCGAGGTGACGGCCGAGAGCCTGCGCGCGTTCGCCATGGGGAAACTGGCGCACTACAAGATCCCGCGGTACGTCCTGGTGGTCGACGAGTTCCCGATGACCGTCACCGGCAAGGTCCGCAAGATCGAGATGCGGGAGAAGTCCGTCCAGGTCCTCGACCTGGCCGAAGCGGCCGCGATCAGGAACGCCTGAGCGGGACGCCCTCCGTTCCCCATCGTGTCGCCGAGGGAAGAGCGTGCGGTGGCTCAAGGCGTTTCGTCTGGATGAGGCATTCAAGTTCGGCAGCCACACGGATAAGATCGGCCTGAGAGCGCTTCCAGAACCGGCCCGATCCACACCGCTGACCGCGGTGCCCGTCCCCTTGCCCGTTCTCGGAGGAAACGCCGATGCGCACCATCGCCCGATCCCGGCCGGCCGTCGTCGCCGGGATCTTGACCGTCGCGGCCGCCGCCGTCACCGTGGCCGCCGTTCCCGCCGCCCGAGCCGCGGCGGGCTGCCGGGTCGACTACGCGGTCGCCGGCCAGTGGCAGGGCGGCTTCAGCGCGGACGTCGACGTCACCAACCTCGGCGATCCGGTCGCGAGCTGGCAGCTGACCTGGACGTTCACCGCCGGTCAGCGCGTCACCCAGCTCTGGAACGGCACCGTCGCCCAGTCCGGCGATCGGGTGGCCGTCGGCAACGCCGCCTGGAACGGCTCCCTCGGCACCGGCGCGAGCACCCGGTTCGGGTTCACCGGCTCGTCGACGGGCTCCAACCCGGTACCCACCGGCTTCGCCGTCAACGGCACCCTGTGCACCGGTCCCGTGCCCCCGACGACGACCACGTCCCCGCCGCCGGTGGACGCGCTGGCCCGGGCGCACACGGTGGGCCGGGTGCAGCCCACGGCGGGTGCCGCGCGGTACACCTGGCCCGGCATCTCCTTCGAGGGCCGCTTCCGCGGCACCGGCGTGGACGTCGCGCTCGACGACGCCCAGAACGACTACGACATCCAGGTCGACGGCACCACGGTCGCCACGCTGGTCACCCCCGGCCGCACCACGCGCCAGATCCGCGGCCTGACCGACGCCGAACACAGCGTGCGGCTGGTGAAACGGACCGAAAGCCCGTGGGTCGCCGGCGAGTTCGACGGTTTCGCCGCGGCACCCGGCGGGGAGATCCTCGCGAAGCCCGCCGCGCGCACCCGGCAGATCGAGTTCATCGGCGACTCGCTGACCGCGGGCTACGGCGACCTCTCCACCACCCGCGACTGCTCGGCCAACGGCGGGATCGACCGCAACACGAACACGGACATCAGCTACGGCGCCCTCACCGCCCACGGCCTGAACGCCGACTACCAGGTCAACGCGTACTCCGGCCGCGGCATGGTGCGCAACTACAACGGCGGCGAGCCCGGAACCGACTTCCGCACCTACTACGACCGCACGCTGCAGAACGTTTCCGGCGACGTGTGGCACAACCCCGCCTCGTGGCGGCCGCAGCTGGTCGTGGTCGCCTTGGGCACCAACGACTTCAGCACGGCCCTGCACTCCGGTGAGCCGTGGGCGACCGCCGACAGCCTGATCGCCGCGTACCAGAGCGCCTACCAGGGTTTCCTCGACAAGCTCCGCGCGCAGTACGGCACCGGCACGATCATCGTCGTCGGCGCGACGAACCTGTTCGCCACCCAGGCCCAGCAGGTCGTCTCCGAACGCAACGCCCGCGGCGACAGCCGGGTCCGCTTCTGGAACTTCGACGACCCGCGCCTGGACCACCTGGGGTGCGACTGGCACTTCTCCCGCAACGACCACCGGATCATTTCCGGGTTGCTCACCGACTACATCGCCACCCTGCCGCTCACCTGGTGAGGCAGCACGGCGTTCGAAGCCGGTCAGGTCGGCTGGGCTGTGTGCTGCGGGCTCGCTCTCGGCGTCCGGATCGCCGGATGGCGGGAGGTCCGGTCACGAACCGTCACTCCCGCTTCGCGGGCGGGCCCGCCGGCGAGGTCAGTCGCCGGTGCGGAGTTCGGTGTTGAGGCGCTGGGCTTCGTGAAGCTGGTCTTCGAGGCTGACGATGCGGCAGGCCGCGTCGATCGCGGTGCCCTGATCGACCAGTTCGCGCACGCGGGCCGCCAGGCGCAGCTGCTGGCGCGAGTAGCGGCGGTGCCCGCCGGCGGAACGCTGCGGGGTGATCAGCCCGGCTTCGTCGAGGCTGCGCAGAAAACCCTGCGTCGTGCCGAGCATGTCCGCGGCCCGGCCCATCGTGTAGGCCGGGTAGTGCTCGTCGTCGAACTTGTCGGCCGCATCCGGCGCGGCCGGTCCTGTCTGGTCAGGAATCATTCCACCTCCGCATCACAAAGGACCCCGGGTGCCACGTACGGCACCCGGGGTCCTCAAGGGTTGGGTTTCACCATTGTCCACCGGCGCGACCGCCGGCTTCCTGCACCCGCGCCCGGCCGAAAACCGGAACTCGCGGGGATCGCTCATGCGTAACCGAGCACCACCTCCGAACTCGATGGGACTACGGCACCCGCGCGGCTCTGCTACCCAGCCGCTGCGGGCGATCCAATGATGCTCCCGATCCCTTCTCTCCTGTGTTTTCCACTTACTGGGTACTGCTACCGCGGACGTCACTGCCGGAACCCTTCCACTGATCGGTCCCAGCACGCTGCCGCCGCTGGTCACTGCCCGGAGCCCCGTTCACAGATCGGCTCCGGCCACCTGACCGGTCCTGCCACTGCACTAACCACTGCTCCCGGTCACCAGCCGAAACCATGTTCCGTGATCGGCTCCGCGCTGCCTGACCGGCTTGTCTCACCTCGCGGGTAGTTACGTCCTCTCCCGCGCCCGTTTGACGTTGTCTCTCTCGGTACAAGAAGAACACTACACACACCCGCCGCCGAATGTCTACTCCGGTCGGCATAGATTTTCTGACACGTATGGGGGACAACGGTGAGGAAGAGAGGAACGACCGTGAGTGACGAGGCCGTCCGGGAACCGCTCGAGCAGCGTTACGGCCTGACCGAGGTCGCCGACCTCCGGGAGTACGCCGAGGCGCTGGCGCGACTGCTGGAACAGGGCCGGCGGGAGCGGTGCGTGGCGGTGGTGTCGGAGGCCGAGGCCTACGCAGCGGCGGAGCTGCTCGGGCAGTTCGCGCAGCTCGACCCGCACGCCGCGCTGAACCAGCTCGCCGGCTCCCTGGCCAGCCGGCTCTACAGCCGCCTTGGCGCCTGAGGCCGGATCCGCGACGCACGGCACCGGCGGAGAGGAGATGCGGCAGCCGAGGTCCAGTCGGCGTGACGGCACCGCACGGCGATCTCCCCCGTGCCCCTCACCGAACGAGCCGCTCTCGGAACAAAGCTCGACGCCACACACGCCCGGACCGGGCCGCGGCCCGCGAGCGCG
>NZ_MUMI01000723.1 GCF_002155975.1 Amycolatopsis kentuckyensis
TGGAGGCCACTTCGGGGCGCTGGCCGGTGCGCGGGGTCGCTGTGCGGCGGGGTGCTCAGCGCGGCGGCGGTTGCTTTGGGGCGCTGGCCGGTGCGCTGCGCGGCGGGGGTGCTCGGCGCGGCGGTGCTGCCTGATGCGCGGGTCGGTGCCCCAGCCGGGGCGCTCGCCGTACCGGGGTCACTTCGGGGCGCGGCTTGGTGCGCGGGGTCGCTCAGCGCGCCGGAGGTCATCTCGATGCGGCCCGCGAGATCGCTGTCCGGCCGGGGCGGTCAGCGGTCCAGGATCGCCAAGACCGTCGCCACGATCGCCTCCATCCGGTCCTCGTCCGCCAAAGCCGTCGCCAGCCAGTCGTCGTGGGCCGAACCCTCCGGGGCGTGTTCGCCGAACACCGTCCTCACCACCGTGGTCACCGCCGGCGCCGCCGCCTCGCCTCGGTCCAGCCGGCGCTCGATCGCCCGCAGCGCCTGCTCGGCCAGGCCCGCGAGCCGCACGTCCGCCAGCTCGTGCGCGGCGACCAGTTCCAGCGCCGGGAGCTCCGACGGCATCGGTGCGACCGGGGCCTGCTTGTGCCCCAGCGGCCGCTCCACGTGCTCCGCGTACCAAGCCGGGCGGGTGCGCATCGCGGCCAGGACCCGGTCCACCTCGCGGTCGAGCGTGTCGCGGCCGGGCGGGGGCTCGCCCGTCACCTCCGCCCGCCGGGCCGCCCAGCCGTCCAGGGGCCACAGCTCCGCTCCCGCCGTGGCCGGGACGCCCACCCAGACCAGGATCTGCACCGCCAGTTCGCACAGCCACGGATCACCGCCGAGGGCGCCGGCCAGCCAGGCCGGGAGGCGGGGCCGTTGCAGTGCCCCGATTTCGCCGCGGCGGCGCCGGTGCGCGTCGACCGTGGCCGGGGTGAGGCGGGTGGCCAGCCAGCCCTCGAGGTTGTCGATCGGGTCCGTCGCGCGCCGCAGGGCGTGGTCCACCACCGCCTCGACGTCGTCGTGGAACCGGTCGAGGCAGTCGGGCCGCAGCCACGCGAGGCCGCGGGCGCAGTCCGCGTGGCGGCGCCGATGCTCCAGCGGCTTGGTGATCCGCGTGAAGACCAGCGGCCACGCCACCGTGTAGACCCCGCCGCGCAAGCGGGCCAGTGCGCGGGGCCGCGCGTCCGCCGCCGAGCCGGCGAGCAGGCCGTCGCGGGCCAGCCGCCGGACGCCGGCGACGTCGGCCGGGCCGGTAGTGTCGAGCACCCTTCCTCCCCGATGCCGACGCCGGAAGTCGACGGGAAAATGGTCGGGCAGCCGCGGATGCGGAAAAGGCCACGGGCGGGCCGAAATCGCGGGGAACTGGCCATGGCCTGGCCACCGCGGAATCACCTGATCGGCGCAGCCGGTGCCGCCGATCGCCGCGAAGTGCCCGTGCCGCAGGGCCCGTGTCACAATGGAAATCCCATGGCACACGAGGACGGGCTGCTCCGGGAACTCACCACGTTGCGGCGCGGCTGGGGATTGGAAGCCGACCGGCTGCGCAGCCGGCTCGGGCCGCTCGTTTCCGGCTGGTGCGAAATCCACCGGACGACGAGCGACCGTGATGCGCGCCGCGTTCTGCGCGAAGCGATTTCGGCCGCGATCGCGGAATTCCCGGACGACGACAGGCTGGCGGTGAACGTGGCGCTGGGCATCGCCCCCGGCGCCCAGCACGCCCTGCTGAGCGACCGGATCGGCGTCCTCGCGGATCAGCTGCGCGTCTCGGAACGCACGGCCCGGCGCCGCGTCGACCGGTCCTTCGCCCGGCTCGCCGCGGAGATCGAAGCCGGCGCGCGGCCGGGCAACGGTGTGCCCGACCCGGACGAAGGCTGGTTCGTCAAGCGGCTCAAGGTGCTCGTCCGGCTCGACCTCGGCGAGCCGGAGGTGACCGAGGAACGGCTGATCGTGGCCACCCGCAACCGCCTCGCCCGGATCTCCGCGCAGTTCACCGTGCCGCGCACCGAAGACGGCCGCGACGGCGAGCGCGACGTCGCCGCGGACGCCCGGCACGGCGTCCGGATCAGCGGCGCCACCCGGGACGGCCAGCGGCACTTCCGCTGGCTGCTCGACCTGCCGCGCGCCCTGGACCGGGGCGACAGCCACACGTACTCGCTGGTCTACCGCATCCGGGACGGCCTGCCGATCCGGCCGTCGTACGTGTTCGTGCCGCTGGTGACGTGTGAGTCGTTCGAGGTCCGCGTCCGCTTCGATCCGCGGCAGCCGCCGCGGGTGGTGTGGCGGCTGGACCGCGTCCCGCCGTCGGTGCTCGCCGATCCGCCCCAGCCGGGCGAGCCGCTGCCCCTGGACGGCGCCTGCGAGGTGGCGCAGGAGTTCGCCGCGCCGCAGCTGGGGTACGCCTACGGGCTGCGCTGGCTGCCAGGCCGAGATATTCCTTGACATGAATATTCTCTCATGTGAATACTCGGTCCCATGGACCGGATCGCCGCAGCACTGGGAGACGCCGCCCGGTGGCGCATCGTCGAACTCCTCGCCGAGCGGCCGCGCTCGGTGGGCGAGCTGGCCGAGCTGACCGGGCTGCGGCAGCCGCAGACCACCAAGCACCTCCAGACCCTCGCCCGCGCCGGCCTGGTCACCGTCTTCCCGCTCGGCCAGCGGCGCGTCCACACCCTCGAATCCGAGCCCCTGAAAGCGTTCGCGGGGCGGCTGCGGGAGCTGGCCGACGCGACCGAGGCGCACGCGGACGAGCGGGAAGCCGTGGCGCGGTACCGCGCGACCATCGAGGCGGACGCGGCGGCCGCGGACCGGGACCGGTGGGCGGACGGGCGCACGTTCGCGTTCGACCGCCTGCTGCCCGCGCCGGCCGCCGACGTCTGGCGGCACTGGACGGACGCGGACCTGCTGGCGTCCTGGTGGGTTCCGCCGTCGATGACGGTCACCGCCTGCACCCTCGAGCCGCGGCCGGGCGGCCGGGTCGTGCTCGGCTACCGCGACGCCGACGGCGAGTACCACGCGGAGGGCCGGGTGCGGGTCGCGGACGAGCCCGGCCGCCTCGGGTTCGACCTCGCGGTGACCGGTCCCGCCTCCTTCACCGGCCACTACGACCTCGAGCTCCACCCGGACCCGGCCGGCACCCGGCTGCGGCTGGGCCTG
Organism: Amycolatopsis kentuckyensis; assembly: GCF_002155975.1. Classification (GTDB taxonomy): domain Bacteria; phylum Actinomycetota; class Actinomycetes; order Mycobacteriales; family Pseudonocardiaceae; genus Amycolatopsis; species Amycolatopsis kentuckyensis. Next base: position 3,117 of record NZ_MUMI01000723.1, read on the forward strand.
CGCATCACCGCCACGACGGTCGACGCCGTCCCGTTCATCGCCGGCATCGAAACCGGCTGGGGCCAGGTGCTCGACCACCTCACCGAAGTGCTCTCCGACCGAAAGGACCGAACACCGTGACCGAGCCGACCGGCCGCCGGGTGACCGCGAACCTCAGCCTCACCCTCGACGGGCGCTACCACGGCCCCGCCGGGCCTGCCGACATGGGCGCGATCCTCCCGTACGCCACCACCGAAGCCGCGCGGCGCCACCTCGGCCGCATCTGGGAGAACGCGACGACGGCGGTCCTCGGCCGCCGCAACGCGGAGGGGTTCCTCGGGTTCTGGCCCACCGTCGCCGCCGACGAGAACGCCGACCCGCGGGATCGCGGCTACGCGAAATGGCTTGTGGACGCCGAAAAGGTCGTCTTCTCCAGCACGCTGGCCGAAGCTCCCTGGGAGCGCACCCGCCTGGTGAACGCGCCGGCCGCGGATGTCGTCGCCGAACTGAAGGCTGCCGACGGCGGCGCCATCCTCGTCAACAGCAGCGCGAGCGTCATCAAACCGCTGCTCGCGGCGGACCTGCTCGACCGGCTGTACCTCATGGTCTGCCCGGAGATCGCGGGTGGCGGGCCCCGGCTGTTCGACGACGGCCTGCCGGCGTCGCGGTGGCGGCTCACCCACCACGAAACCGGTGAGCTGGGGGAGACGGCGGTGGTCTACGACCGGGTGCGCTGACCGCCGCGGCCGAGGAATACCAAGTGAGGGGATGTCCGGCCGGGTGCCGTCTGGCTAACGTTCCCGAGCCGCCGGCCCGCTGGACGCCGTGCGGATCACCGGTATCCACCTCGTGCCCGGAGGGTTCCGCATGGCCGAAGCAGATTCCGTCGACCGGCGCACCTTCCTCGCCGCCGCGGGCGTCGTGGCGGGTGCGAGCCTGCTGGGCCCCAGTGCGCCGCGGACGGCGTCGGCGGCCACCGCGCCGCCGGGACCGGCCGCGGCTCCGCACTTCGGGCTCACCAAGTTCCTCGACCCGCTGCGGATCCCGCCGGTGATCCGGGCGCATTCGCGGCAGTACCGGGGCGAGCTCACGATCACGATGACCACCGCGCGGACGCGGCTGCACTCGCAGCTGCCGGAGACCGCACTGTGGACGTACGAAGGCCACTTCCCCGGCCCGACCGTCGAAGTGCGCAGCGGGCAACGGCTTCGCGTCGCGTGGGCCAACGAGCTCCGGGGCACGGTCCCGCTGGTGGCGGTGCGGGCGCCGTACGCGGTGCCGACGCCGGCGAACCGGCCCGGCTACCGGGCCGCGGACGGCAGCCTGCCCGCCGGGGTGGAGCTGATCGAGGGTGTCGCCGAGCTGCCGCCGTGGAACGTCGTGCACCTGCACGGCGCGGTGACGAACGCCGGCAACGACGGCTGGGCGCACAACGGGATTTCGCCGGGGCACACGCAGCTGACCGAGTACCCGAACCGCCAGCCCGCCAGCGCGCTCTGGTACCACGACCACGCGATGGCCGTGACGCGCTTCAACGTCCACTCCGGACTCGCGGGCCTGTACCTGATCCGCGACGACGAGGAGGACCGGCTGCGCCTTCCCGGTGGTGACCACGAAATCCCGCTGGTCCTCGCCGACCGCAACTTCGACACCGACCCGGCGACCGGCGCGCTCACCGGCCGGCTGCTGTTCAAGTTCCAGTACCTGCCCGCGTCCGGCACGACGGCACCGGTCACCGGCCCGTTCACGCTCGTCAACGGCGGCATCTGGCCGCACCTGGACGTCGACGCGCGCTGGTACCGCTTCCGCGTGCTGAACATGGCGAACGGCCGGTTCTTCCGCCTGGACCTGGTCGACGAGGCGGGTGTCGTGCACAACGACGCGGTCCGCATCGCCGGCACGGACGCGGGTCTGCTGCCCGCGCCGGCGGCGGTGCCGGCGGGTGGGCTGACCCTCACCCCGGCCGAGCGCGCCGATCTGCTGATCGACTTCAGCCGCTTCCCGGGGCAGCGCCTGCGGCTGGTCAACACGGGGGCGTCGATCGAGCCGGACATCATGGAGTTCCGCGTCGAGAGCCGCCGTCGTCCGGAGCCGTTCCGGCTGCCGGCCAGGCTGTCTCCGTCGTACGTCCGGCTGGCGGGCGTGCCGGAGGACCACGACGAGGTGTTCGTGGCGACGACTCCGCCCGGGGTGGCGGGCCGGGCGCACCCGGAAATGTGGGAGCTGCAGGAGATCACCGATCCGGCCGGGCTGCCGGCGAGCTTCCCGGCGGAGGGTGTGCTCCAGCTGACCGATCCGGCGACGGGGCGGGTGCGGACGTTCCGCAAGGTGGCCGGCCTGTTCGACGACACGACGACGATCTTCGTCGACCGCGGCCGGTGGGTGGTGTGGAACCTGATCCAGCTCGGCGGTGCGCCGCACCCGATGCACATCCACATGGCGCGTTTCCAGATGCTGAGCAGGCACAAGTTCGCCGACCTGACGGCATTCGACGTCGCGGCGGGCGGAACGGCCCGGCCGTTGCCGGTCCCGGCGGCCGGCCCGGCGATCGAGAAGCACGAGGAGGGCTGGAAGGACACGTTCAACCTGTGGGCGGGGGAGTGGATCCGGGTCGCCGGCCGGTTCGAAGAGGTGACCGGCGAGTTCATGTACCACTGCCACATCCTCGATCACGAGGACGAGGGCATGATGCGCCCGTTCGTGGTCCACCCACCGGAGATCAGCCGCTTCCACATGCACGCGGGAAGCCCGAGCCGCCACCCGGGCATGCCAGGCCACGGAGGCCACTAGCCACCAAGCCGGAAGCCGGAAGCCGGGAGCGCTGCTTCCCACCGCACAACGTTTCGCCTGAGAACGAATGGTGCCAAGGCCCAGAACCGGCGCGCACGAACGGAGGTGACCACACCCGGGGCCCGAACCGGAGCGTACGAACGAAGGCAACCACGACGGGGGTCCGGGGG
>NZ_MUMI01000724.1 GCF_002155975.1 Amycolatopsis kentuckyensis
GCCGGACGACGTGGTCGAGCCGGTTCGGCGGGCCGAGCTGCGCGGCGCGTCCACGGCGTGGCGAGGGCTGCCCGCGGACGCGGCGACCACGAACGCCCAGGCGGAGCTGGCGGCGATCAGCGGGCGGGTCACCGTCTCGCAGCCGAAGCAGACCATCGCGCTGGCGTCCGGCAACTCGCCGCTGCCGGTGTACGTCAGCAACGACCTGCCGGTCGGGATCAACGCCCGGTTCACCCTGAACAACAACACGGGCCTGCGCCCGGAGGACGCGAAGGACTGGTTCTTCCCGGCCAGCGGCGGCAAGAACTACTTCCTGCCGGTGGAGGCGCTGCGGGCCGGCCGGTTCAGCGTCGATGTGTCGTTGAGCACGCCGACCGGTACCCCGCTCGGGTCATCCGCGCGGTTCGAGCTGACGTCCACCGAGTACGGCGCGATCACCATCATCGCGACCGTCGCCGCAGGTGTGGCCCTGCTTCTGCTCGCTTCCCGGCGCATCTACCGGCGGGTGAAGGACGCCCGCG
>NZ_MUMI01000725.1 GCF_002155975.1 Amycolatopsis kentuckyensis
CCCGGCGAGCAGCCCGGCTTCGGGGCGCTGCCGCGGCACCCGTCACGCGCCCCGAAGCCGGGCTGCTCGCCGGGATCACCGCCGTCGGTCCGCAGGAAACCGGCATCCCCGGCCACTGGGTCGACCTCGAAAGCGCCGACCTGGACCGCGTCGCCGACCTGCTCACCGGCCCCCCGCCACCCGAGCGGGTTGCCCTCCGGAACGGGTTCTGGTGGGTCCGGGAAAGCAGTCCGGTCACCGGCGGTGCGCCCGTCGCGCCGGACGGAACCCACCTCGTCCTCGGCGGCACCGGCGGCATCGGCACCGCGGTCGCCGAAGAACTGCTCACCCGCACCACCGGCCGGGTCGTCCTGCTCGCGCGCCACCCCTTCCTGCCCGAGGCGCTCGAACCGTGGGCCGACCGCGTCGACCTCCTCGCCGCCGACCTCACGAAGATCACCGCGGACGCGATCGAAGGCCCCCTGACGGGCATCGTGCACGCCGCCGGAGTTCCCGACGGCCGCCTGATCGCCACCCGCGGCGAAGGCACGCAGGACGTCAAGCTCGCCGGCGCCCTCCTCGTGGAACAGCTCATCGAACGCGACCGGCCGGCCTTCGCCGTCTACTGCTCGTCGTTGTCCGCTCAGTTCGGCGGTACCGGCCAGCTCGACTACGCCGCCGCCAACGGGTTCCTCGACGCGCTCGCCCACCGCGACGGCCCGACCGCCCGCCTCGCCATCGCCTGGGACGTCTGGCGGGCCAGCGGGATGGCCGTCACGGCCCTGGAAACCGATGCCCGGCACCAGGCCCACTTGGCCGTCGGTCTCGGCGACGACGAAGGCCGGCGCACCTTCGCCCGCGCGCTGGCGACCGGCCTCCCGCAGGTCCTGGTGGCCACGACCGGCCTCGACACCGCCCGCAGCTTCCACGAACGCGAGCGCGGCACCACACCGGCGGCGGAACCCGCCGCAGCGGACCTGACCGAGGAAGTCCGCGCTCTCCTGGGCGTCGCCGAGCTCGACCCGGACGTCCCGCTCTACGACCTCGGCGCCGACTCCCTCACGCTGCTGGACGTCATCGAGTCGGTGAAACGCCTGTACGGCGTCGATCTCGATCTGGCCTGGCTGGGCCCGGAAGTCACGATGTCGGCGTTGCTGGCCAAGCTGGGCCGAGCCGCCGACGCCGGCGAAGTCGTCGTCCAGGTCTGGCGCGAAGGGACGACCCAGGAGGTCGTCTGCCTCGTGCACCCCGTCGGGGGCGACGTCCACGCCTACCGCCCGCTCGTCGATGCCCTGCCGGCCGGCCTCGGCGTCTGCGTGATCGCCGACCCCGCGCTGAGCCGCCCGGAACCACCGGGGTGGTCCATCCCGGACCGGGCCCGCCGCTACCACGAGGCCCTCGAAAAACGTTTCCCCGGCCGCAGGAAACAGCTGGCCGGGTGGTCGTTCGGCGCCTGGGTCGCGACCGGCATGGCCGCCGAGGCCGAGGCGGCCGGGCAGCCGGTGCGGGCACTGCACCTCATCGACCCGCCGCCGCCCGGCGCGAGTGCCGCCGACTACGACGACACGCAACTGGAGGCGGTGTTCGAGCGCGAACTCGGCGGCACCGCCGGCGAGCACGCGCGCAAGCTCGCCCGCGCCACCCGGGCCAACCTGCGCAGCATGGCCGGGCACGCGCTGCCCCGCCTCGCCGCGACGCCCAGCCACGTCTGGCTCGCCACCGAACCCGAGCCCGGCCTGCCGGTGGCCGATCGCGACGGCTGGCGGGAACTCCTGCCCGAGCCGAGCCGCTGGCACGAACTGCCCGCCACCCACTACGGCGTCGTGCGCGCCCCGCACGTCGCCGCGGTGGCCGCCGCCATCGAACGGTGAGACCCACCGGAGGAAAGGAAACCATGGAGCAGTACGAACTCGACGCCGTCAAGCGGATCACGACGCGGCCGGCGCGCGACCACCGGACCCTGGAGGTGCGGGGCCTGACCCCGGTCATCGGCGCCGAGGTCACCGGCCTCGACCTGACGCGGGAGCTGACCGACGAGCAGCTCACCGAGCTGAAGACGGCCTTCCTGGACCACCACGTGCTGGTGTTCCGCGACCAGGACATCTCGGTCGAGGACCACAAGCGGCTCGCGGCGGCCTTCGGTGAGCTGCGTCCGGTCAACCCGCCACCCGAGCACGGCGACCCGTACATCCTCGAGGTCGCGACCGCGCCGGAGTCGGCCACCGTCTTCGGCAACGGCTGGCACGCCGACGGCACCGCCGACGAAGAGCCGTCGCTGGGCTCGATGCTCCACATCACGCGCATGCCCGAGCCGGGCAGCGGCGGCGACACGCTCTTCGCGAACATGCACCTCGCCTACGACATGCTGTCGCCGAAGCTGAAGGAGCTGCTGACCGGGCTGACCGCGATCCACGACGGCGCGCACGCCTTCCGCGGCCACAAGATCCCGGAGGGCTACGAGCCGCCGGTCAGCGAGCACCCGGTCGTCGTGCGGCACCCGGAAACCGACCGGCCGCTGCTGTACGTCAACCCGGCCTACACCTCGCGCATCCCGCAGCTGTCGGCCGACGAAAGCCAGGCGGTGCTCGACCTGCTGTTCTCGGTCGTGCCGAACCGGCCGATGCTCGCCTGCCGGGTGCGGTGGGAGCCGAACACGCTGGTGTTCTGGGACAACCGCTGCGTCCAGCACCACGCGACCTACGACTACTACCCGTACACCCGCTTCGGCCACCGCGTCGCCATCAACGGCGGCCCGCTCAAAGGATGACCGGGAGCCCGATGCCGTCCGAACCCGTGGTGGACGTCCGCTATCCGGCGGTCCTCGACGACCCCGTGTGCGGCTACGACCGCATCCTCGCCGCGGCGCCGGTCTGCCGCGCCCGGTTGCCGAACGGCGAGGAGGGCTGGCTGGTCACCGGCAGCGCCGAGGTCCGCGCCGTGCTGTCCGACCCGGCCGTGCGCAACGACCCGGCCGGTCTGCCGGGCCAGGGGGCGCAGACCCAGGAGGAGACGTTCCTCGCGCTGGGCACGCCGCGCGAGCACCTGCCCTACCTGCGCGCGAGCCTGCTGAGCCTCGACGGCGCCGAGCACACGCGGCTGCGGCGCAGCATCAGCCACGCGTTCAGCGCTTCGCGGGTCGCCGCGCTGCGCCCGCGGGTGCAGCAGATCGTCGACGAGCTGCTCGACGGACTCGGCGAGACGGCGAACCTGCTCGACGAGTACGCCTACCCGCTGGCCATGGCGGTGGTGTGCGAACTGGTCGGGGTGCCCGAAACCGACTGGGCGGACTGGTGGCGCTGGGGCAAGGTCCTCGTCGACGGCGACCCGGCGCGGATCACGCCGACGCTGAGCGAAATGTTCGCCTACTGCCACACCCTGGTGGACCGCCGCCGCGCCGAGCCGCGGGAGGACCTGCTCAGCGAGGTCGTCGCCCGGGACGACCTGACCGACGTCGACGCGGTGGCCCTGGTCGTGTTCCTGGTGCTCGCCGGGCACGAGACGATGGCGAACATGCTGGCCAACGCGGCGCTCGCGCTGATGCGCGACCCCGCCCAGCGGGAGCTGCTGCGCCGCGAGCCGGAGCTGTGGCCGGCGGCGGTGCGCGAGCTGGTCCGCACGGACGGCCCGGTCCAGTTGGCCCGGTTGCGTTACGCGGCAACGGACCTGGAGGTCGGTGGCGTGCGGATCAAGGCGGGGGACGCGGTGCAGGCGGTTCTCGGCGCCGCCAACCGCGACCCGGCGCAGTTCGCCCACCCGCACACCGCGGACGTGCGGTGGCAGGCCGAGCACGGTGGCCGCGAGGGAAACGTCGGATTCGGCTGGGGCCCGCACTTCTGCCTCGGCGTGGCGCTGGCGAAGCTGGAGGCGGAGGTCGCGTTGCGGAGCTTGTTCGAGCGCTTTCCGGACGTCGAACCGGTGGGTGAGGCGGCGTGGGTGCCGCTGCCGCGCGCCCGGCACCGGGTCGCGTTGGAGGTGCGGCTGCGGTGAACGCCCCCGACGTTTCGGTCATCCTGCCCTGCGCCGGGCTGGGAACGCGGTTCGGAGCGCCGTACCCGAAGGAACTGCACTGCCTGGCGCCCGGGGTCACCGTGCTGGACCGCAGCCTGGAAGCCGTGGTGGCGCTGGTGAAGAGCGGGCTCAGCGTGCGCGTGGTCGTCGTGATCGGCCCGCACAAGCTGGACACGGTGCAGTACCTGGCGCGCTACGCCGGGACCTTCCAGCTGGTCTTCGTCTACCAGGACGACGTGGCCGAGCCGGGACTCGACGGGGCGATCCGGTGCGCCCTGCCGCTGACGCGGGGACCGGTGGCGCTCGTCCTGCCCGACATCGTCGTCAGCGGCGTGGACAGCCTGCTCGCCGCGCTGCGGCAGACGGACGTGGCGGGCTGGAGCGTGGTGGCCGCCGAAGAGCGGGATCCCGGCGTGCTGCGGCAGATGGGCGCGCTGGCGGTGGCCGGCGGGAACGGCCTCGTGACCGTCGAGGCCGCCGCGGAAAAGCCGGCCGACCCCGCGGGCTTCAACGCGCTCTGGGGCATGGTGGCGGTCACCGAGGACCAGGCCCACCGGTTGCCGGACGTGGCCCGGCGGGACGCGGACAGCCCGCTGGCCGGGGCGCGCGCCCTCATGGTGGCACGGATCGTCAACTACAACACCACCGAGGGATGAGCATGCTCGACGACGTGATGGCGGCGCTGGACACCGTCCTGCCCCGGCTGGCCGCGGTCACCGGCACGCCCGGCGTCGCCGTCGCGGTGGCGACGAGCGACGACCTGCGGACGGCCGCGACCGGGTTCGCGGACCTGGCCGCGCGCACGCCGATGACCGCCGAGACCGTCGCGCCGGCCGGCTCGCTCACCAAACCCGTCACCGGCCTGGCCTTCCTGCAGCTCGCCGAGGCGGGCATGGCCGGGCTGGACACGCCGGTCGACCAGGTGCTGCCCGCGGGACTGCGCGGCCGGGCCGCGGCGCCCGCCACCACCGCCATGCTGGCCGCCCACCAGGGTGGCTACACCAGTGACATCGTCACCGCGGTCGCGCCCACGGCGGCGGCCGAGCCGATCCTCGACTACGTCCGGCGCCGGCACGAGACCGGCCGCGCCGTCGAGTACGGCGGGGTGCGGCCGCTGGTGACGGCCCCGGAGTCCTATTCGTACTCCAGCTTCGGCGTCGGGGTGCTCGGCGGTGTGGTCGAGCACCTGGCCGGCGAGCCGTACGGGGCCCGCGTCGGCCGGGAAGTGTTCGCGGCGGCCGGGATGGCGGGCACGAGCATCGACGACGGCACGGGGAACACCGGTGGCGCCACCGGGTACGCCGCCTTCGGCGACTGGTGCCTGCCGAGCCCGCCCCTGCGCACCGCGGCCTACCCGGGTGTCGGGATGCACACCAGCGCCGCGGATTTCGCGCGGCTGCTGCAATCCCTGCTGCGCACCGCCCGGGGCGACCGCGGGCTGGTCGGGCCGGAGTCGCTCGCGGCCATGGTGACCCCGCGGGTCGAGCGCCCGAGCCCGCACGGCGTCCGCTCGTATTCCGGCCTGACCCTCGAACTCGCCGATCCGGAGCTGGGCGGGGACTGGTGGTGGGGGCACACCGCGGCGTTCCCGTGGGGCTTCTGGTGGGAAGCGCGGGTCTGGCCGCACCGCGACCTGGCCGCGGTCGCGGTGGGCAACCGGTGGGACATGGCCCGGTTCCACAACCCCGCGACGCGCAGCGCGCCCGGGCTGGCCGTCGAGTGGGCGGGCCGCTGGGCGGTGTCCGGCGCACCGGCGAAACTCCCGGACATGGACGGGCGGCCCCGGTGGACCGGTCCCCGGCCCACGCCGGAGAGCTCGCACTGGATGGGTGTCCTGGTGGGCGAACGCACCCACGGCCTGCTCGGCGTGCCCGGCCCGCTGCCGGTCGCGGCCCTGGCCGCCGGCGCGCGTTCCCTCGGTGACGGCGACCCGGACGGCTGGGACCCGGCCGCGTTCGAGCGTGGCGTGGAACAGGCGCGCGCGGTGGCACCGGACCCGGCCGCGCTCGGGGCACTGGGCCGGGAGCTGGGGCCGGCCGCGGCGCTGTGGATGCTGGAGTGCGGGGCGGCCAGCGCCGACGTCACGATGCCGGTCGGCTTCTACGCCGGGACACCGCGGTGACGCGGGTGCTGCTGGCCACGTACGGGACGCGGGGCGACGTCGAACCGCTGGTGGCCCTCGCGGTCGAGCTCCGGGCACTCGGCGCGGACGTGCGGATGTGCACCCCGCCGGACGAGGAGTTCACGGACCGGCTGGCCGGTCTCGGGATCGAGCGGGTGCCGGTCGGGCCGCCGGTGCGGGCGTTGATGCGCGCGACGGCTCCCCCGACCCCGGCGGAGCTGACCCGGTACCGCACCGAGCTGCTGGAGACGCAGTTCGACGTCCTCCCCGCGGCGGCCGAGGGCTGCGACGCGCTGGTCGCGGCCGGCCTGGCGCAGGTCGCCGCGCGGTCGGTGGCCGAAGCCATGGGCATCCGCTACGTCTACGTGACCTATGCGGCGGTCAACCTGCCGTCGCGGCACCACGCGCCCCCGCCGCGGCCGGGCTGGCCGGAGCCGCCGGGGCTGGCCAACGCGGCGCTGTGGGAACTGGACGCCCAGCGGGTGAACGCGCAGTTCCGCGAGCCGCTCGACGCCCACCGGGCCGCGCTCGGCCTGCCCCCGGTGGCCAACGTCCGCGACCACGTCTACTCGGACCGGCCGTGGCTGGCGGCGGACCCGGTGCTGGGGCCGGCCGGCCCGGACCTCGACGTGGTCCGGACCGGCGCGTGGACGGTGCCGGACGAGCGGCCGCTGCCGCCCGAGCTGACGGCGTTCCTGGAGGCGGGCCCGCCGCCGGTCTACGTCGGCTTCGGCAGCATCAGCCCGGCACCGGACATCGCCCGCTGGTCGGTCGAGGTGAGCCGCGCCCGCGGGTACCGGGTGCTCGTCTCCCGCGGCTGGGCCGACCTGGCCGTGGACGGCTGCTTCGCCATCGGCGACGTCAACCACCAGCGCCTGTTCGGCCGGCTGGCGGCGGTGGTCCACCACGGCGGCGCGGGCACGACGCAGACGGCCGCCCGGGCGGGCGTCCCG
>NZ_MUMI01000726.1 GCF_002155975.1 Amycolatopsis kentuckyensis
CGGGCCGCGGCCGTGATCGTAGGCGTTGGTCACCAGCTCGGTGGCCACCAGCAGCACATCCCCCAGGTGGGCGTCATCGACCCCGGCCAGGGCCCGCGAGGCCCAGCGACGGATCTCGACCAGCGCCGGCGCGGCCGTCCCGCGCAGGTCCATCGACCACAACAGCGGCGCCGGGGTCGGGTCGCTGCGCGACTCGGGCATGACGAATCAACCCTTTCAGGCTCTCCGTCCTCGCTGCTGAAGACGTCCGCTCTCCGGCGGTACCCCGCCGCGGCGAAATCAACCCTCGCTTGCGCGGTCCGCCGGTGAACCTCAGCGGTCGTGCAGCCGGCGCAATCCGCTGACGATCAGTTCCAGGCCGAAGGCGAACTCGTCCTCCAGGGGTACCGGCAGCGAGTCCGCGACCGCGCGGGTGGCCGGGTAGTCGGCGGACGACAGCTCGTGGAAGCGCGTCGACACCCGCTCTCGCTCGGCGTCGTTCCCGGCTCCGGCCAGCTGGATGGCGAACCCGAGGACGTAACGCGCCAGGGTCGCGTAGGCGCGCGCCGCGAGGCCCGGCGGCAGCCCGCCGTCGAGCAGGACAGCCAGGCAGCGTTCCCGCAGCGCCATCGCGTTCGGTCCGGTCGGGGTCTGCTCGATCAGCAGCGGCGCGATCCCGCGGTGCCGGCCCAGCGCGCCGAACATCGCCTGCGCGACGGCCTGGCAGGCCTGGTCCCAGCTCAGTGCCGCCAGGGCCCGGGCGTCGAGGTCGACCTCGCCGAAGACGCGGTCGATGACGTGGGTGATCAGGGTCGCCCGGTTGCCGAAGTGGCGGTAGAGCGTGGCCGTGCCGGATTCCAGCCGCTGGGCGAGGCTCCGCATGGACAGCGCCTCGGCGCCTTCTTCGTCCACCAGCTGCAACGCCGTGGCGAGGATCCGGTCCAGCGGGACAGCGGGACGGCCACGGGAGCGCCGGGCGGACGCGGCGGGCAACGAGGAGCTGGTCACACCCACGAGTATGACGGCCGGTTGACACCCCCGGCAATAACGGCAACACTGTTGCCATTATGAAGACCAACGGCAAAACCCGGTTCGTGACCGTGGACGGCCTGCGCATCCACTACGAACGCGCAGGTCAGGGCCCGGCGCTCGTGCTGCTGCACGGCAGCGGGTCGTCGATGGAGGGCTTCGAGCGGGTGGCGGCCCTGTTGTCGGCGTCCTCCGACGTGATCCGCCCGGACCTGCCCGGCTTCGGGCGGACCGGACCGCGCCCCGACCGCGACTACCGCGTGGGCACGTATGCGGCGACGGTCGCCCGCTTCATGACCGCGTTGCAGGTACCGCGGTTCGCGGTGGCCGGGAACTCCCTCGGCGGCAACATCGCGTGGAACCTGGCCCTGGACGCGCCGGAGCGGGTGGACCGGCTGGTCCTGGTCAACGCCACCGGCTATCCGGGGAAGACGCTGCCCGCCGGGTTGCGGCTGGCCCGGAACCCGTTGCTGCGCCCGCTGCTGCGGCGCTGGCTCCCCCGCGGCGCGACCGAACGCGGGCTGCGGGAAGCCGTCGGCGCGAACTCGGCGATCGTGGACGACACGATGGTCGACCGGGTGCACGCGCTGACCGGCCTGCCGGGCAACCGGTCGGCGTTCGTCGACTTCGCCAACACCGACCAGCCCGACCGCAGCGCGGAAATCCCGAAGATCGCCGTCCCGACGCTGGTCCTGCGCAGCGCCGCCGTCGACGGGCAGCACTTCGCCCGCGACATCCCCGGCGCCCGGGAGCTCGTCCACGCCGACGGCGGGCACCTGCTGCCGGAAGAAGACCCGGACTGGGTGGCCGCGGCGATCGCGGAATTCCTGGCCGGGAAAGGGGAACGGCGATGAAGTACTTCGTCGCGTCCGATGAGGACCGCCGGCTCGACGCGGCGACGCGGCGCTCGCTGCGGGGCAGTTTCGTCCCGTTGTCCGACGGGGTGACGCACTACGAGCTGGCCGGCCCCGCCGACGGCGAACTCGCCGTGCTGGTCGGCGGCATCACGATCCCGCTGTTCTACTGGGACGCGCTCGCCGCCCGGTTGCACGCCCACGGCCTGCGCACCCTGGCCTACAGCGCCTACGGCCGCGGGTATTCCGACCGCGTCCAGGGCCGCTACGACGAGGCGTTGTTCGTCCGGCAGCTGGCCGAGCTGACCGCGGCGCTGGACCTCACGCCGCCGCGGCACGTGGTCGGCACCTCGATGGGTGCCCTGGTCGCGATGGCCTACACCAGCCGGCACCCCGAAGCCGTGCGCACGCTCACCGTCGTCGGCCCGGCCGGCCTCACCGAACGTCCGCTGCCGCAGCGGTTGCTGCGCAACGACGTCGTCGCGGGATTCGTCGCCCGGCGCTTCGGCCGCAAGCTCCTGGAAGACCACCTCGGGCACAACGTCCGCGATCCCGGCCGCTCCGCCGAACTGGTCGCCATGGTGCGCGACGCCTACCGGTTCGAAGGTTCGCTCCACGCGTTCTTCCGGACCCTGCAGGACTTCCCGCTCCACGCACGGCAGGAACTCTTCCGCCGCACGGGCGAACTGGGCCTCCCGGCCCTGCTGGTGTGGGGCGACGACGACCAGGTCACCCCGATCACCCACCTCGACACCGTCGTCGAGCTGCTGCGCCCGCGGCAGACCCACGTCATCACCGAATGCGGTCACATGGCCCCCTTCGAACGGCCTCGCGACGTCGGCGACCTGCTCGCGTCGTTCACCGCTTCCCACCCCGATCGGCTCGAACCATGAACGAAACCCTCGACGTCCTGATCGCCGGCGCCGGCCCGGCCGGCACCACCCTCGCGATCGACCTGGCCCGCCGCGGCCTGGCCGTCCGCATCGTCGACAAAGCGCCACACTCCTTCGAAGGCTCCCGCGCCAAAGGCATCCAGCCGCGCACCCTGGAGGTCTTCGACGACCTCGGCGCGATCGACGACGTCCTCGCCGGCAGCAGCGACTACCCCCGCCTCGGTATCCACCTGGGCCCGGTCACCGCCCCGTGGCGGATGTTCCGCAACCGGCAACGCACCGCCGACGTCCCGTACCCGAACACCCGGCTGATGCCCCAGTACCGCACCGACAGCGTGCTGCACGACCGGCTCGAACAGCTGGGCGGCAAGGTCGAACACGGCCGGGAGCTGCTCGGGTTCACCCAGGACGGCACGTCGGTCACCGCCACGGTGACCGGCGACAGCGGCACCGAACGGATCACCGCCCGCTACCTCGTGGGCGCGGACGGCGGTTCGAGCGCCGTCCGCAAGCACCTCGGCCTCGGCTTCCTCGGCGAGACCGACGAGCAGGACCGGATGCTGATCGTCGACGCCGTCACCGCCGGCCTGTCCCGCGACCGCTGGCACGTCTGGCCCGGGGTGCGGGGCCGGTTCGCGGGCGCCTGCCCGCTGCCGCACACCGACCTGTTCCAGTGGATGATCCGGCTGGCCCCCGGCGAAGTGGCACCCGAGGGCGAAGACGCCATCACCCGGCGGATCCGGGCCCACACCCGCAACCGGCGCATCGAGGTGCGCGACGTCCGGTGGCGGTCGGTGTTCCGGCCCAACATCCGCCTGGCGGAGGCCTACCGCCGCGGCCGGGTCTTCCTCGCCGGCGACGCCGCCCACGTGCACACCCCGGCCGGTGCGCAGGGCCTCAACACCGGCATCCAGGACGCCTACAACCTCGGCTGGAAGCTCGCCCAGGTCCTCGCCGGAGCCGACGCGCGGCTGCTGGACAGCTACGAAGCCGAACGCCTGCCGATCGCCGCGGGAGTCCTCGGCCTGTCGACGAAGAAGTACGAAGGCATCGCCAAGCTCGACCCGGCGAGCCTGCGCCGCGGCAAGGACGAGCAGCAGCTGTCCCTGACCTACCGCGGCGGCCCGCTCGCGCCGGCCGGCGGCGACCGCACGACGACGCTGCAGGCCGGCGACCGGGCGCCGGACGCCGAAGTGGCCGGCTCGCGCCTGTTCGACACCTACCGGGGACCGCACTTCACCCTGGTCGCGTACGGTCCCGAGGCCGCGGCAGCGAGCGACGAACTCGACTGGCCGGCCACGGGAGCGCCGCTCTGCCGGATCACGGCCGGCGACCGGCCCGGATTCCGCCGGAGCTACGGGGTCGAGGGCGACACCCTGCTGCTCGTGCGCCCCGACGGCTACCTCGGCCACATCGCCACCCACGACTTCCTCGGCTCGACCCGCACCGCCGCCCGGACCATGACCCCGGAGGCGGCCGCATGAACCGCGTCCTGCTGCGCGGCGCACGCGTGATCACCATGGCACCGCACCGGCCCGACGCCGAACGCGCCGACGTCCTGATCGACGGCGACACCATCACCGCCGTCGGTGACGGACTCGACGAAACCGGCGCGCGGATCGTCGACGTCACCGGCCGGATCGTCCTGCCCGGCCTGGTCAACGCCCACCTGCACACCTGGCAGGCCGCCCTGCGGGGCGTGGGCACCGACTGGACGCTGGCGGACTACCTCGGCCGCATGCACGGCGCCGTGGCCCGCCACTACCGCCCCGAGGACATGTGGATCGGCACCCTCGCCGGTGCGCTGGGCCAGCTCGACCGCGGCACCACCACCGTGGGCGACTGGTGCCACAACACGCCCACCCCGGAGCACACCGACGCCGCCGTCGACGGGCTCCGCGCGTCCGGCGTCCGCGGGGTGTTCCTGCACGGCACCCCGTACTCCGCGCCCGACGCGGCCCACCCCGTCAGCGAGGTCGACCGGCTGCCCCGCGGCCCGTTGCTCGGCATCGGCATGGCCGTCCGCGGCCCGCAACTGTCCACTCCGGACACCGCGGTCGCCGACTTCCGCGCCGCCGCCGAACGCGGCCTCGTGGTGTCGATGCACCAGAGCGGCGGCGAGCCGGGGCCGGGCTGGGCCGCGGTGCGGGACGCCGGGCTGCTGAGCCCCGCCACCAACGTCGTGCACGGCGCCGGGCTCACCGAAGACTGGCTCAAGACCTTGGTCGACGCGGGCGCAACCCTCACCAGCACGCCCGAGAACGAACTCGGCCAGGGCCACGGCTTCCCCGTCACCGGGCACCTGCTCCGGCTCGGCGCCGCACCTTCACTGGGCACCGACACCGACGCCGTCACCCCCGCCGACGTCCTCTCCGCCGCCCGCATCGCCCTGGCGCACCAGCGCGGCCACGACCACGACCACCACCGGCGGAACACCGGCTCCTTCTCCCTCACCGCAACGATCACCGCCAAACAGGCCCTGGCCTGGGCCACCGTCGAAGGCGCCCGGGCGCTCGGCCTCGCCGACCGCGTCGGCCGGCTCGAAGCGGGCATGCAGGCCGACCTCGTCGTCATCGACGGCCCGGCACCGAATCCGGTCGCGGCCGCGCTGCACGCGAGCGCCGCCGACATCGAAGCGGTCATGATCGCCGGTCGCTGGCGCAAGCGCGGTCACGCCCTCGTCGGCGTGGACCTCGGCACCGTGCGAGAACAGCTCCGGGAATCCACGGGCCACCTCCTCCCCCACCTCACGGGCTGATGGGCAAGCGGGCGGACCACGCGAGCGGGACCCGGGCGGACCTCCTCGCCGCGGCGAAGCGCCTGTTCGCCGAACGCGGCTACCTCGACACCAAGATCACCGACATCGCCGCCGCGGCCGGCCGCGCCGTGGGTTCCTTCTACAACCACTTCACGGACAAGGAACAGCTCCTCGCCGTGCTGCGCAGCGAACTCACCGAGTCGGCCGGACGCGGCCCGGCGAGTGAGGACGCGATCCGCGAGCACATCACGGCCTGCTGGACGGCGCTCCGCGCCCACCGGCCCACCGCCATCGCGCTGCTGCAGTCGGCGATCGCCGCCGCGCCGGCCTCCGGACGGCTGCGGGACGAGCTGGCCGCCTGGACGGCCCCGCTGCGCAAGCACTTGGAAAGCCGGCCCGACCGCGGCGAGCCACCGGCCGGCAACCCCGACCTGGTGGCGGCGGCCGTGGGAGTGCTGCTCGCCGGCCTCAACCACGCGCTGCCCGACGACGACCACGTCGCCGACACCGTGACGAACCTCGTCCTCCACGGCCTGACCGGCCCGGCGCAGCTGCCGCCGGCGGGCTGCACGTGCTGACGGCCGGTGAGCCTGCGGCGCGCGGACTCCGCAACGAGCGGTCAGGCACGGCAGTCGTACCGGGTCTGAGCGCCGGCCATCGGGGGACGGAACCTGCGTAGCGGGCCGCGTCGAGCCGGCGTAGGCCGCCGGATCGACCGGCGGCGGGGAACGACGCCGAGGCTCCGCCCGCACTGCTCAGGACGAACTTCAGCTCGCCGCCGGCGTCTCCAGACTAGGGAGTACAGCGGTTCCGCGAAGACCTCCAGCTGCTCCGGGCCGGGAACGTGCTGGTGGTGAGCCGGAGCCTGGCCGACATCGAGGACACCCTCACCCGGCTCCGCGACAAGCTGGTGGTGGTGTCCCTTCTGGGCGGCGTGCTGGCCGCCGTGGCGAGCCTGCTGCTGACGCGGCGCGGTCGCGCCGGTGACGCGGTTGACCGCGACCGCCGAGGAGATCGCCCGCACCGAGCACCTCCCGGCCCCGCTCTCCAGCGACGACGAGGTCGGCCGGCTGGGCCGCGCGTTCACCGCGATGCTCGCCGCCCTGCAGGAGTCGCGACGTCGGCAGCGTGATCTGGTCGCCGACGCCGCCCACGAGCTGCGCACACCGCTGACCAGCCTGCGGACCAACGTCGACCTGCTGGCCCTGGAGCGGACCGTGCTCAACCTGCTGGACAACGCGGTCAAGTTCTCCCCCGGCGGACGGCGAAGGTGCCCGCGTCCGCGTCGAGCTTCCCCTCGCCGGATCGGACTGACCGGAAAGCTCCGGTGCCGCAGGACCACCAATTGAGGAACGATCGTTCTTGACTGATCGTTCCCCAAAAAGCTAGGGTCGGCACATGGGCAGGCAGAGGACGTTCGACGAGGACGAAGTGGTGCGCGCCGCCGTGGGGTTGTTCGGCAGCCGGGCTTACGACGGGGTGTCCGTCGACGATCTCGTCACCCACCTCGGCGTGCACCGCAACAGCCTGTACAAGACGTTCGGCAGCAAGCGCGGGCTCTACCTGGTCGCGCTGCGCCGCCACCTCGCCGACGATGTCCGCCCGCTGGCCGATGCGCTCGCCGCGGCACCGGATGCCGCGAGCGCGCTCCAGGTCATCACGTCGGCCGACCTCGGCCTGCTGCTGCTCGCGGCGGTCGAACGGGCACCGGCCGATGAAGAGGTGGCCGCCGAGGTCGCCGCGGCGCTGGCCGCCATCGACCAGGCGATCGCCGACGCACTGAGCATTTCCGCCGCCCTGGCCGCCGCCCTCACCGCTGCCGCGCTGGGCATCCTCCTGCGCGGCAACCCCGACGGGGTCGGCGCCGCGCTGATCCGACGTTTCGATTCGCTCGACTGACAAGGAAACCGACATGGCACTGGTCCACATCGACGGCGACGACCTCGTGGTCGTGATCGAAGGTCTCGACAAGCTCTGGGCCTTCAAGAGCAGCCTGACCATCCCGCTGGCCAACGTCCGCGGCGCGACCGCGGACCCCGGCATCGCCACCGATCCCAAGGGGATCCGCGCCCCGGGGGCCCACGTTCCCGGCGTGATCACGGCGGGCACCTTCCACCTCGACGGCGAAAAGGTCTTCTGGGACGTCAAGGATTCGTCGAAGGCCGTGGTGATCGAACTCGCCGACGAGCGCTACGCCCGCCTGGTCCTCCAAGTCGACGACCCGCGCGAGACCGTCACGCTGGTCGAGAACGCCCTCCGCTGAAAGAGGCAAGCCGATTTTCTCGCACCTCGTCACGGTCGTGATGTCGCTGGCCGTCGTGACCGCCACCCCGGCCGAGGCGACGCCCGGCCTCGTCCCCGCCACCGACCGCGAAGTCGTCTTCACCGTCGACGGGACGGCGACGTACGGCACCCTGCACGTTCCCGCACACCGCGCCGGGCAACGGCTGCGCGCAGCCCTGCTGCTGCCCGGCAGCGGGCCCACCGACCGCGACGGCAACCAACCACCCCACGCGTCCCCGGACACCCTGGCGCAGCTGGCCGCCGCGCTCGACGGCGAGCGGGTCGCCACGCTGCGGTTCGACAAGTACGGCACCGGCCGCACCGGGCTCGGCGCCTACCGCGACCACCCCGAAGCACTCGACTACCCGGCGTTCGTCCGGCAGGCCGCGGCCGCCTACGAGGTGTTGCGCGCTCAGCGGGTGGCCGACCCGCAGGCGCTGATGGTCGTCGGGCACAGCGAGGGCGCGATGACCGCGCTCCTGCTCGGCGGCACCGTCCACCCGCGCCCGGCCGGCCTGGCACTGCTGCAACCGCAGGCGATCCGCCTGCTGGACCTGGTCGCGCTGCAACTGCATGCCCAGGTCGCCGAGGCGACCCGGCAGGGCCAGTTGACCGCGGAGCAACAGCGTGCGGTCGACGCGGCGATCGACGCCGCCGTCACCGCCCTGCGCGCACACCGGCCGTTCGACCCCACCGGCCTGCCACCCGCGCTCGCCCAGCTCTTCGAGGCCTTCCAGGGGCCGAGCGGCCGGTTCGTGGAGAGCGACGACGCCGTCCACCCGCCGGAAACCGCCGCGGCCCTGCGACCGGGAACCAGGGTACTGCTCACCTGCGGCACGAACGACAGTCAAGTCCCCTGCGCCACCACGGATGCCTTGACCGCGGCCCTCCGCGGCGCGCACACCGGCAGACCGGGCCGGGTGCGACTGTCCGGAGTGGACCACCTGCTGCACGACGCCGACCGCCCGGACACCCTCGCCCCGGCCGCGCTCGACGCCCTGCACCGGTTCACGCGGTGCTGAAGCGGACCGTCATGGACGCGGCGTGAATCCGGCAGGCCGCAGCGCCCGGCATCGAGAGGCCGGGCGCACGGCGCTTGTTCACCGCATTCGTTCGGGGATCGAGTCCATGGTGTGCAGCAGCTGCACAGCCAACGCCTGGATCTCCTTGTCGGACAACTTCGTGTTCTCCTTGAGAACATCGCGCACCAGCTTGACCCGCAGTTCGTAGCGGGACGCGAAAGCGATATCGGCAGTCATGGTTTTTCCTTCAGAGGCTCGTGGTGTCGCCGACGCAGACGCATTGGCGGTTGAACCCACCCGCCACGGTGGCCGTGCAGAACCGGCGTGCGATCGAATCATGCGATTCCTGGGCGTGCGGGCACGTCGCACACGCGACCCCGGTCCCCGTCCCGGCGCCGCCGGCTTCTTCGACGACCGGCGCGTGGACCATCCGCGTCACGCCCGGCCGGAGGGGTCGGGTGCCCACGTGCTCCCCGGGCCGGGTCGTGTCCCGCCGCCGGTGGGCGGCGCCGGGGTGTACACCGGCTGGAGGAACAGGCTCCCGTACCGGTGGTCCTGGGACGTGGTGAGCGCTCCGGGCCGGGACTGCTCGGCGAGGGGGTGGCTGAACAGCGAACTGTCCAATGTGGAAGTAGTGATCGGGGGATCCTCTCGTGGACGCCGCGGGTGGGCGGCGTGGTTCAGGAGTGCAGCGCCGCGGCGCTGGGGGTGCGCGCGCCCCCGGCGGCGGTGGCCGCGAGCAGCTGTGCGCTGTCGTCGGTGTTGCCCGGCTCGGCGGCGGTCGTGAGAGCGTGCTCGGCGACCTCGGGGCTGGTGGCCGGGGGAACGACCAGCAGGGTCGTCCGGTGCCGGTTCCAGCCGATCACCGTCAAGCTGCCGGGCGGCTGCGACCGGAATCCTTCGAGCCGGACGACGCCGTCGTCGAAGGTGACGCGCCGGGGGGCAGCCGGCCAATCGCCGAGGTGGTAGGTGACCCGGTCGATTCGGCCCAGCCGGGTGACCAGCGCCGTGAGCAGCGCGGGCAGGTCGGCGGCCAGGTCGGCGGTCCGGGGCCACCAGGCGCCGTCGACGTGTCCGGTGGCGGGTGCCACCGGTTTCAGCCGCAGACGTGGTTCGGCGGCCGGTTGCGCGGAGGAGGTATTCGGGCCCGACGGCATGTCGGCGCTCCCGTCTCCGGCCGTGGAGACCGGCCGGACTGGGGCCGAGGACGGCGCGGGCTCGAACACCCACGCGCGAAATGCTCTCGGACACCACTGACAGTACACGACGACTGCGCCGAGTGCGCGAAGGGCCAGTTCTGCCAGGGACCTCCGAGGTCGGCGTGTTCGGCCGCGCTGCCGCACGGACCCGATCACTTCCGCTCCGGGCGCCGGACGGCACGGCGGCCGGTGGCCGTTTAGCGTGGCGGGTATGGAGCACCCCGAACCCGACGCCCGGACCCTCGAACGCGGCCTGGGCGAATACGTGCGTGCGGTCGCGGCCGCGGTCGGTGTCCCGGACGAGAGCACCACGGTGGAGATCAGCGACACGGCCACCGCCTACCTCGGCCTGCCCCGGCGGTGGCCCGACCGGCCCGACCACGACGTCATGCTGGTCTGGAGCGAACTGCGCGGGTGGTCGCTCGCGGTGGAAACCGACCCCGCCGAGGATCCGGTTCTCATCGCGCGCCACGGCGACGACCTCGTGCCGTCCCCCGGTACCGTCGCGCGCTTCGTCGCCGACGCCGTCGCCGGCACCCACACCGGCCAGGAGAGTCCCGGCCCGGTGACCGCCGCGACCCGCACGTCGCTGGCCGAGCGGCTGAAACCCTACGTCCGTCACCCGCGGTGACCCCGGCCGGGCCGCGAGGTCCGCCGCCCGGAGCTCGACGGGGAGCGCACGGCGGAAGACGCCCGTTCCCCGTAGCGGGCGAAAGACTTCGGGCTTCACGTTTTCTCCGGCGCGGAAGGTGATCCCGTGGACAGCAACGGTCCGGCACGACTCTCCGACACCGAAAAGGCCGGCATCCGGCTGTTCGAGGAGACGCTCGGGTACGTCTACTCGGCCGCCCTGCGCGCCGCGGCCGACGTCGGGGTCGCCGACCACCTGGCCGACGGCCCGAAGACGGTCGCCGAGCTGGCGCGGGCCACCGGCGTCCACGCCGAGAACCTCCACCGCGTCCTGCGGGCGCTGGCCATGCGCGGCGTGTTCCGCGAGGACGAGGCGGGCCGGTTCGAGCTGACGCCCGAGGCCGAGCTGCTGCGCACGGACGTGCCGGGCTCGCTCCGCTCCGCGGTGCTGACGTTCACCGACAAGACGTTCTGGAACTCGCACGGCGAACTCGCGCACAGCGTGCGGCACGGTGACGCGTCCTTCGACCAGGTCTTCGGCACGACGTTCTTCGACTACTTCCGGGACGTCGAGTCGCCCGGGACGTTCTACTCGGGCATGCAGTCGAAGTCCGACTCCGAGAACGCGTCCATCGTCCGCAACCTCACGTTCCCGCCGGGCGCGACGGTCGTCGACGTCGGCGGCGGCTACGGCGGGCTGCTGCTGGAGGCCCTGCGCGCGGACCCGAGCCTGAAGGGTGTGCTGTTCGACCTCGGCGACCACGTGGTGGCGGGCCACCGGCTGGGCGAGCTCGGCGACGACGGCCGCTGGGAGCTGATCACCGGGGACTTCTTCGAGGCGTGCCCGCCGGCCGACGTGTACCTGCTCAAGCACATCATCCACGACTGGAACGACGAGCAGTGCGTCCGCATCCTGCGCAACTGCCGCCGCGCGCTGTCGCCCGGCGGGCGGATCATCGTGCTGGACACGGTGATCCCGCCGCGCAACGAGCCGCACCTCGGCAAGCTGTTCGACATCATGGTGATGTCGATCCTGCCCGGCCGGGAGCGGACCGAAGAGCAGTTCCGGGCGCTGCTGGCCGAAGCGGGCCTGGAGCTGACCCGGGTCGTCGACACCGGGTTCGCGGTGTCGGTCGTGGAGGCGGTCGTCCGCTGAGCCCCCGGAACGGTCCCGCTCGCCCGGGCGGGACCGGTCACGCGGCCAGGGGATCTTCCAGCAGGCCCGGCAGGGCGTCGGCGTGGCGGAGCAGGCGACGGCAGATTCCGTTGATCCGCTCCGGGAGACCGAGCACCTGGCCGGCGGTGAGCAGCCCGTGGGCGAGGTACCAGCCGCCGTGGGCGTCGGCCTGCTCGGCGCAGTGCAGCTCGTACAATCCGGACGGCAGCGCCCCCAGCTCGGCCAAGATCTCCGCCGTCCGGCGGGCCGCGTGCGCCTCGGCGAACCGCAGGGCCAGTTCGGTCCGGGCGTTCCAGGTGGCGAACGAGCCGTCCAGCCCGGTGGTGAGCTCGGTGTGCAGCAGCCGTTCCCGGGCGCGGAAGAGCCGCACCCACTCGTCGGCGTCCGGGGTGTCCGCGGGCGGCGCGTAGTCCTGGCCCGCGGCCATCGTCCACGCCGCGTCCAGCAGGATCAGCCGGTTGTCGCCGCCGGCGGACCGGAACGCCCAGGTCAAGCCCTGGTAGCCGATCAGCCGGTGCTCCGAGAAGAACCCCGCGGTGCCGCCGGCCGACCGGGCGCGGTCCACCGCGTCGCCGGCGAGCGCCGTGACCGCCACCTTGGTCAGCCCCAGTTCCCGGTGGGCGTTCGCGGGGGCGCCGAAGGACCAGTAGCGGCCGGTCTCCCGCCGCGCGAGCGCCGTCGCCGCCAGCGCCGCGGCGAGTGCCCCGAACACCAGGCGCTGCTGGGTCAGGTGGGCGATCGCCGGCACTTCACCGGCCAGGCGGTCGAGGGTCCGGCGGTGGACCGCGCGGTCGAGGGCGAGCGCGGCGCTCGCGCGGGCCGCGGCCGCGAGGCCGGCCGTGATCGCACCCCAGCCGAAGCGGCCCATGCTCATCGTCCGCCGTCCCCGGGCGGCGGAGTCGCCCAGCGGGTCGTGGAACCCGCCGTCGGCGTCGATCGAGGCGCCGTCGCGCAGCCACCGCCGGTAGGGCACCCGGACCCGGTCGAACCGGACGGTCGCGTAGTCCAGCGGCAGCAACGCCGTCGGCGGCCGCGGCTCGATCGTGACGCCCGGGCAGGGGCCGTGCTCGTCGCGCAGGGGAACCAGGAACAGCGCGGTGCCTTGGTCTTCACCGCCGGTCAGCAACCGCGCGCTGACGACGGCGAGCGGCGCGAACCCGGCCGGGCCGACGGTCGCCGGGTACTTCGCCGCACCGGGCACCGGCGTGGAGAGCACGAACTCGCGGGCGGCCGGGTCGAACACCGCCTCGGTGTGCGTCCGGGAGTTGCTGTTGGCGTGGCCGAGCTCGGCCAGCAGCGCGGCACCGATCCGGCGGCCCGAGACGAGCTCGGCGACGTCCTCCTCGGCCGCGCCCTGGTCCAGCGCGGCGCCGATGGCCATGCAGTGGTGCAGGAACAGCAGGAAGAACAGGCTCGGATCGGTCACCGCGCTGCGTTCCAGCAGCGCCCGCAGGCGGGCGTGGTCGTGCAGCAGCGGCCGATCGGCCGCCAGCCCGGCCCGCAGGCGCGCGTCGGCGGAGCCGGTCACAGCAGCTTGTCCGGCGTGATCGGCAGGTCGAGGACCCGCCGGCCGGTGGCGTGGTGGACGGCGTTCGCGACGGCGGCGGCCACCCCGGTGATCCCCACCTCGCCCGCGCCGCGGATCCCCAGCGGCATGGTCGGGTCCGGCTCGCCGAGGAAGGAGACGTCGATCGGCGGGACGTCGGCATGCCCGGGGACGTGGTACTCGGCCAGGCCGGGGTTCACGATCCGCCCGGTGCGCGGGTCGACGAGCGTCTG
The DNA here is from genome assembly GCF_002155975.1 of Amycolatopsis kentuckyensis. GTDB lineage: Bacteria > Actinomycetota > Actinomycetes > Mycobacteriales > Pseudonocardiaceae > Amycolatopsis > Amycolatopsis kentuckyensis. The sequence continues at coordinate 13,604 of NZ_MUMI01000726.1, forward strand.
CTCCGACAGCGCCATGCCGAGACCCATCACGATCCCGCCGCGCACCTGGCTCGCCGCCGTCTTCGGGTTGACGACCGTGCCGATGTCGAAGACGCCGGTCCACCGCGACACCCGGACCTCACCGGTCTCCCGGTCGACGCGCACCTCGCAGAAGTGCGCGCCCGTGGCGGCCCGCACCTGCTGCATGTCCCGGCCCAGCAGCGCGCCGAACCGCTGTGGCCAGTCGGCGTCCGAGCCCGAGGCGGCCTCGATGCCGGGCAGGCCCGCCCGGGTCAGGATCTCGGCGAAGCCGGTGCCGCCGGTCTTCCCGGCCAGCGTGCGCAACGACCGCTTCAGCTCTTCGGCCGCTTCGAGCACCGCGGCGGCGATGCTCGCGGTCTGGATCGACACGTTGGCCCCCGGCGCCGTGGGCAGCGCCGAGTCGCCGTACTCCACCCGGACGGCGTCGACTCCGACGCCGAGCGCGTCCGCCGCGATCTGGGCCTGCGCGGTCGCCCCGCCCATGCCCATCTCCTGGAACCCGCAGCGGACCAGCGCGGTCCCGTCCGCCGAGAGCCGCACGGTCACGTTCGCCGGGAACTGCCACGACGGGTGGTAGGCCGTCGCGACGCCGGTGCCGACGAGCCAGCGCCCGTCCCGCGTCGCCCCCGGCCGGGACGCCCGCTCGTGCCAGCCGAACCGCGCCGCGCCGCGGGCGTACACCTCGCGCAGCCGCCGGTGGGCGAACGGCCGCCCGTCCACCGGGCTCACCGCGGGCTCGTTGCGCAGCCGCAGTTCCACCGGGTCCAGCCCGAGCTCGCCGGCGAGCTGGTCGACCGCCGATTCCAGGGCGAACGTGCCGATCGCCTCGCCGGGGGCGCGCATGAAGGTGTTGGCCAGCAGGTCCAGCTGGACCAGGTGCTGGCCGAGCCGGATGTGCTCGGCGGCGTAGAGGTGCCGGCTCTGCTCGGTGATCTGCTCCGGCAGGCCGCCGACCCGGCCCGTGCGGCTGACGCTGGTGTGCACCAGCGCGGTCAGGGTGCCGCTCGTGGTCGCGCCGAGGGCGACCCGCTGGATCGACGGTGTCCGGCCGCCGACCGTGCGGTAGACGCCTTCCCGGGTGAGCGCCAGCCGGACCGGCCGCCCGGTCGCGCGCGCGGCCAGCGCGGCGAGGATCGTGCCGGGCCAGACCGAGCCCTTGCCGCCGAAGGCGCCGCCGGTGAACGGCGAGAGCACCCGGACGTCCTCCCGGGGGATGCCGAAGCTGACCGCGAGGTGCGTGCGGAACCAGCCGATCGACTGCGTGCCCTCGTGGACGGTCAGCCGGTCGCCGTCCCACACCGCGGTGGTGGCGTGCGGCTCGATCGCGTTGTGCTGGTACTGCGGGGTGGTGAAGCGCAGGTCCACGCGGACGGGGGCGGCCGCCAGCGCGGCCTCCGCGTCGCCCTTCACCGCCTGGCTGGGCATCATCGGGTTGTCCGGCTGCGGCACCGCGTGCGGCGCGGCGGCCGCGAAGTCCACTATGGACTCGGTGACGGCGTAGCCGGCGTGGACGAGCGCGGCCGCTTCCCGCGCGGCCTCGGGCGTCTCGGCGACGACGACCGCGATCGGCTGGCCGTCCCAGTGCACCTCGTCGCCGCCCAGCGGCGTGACGAAGGTGCCGGTGAACATCGAGTCGAAGTCGGTCGGGCTCAGCGCGGGCGGCGGGTTCAGCGGCGGGGAGTCCAGGTGCGTCAGCACGGCGAGCACGCCGGGCACCGCGCGCGCCTCGGCGGTGTCCAGCGTGGTGATCCGGCCCCGGGCCACGGTCGCGTGGACGAGGGCGGCGTGCGCGAGGCCGGGGTAGGCGTACTCGGCGGCGTACCGGGCCGTACCGGTCGTCTTGGCGCCGCCGTCCCGACGGTCGAGCGGAGCACCGATCGCGGTCATGCCGGGTTCCCTTCGGCGGCCAGGTCCCGCAGCGTCGCGGTGATCAAGCGCCGCGCGAGCTCCACCTTGAACGCGTTGTGCCCGGTCGTGGTCGCCGGCGCCAGTTCGGCGTCGGCCGCCCGCCGGAACGACGCTTCGGTGACCGGCTCGCCGGCCAGCACGCGCTCGGCTTCGGTGGCGCGCCAGGGCTTCGTGCCCACACCGCCCAGCGCGAGCCGGACCTCGGTGACGATCCCGTCGTCGACGCGCAGCGCCGCGGCGACCGACACGAGCGCGGGCCCGGCCGACGCCCGGTCGCGGACCTTGCGGTAGCGCGAGTGCGCCGCGACCGGCAGCCGCGGCAGCTCGACGGCCGTGACCAGTTCGTCCGCCGCCAGCGTCGTTTCCACGTGCGGGGTGTCGCCGGGCAGGCGGTGGAAGCCGGCCACCGGGATCCGCCGCACCCCGCGGGTGCTCTGCACCTCGGCGACCGCGTCGAGCAGCACGAGCGCGACCGCCATGTCCGACGGGTGGGCCGCGATGCACCGGTCGCTCACGCCGAGCACCGCGCTGCCGCGGGACAGCCCGCCGATGGCATCGCAGCCGCTGCCGGGCACGCGCCGGTTGCACGCGGCGGCCCGGTCGTGGAAGTACAGGCAGCGGGTGCGCTGCAGCAGGTTGCCGCCGACGGTGGCCACGTTCCGCAGCTGCGCGGACGCGCCGTTGAGGACCGCCTCCGCCAGCACCGGGTAGCGCGTCCGCACCAGCGGATCGGCGGCGAGGGCGGTGTTGCGCGTGAGCGCGCCGATGCGCAGCCCGCCACCGGGCCGCTCCTCGACGCCGGTGATCGGCAGCCTGCCGATGTCGACGACGGTGTCCGGCTGCTCGATCCGCTCCCGCATGAGGTCGACCAGGTTCGTGCCGCCGGCGAGGAACTTCGCGTGGGCGCCGTCCGCGATCGCGGCCAGCGCGGTGGCCGTGTCCGGCGCGCTGACGTAGGAGAAGGACTTCATTCCGCGGCCTCCCGGATCGCCGCGACGATGCCGTTGTAGGCACCGCACCGGCACAGGTTGCCGCTCATCCGCTCGCGGATCTCGGCTTCGGACAGCTCGCCGCCACCCGCCGGAGGAGTGACCGCGCTCGGCACGCCGTCCTTGTGCTCGGCCAGCATCCCGATCGCCGAGCAGATCTGCCCGGGGGTGCAGTAGCCGCACTGCAGCCCGTCGTGGCGGACGAACGCGGCCTGCAGCGGGTGCTCGACGCCCTCGATGGTGGTGATCTCCCGCCCGGCGTACTGGACGGCGAGCGCGAGGCAGGAATTGATCCGTTCGCCGTCGGCGAGGACCGTGCACGCACCGCACGCGCCCTGGTCGCAGCCGGCTTTCGTGCCGGTCAGGCCGAGGTGCTCGCGCAGCGCGTCGAGCAGGCTCACCTCCGGCGGGACGTCCAGCCGTGATTCGGATCCGTTGACCCGCAGGGAGAACTCGACCATGTCCGCACGGTAGTGAGCGACGGCGAGCGCTTTCTACTCCGAGGGTGCTCGATCGGCCGCGGAGACCGTCGGAAACGAGAAAACGGCGGCCGGGCAATGCCATTCTCGGGTGGGTAAACGACCACTTTCCACAGGAGTGCACGTGCTTTCGGAAACCACGCTGACCAGAGAACTGTACAACGGCCTGCAGCTCGTCGAGTTCGACCGCTGGGACGCCATCATCGCCGACGACGTGCTGATCAACAGCCCGGCCAAGTTCGGGCAGGTCGGCCTGGGGGCCCTGAAGGAGTGGGCCAAGTGGTTCGTCCGGCTGGGCAAGCGGATCGACCTGGTCGACGAGCACCTGGCCCTCGACGCGGCGGGAAACGGTCGCGGTTTCATCGTCTTCACGCTGCACTGGAAACACGACGAGCCGTTCTTCGACGTAATTCCGACCGGCCGTGAGGGGACATCGGTGGAAACCATTGTCCTCAAGGTGGAAAACCACCGGATTTCGCAGATCGACGTCGCCAGCAACACCGTCGACCTCGTCGTCTACCTGACCCAGCGCGGCTGGCCCTACCCGCACAACGTCCGGCCGGAGCCGCTGGTGGCGGGCATCGACCGGAGCGCGTGACCGGGCGCCGGCGCAGGAGACGCCGTGGCGGCGGCCGTGGCGGAGGTGTACGCGAGGCTCGACCGGCTGCCCGGGCGGAACTCCCGGTACAGGACCTGGGGTTCACGCGCGGCCGAGCCGCTGCTGTTCGCGGAAGCGGTTCAGCACCAGCACGGCACCGCGGTAGGCCAGCCACAGGAGGAACACCACACCAGCCCACAAGCCCACCGCCGGCACCGCCGAGTCGATGAGGGCCGACGCCGGGGTGAGGGGACGCTCAACCGGGGCACCCGCGGCGTCCAGCCAGACCGGCACCTCGTTGCCCACGACCGTTCCCGACGGGGCGTCCACCACGCCGGTGCGCCACTCACCCTCGCGCGTCGTCCAACGCGCCGCCGCCGGGCCGGCCTGGCCCGGGATCCCGTCTCGCCCGGGCAGGCCGGGAGCGGGCCCGTCGGCCAGCAGGACAGCCGTCGAGGTGTAGCGCGAAGCGAGCTGTTCGCCGGAGCGGGCCGCCTCGTCCGTGTAGAGGCCGATGCCGAACAGGACCGCGACCGCCGCCGCGACGGACGACAGCACCAGGACGGACCGCAGCAGGGCCGCCTGGAGCCGGTCCGACGGACGGGCCACCGTGTCGCGTCCCGGCAAGAGTGTGCGCCGCAGCCGGCCGATCCGCGTCATCGTGGCCATCGCTCCTGCCTTCTCGCTGAGCGCCACGCCCGGCGGCGGCAGCGTGGCCGAGCTGCCGAGGTCGGCCGTGCCGCCGCGCTGTTCTTCGTCGCCCGGCCACGCCGACATCATCTGCCCGGCGGCCCGGACGTGGCGGCGGGTGGGCGGACAGCGGTGTCCGGGCCGCCGCGGAGCACCTCCTGGGCCGCCCGGCGAGGCGAAGGCGGGTCGGCTTCCGCGGCATAGCCGATGCGCAGGAGCGCCTGCGGGAAGCCGGTGAGCTCGAGGTCTTCGCACAGCGCGGAGCGCACCGGCTCCAGGTGCAGTGGCTGCGTCAGCACCGCGGCCGCGAGCCCGAGGTCGACCGCGGCGAGCCAGGCCCGCTCCAGCGCGTAGCCGGCGCGGACGTGGTCGGCCCGGGCGTCGTCCGCGGTGACGAAGACCAGCAGCGTCTCGTCGGCGAGCCGGCGCTCGAGTTCCGGCGTGTCCGGGACCTCGGTGGCGCGCCGGACCAGGCCCGCCCACGGCACCGAGCCGGCCGGCACCCGGCCGGCGGGGAGACCGACCCCGTGCCGGTGGGCACGTTCGTCCCGGATCGTCCAGAGGGACAGCTCGCGCTGGTAGCCGCTGTCGGCCCGGAAGTGCTCCGCGGCGTAGTGCAGCAGCCGGGCGACCACGGCGGCCTCCCGGCCGGGCCGGACGGGACGCGCTTCGACGCCCGGCGCCCCGCCCGCGTCGACGAGCTTGTGCACCACCGGTGCGGGCACGGCCACCCCTTCGAACGGCGCCCGGTGGCTCGCCCGGCGGGCGATCGCCCCGTAGCGGCGGAGTTCTTCGTGGGTGGGTGCGGCCTCGGCGCCGACGGCGATCCGGGCCACCAGGTCCGGCTCGCGCGCGTCGGGCAGGAACTCGATCTCCGCGGCCCGGCCGAGGGTGCGGACGGCGAGCTCGAGGTTGGCCACCGCGGCACCGCAGGACGCGGCGCGGTCACGGCCGCGCGGGTCGTGGTGCGGCAAGGGCCGTTCCGCGCGTTCGCGCACCCGCAGCTCGGCCGGCCCGACTTCCAGCAGCCACGGCTGGGTGTTGTGCACCGACGGCGCGCGCGTCATCGACCGGACCAGCACCTCGGTCTCGGCCGCCGTCCAGGGCCTTCCCTCCACAATGGACATCCGGATCAGCCTGCCCGGCGCAGGAACGGGGGGCCCGCCGCCCACTCGTCGCGGCGATGGCGCAGCAACCGGGCGACCAGTTCGCCCGGGTCGCCACGCAGGTCCGGCGGAACGGGCGCGGCGATCGGGCCACCCGTGGCGCGCAGGCCGGCCACGAACCGGAAGACGCGGGAGGGCGCCGGCACGAGGTCACCGCCGAGGTAGGCGAGCACCAGCAGGTCCTCGCCGGAATGGGTCTCCATGGCGAACGACCACCCGTGGTGCTCGTCCCACAGCAGGGCCATGTCCCGGCCCGGGTGGCTGCGCAGCCGCACGTCCAGGGCGATGTAGCCCGACACGGGGGTGCCGAGGTCCACGGTGCAGGACTCCTCGCCGACGCCGGCCGCGGCGCTCACCGCGGCCAGGTAGCCGGTCAGCCCGCACCGCAGGCCGTGGTCACGGTCGATACCGGTCAGCAGGGGAATCACCTTCCATCGCCTCGAAACGTGCACCGGCCCCGGGCGGACCGGCCTCCCCCACGCGCCGACCGTACGGCCCCGCGACCGCGGCGCGATGGCGTCGTTCGACCCCGATCGGAGGGACTTTCGTCACCGCGGTGCCGCACGCCCGACCGGGGCCTCAACGCCTTTCGCCGGGCTCCGCCGTACCGGAAACCATTGCGGCGCAGCCGATGGCCGGCGGCCTGCTCCCGCACACCCCCGGGACACCGCGGGAGTCGATCCTGCGGGCGGCGGTGTCCCTGCTGCCCGGGCACCGAAAGTCCCCGGACCGGAGGCATTCCGGCCCTCCCGGCGACCCGCCGCGCGGTGCGAGGGTGGCACCGGCAGCACCCCCGACCACGAGGCAGGCCGATGATGGACCGAGCATTCCCGGACGACTTCACCGTGAAGACCGCGGTCGCCATGGCGGTCCGCGCCCCGTCGGTGCACAACTCCCAGCCGTGGAACTGGCGGCTCGGCCACAGCACCCTGCACCTCTACGCCGACCCCGGCCGGCAGCTGCGCGAAACCGACCCGGACGGCCGCGATCTGGTCCTCGGCTGCGGCGCGGCCCTGCACCACATCCGGATCGCGTTCGCCGCACTCGGCTGGACCGCCGAGGTGCACCGCCTGCCCAACCCGGACGAGCCGGACCACCTCGCGGCGATCACCCTGCACCGGCACGAGCCGTCCCAGGACGAGGTCGCGATGGCCGCCGCGATCCCCCGGCGCCGCACCGACCGGCGCCGGTACAGCTCGTGGATCGTGCCCCGGGCGCACGTCGAAGCCATGGCGAAGGCCGCGGCGCTGGAAGGCACCGTGCTGCAGGTCGCCGAGAACGCCGCCCGCTACCACCTGGCGACCGCCGTCGAGGAGGCTTGGGAACGGCACCAAGCCGACCCGGCCTACCGCACCGAACTGGCCGCCTGGAGCGGACGGCACGTCTCGCCCGACGGCGTCCCGGCCCGCAACACCCCGGCACCCGACGACACCCCTGGTGCGCTGCGGACCCGCCCGTTCGCCGACCCGCTGCTCTCCCAGCCACCGGACGCCAAGGCCGAGGACGACGAGACCCTCCTGCTGGTGCTGAGCACCGCCTCCGACGACCGGATGTCCCGGCTGCGCGCCGGCGAGGCGACCAGCGCCGCCCTGCTGACCGCCACCGCGTCCGGCCTGTCGTCGTGCCCGCTGACCGAGCCGCTGGAGCTGTCCGACGTCCGCGACACCGTGACCGAACGGGTCACCGGCGGCTCGTTCCCCCAGATGGTGCTGCGCATCGGCTGGGCCCCCGCCAACGCCGACCCGCTGCCCGCCACCCCGCGCCGGGACCTCGCCGACGTGCTGCAGCCGCTCGAAGCTCCCCCGAAGCACTTCCAGGCACGCTAGGAAGGAGCCGGTCATGCCGTACTGGTACCACTCCGGAGCCATGGGCTGGTTCGGCGGCGTCGGCATGCTCGTGCTGCTGGCGCTCGTGCTCGCCACGCTGGTCGCCCTCGTCGTCGTCCTCGCGCGCCGGGGACCGCAGCCGGAACCGGGCGGCACCGCCCGGCGCATCCTCGACGAGCGGTTCGCCCGCGGCGAGATCGACCAGGAGGAATACGAACAGCGCCGCGACGCGCTGACGCGAACGAAGTGACGTGGGCCGCTCCCACCGAGAGGACGTCATGGACCGGCTCAGCCCGCTCGACGCGGCCTTCCTCGAGATCGAAGACGAGGACCCCAGCTCGTCGCTGGCCATCGCCTCGGTCGCGATCGCCGAGGGGCCGGCCCCGGATCAGGACGAGTTCACCGCCGCCGTGCTCGCGCGGCTGGCCGGGATCCCGCGCTACCGGCAGAAAGTGCGTACGGTGCCGTTCGACCTCGGTCCGCCGGCCTGGGTCGACGATCCGGCGTTCGATCCGCCCGCGCACTTCGGGCGGGTCGCGCTCCCGGCGCCGCACGACGAGTCGGCGCTGAACGACCTGGTGGCCCTGCTGATGGGCGAGCGGCTCGAGCGCGACCGGCCTCTGTGGGAGTTCTGGGTGATCGAAGGACTCACCGACGGGCGCTGGGCGATCCTGACGAAGGTGCACCACGCCCTGGCCGACGGTCTCGCGGCGACCCGGCTGCAGACCGTCCTCTTCGGCGACGCTCCGGCCGGGACGCGTCCCGTCGCGGAGGCGGCCGATCCCGGCGCCGCCGGACTGGCGTGGGCAGCGGTCGGCTCGATGCTGCGCACCCCCTGGCACCAGGCGCGGCTCGTCGCGCGCCAGATGCTGCACCCGAACCGGCTCGCCCGCCGCGTCAGCGACGTGGCACGGGGGCTGGCGGCGCTGACGTCGGCGTTGCTGCCGGTGTCCCCGACCGCGCTCACCGGGCCGCTCGGGCGCGACCGGCGCTACGCGACCGCTTCGGTGCCGCTGGCCGACGTCAAAACCATCGCCCGGGGCTTCGACGTCACGGTGAACGACGTCCTGCTGGCCGCCGTCACCGGCGGGTTCCGGGAACTGCTGCTGCAGCGCGGCGAACCGCCCGCCGCCGACAGCGTGCGGTCGCTGGTGCCGGTGTCCGTGCGGACCGGAACCGCGCTCGGCAACGAGGTTTCGCTCCTGCTGCCGCTGCTGCCGGTCGACCTGACCGACCCGGCCCAGCGGCTGGTCCGGGTGCACCGGCGGCTGGGCACGCTCAAGGCCGCCAAGGAAGCCGACGCCGGCGCGCTGCTCACCGCCACCGCGGCACACGAGCCGTTCGCCCCGGTCGCGTGGGCGATCCGGGCGGCCGCGCACCTGCCGCAGCGCAACATCGTCACGGTGACGACGAACGTGCGCGGCCCGGCCGAACCGCTGTCCGCGCTCGGCCGCCGGATCGTGCGGATCCACCCGTACGTGCCCATCGCGCTCCGGGTGCGGGTCGGCGTGGCGATGCTCAGCTACGCCGGTGAGGTGACGTTCGGGATCACGTCCGACGCGGACGCGGTTCCGGACACCGACGTGCTCGCCAAGGCGATCGAGCGGGAGTTCCCGGCGCTGCTCGCCGCGGCCCGCTGACGGGCGGGCGGCACCCGCCGGGCTGCTGGGTTGATGGATTGATAGAATCATCAATCCAGGAGGTGCCGATGCCCGCCCGATCCCGCACGACCGAGCCGCTGTACCGGATCAAAGCCGATCTGTTCAAGTGCCTGGCCCACCCGATCCGGATCCAGGTGCTCGAGGTGCTCGCCGCGGCCGGCGACGAAGGTACGCCGGTCACCCGGCTGCTCGAAGTGACCGACTGCGAAGCGTCCCACCTGTCCCAGCACCTCGCGGTGCTGCGCCGCAGCGGGGTCGTCACCTCGGCCCGCACGGGCAACGCCGTCGAGTACTGGCTCGCCCAGCCTCTCGTCGCCGAACTCCTGGTCGTGGCCCGCGCCTTCCTGCTGTCGAGCCTGACCCCGGACTCCGACCGGCTCCGGACCGCCCAGGAACTGCCCCCGCTGCCCGGCGCCAGCCCGCAGGCCATCCTCGACGCGATCGCGGCGAAGGCGTGAGCCGCCTCGCGACCGCCCGGGAGCTGCTCCCCGGCCGGGCCGACTACGACCTGGGCCTGCCGGTGCTGCGCGCGGACCTCCTCGCCGGCGTCACCGTCGGGGTGGTGGCCCTGCCCCTCGCGCTGGCCTTCGGCATCAGCTCGGGCGCCGGCGCGGCGGCCGGGCTCATCACCGCCGTGGTGGCCGGGATCGTGGCCGCGGTCTTCGGCGGCTCACCGGTCCAGGTGTCCGGCCCGACCGGAGCCATGGCCGTCGTCCTGGCACCGATCGTCGCGGCCCACGGCACGGCGTCGGTGGCACTGGTCTCGATCCTCGGCGGCGTCGTCGTGCTCGCCGCGGGCGCGGCGCGGCTGGGCCGGCTGGTCGGTTACCTGCCCTGGCCGGTCGTCGAAGGCTTCACGCTCGGCATCGCCTGCATCATCTTCCTCCAGCAGATCCCCGCAGCCGTCGGGACGACCGCCCCGGCGGGCCGGAACCCGTTGCCGGGCGCGGGAATCGCGCTCGCGGCGGCCGAACGCGGCGTGGCGGGCTGGACGGTGGCGACGGTCGCCGTCGTGGTGGTGACCATGCTCGTCCTGCCGAAGCTGCACCGCGGAATCCCGGCGTCGCTGGTGGCGGTGACCCTGGCGACCGCCGGCGCGGAGATCGCGCACGCTCCCGTGCCGCGCATCGGCACCCTGCCGAGCAGCCTGTCCCCCGCGCTGCCGCACTTCAGCTTCGGCGTGGTCCACGACCTCACCGGAGCGGTCGTCGCGGTGGCCGCACTGGCGGCCATCGAATCACTGCTGTCCGCCCGGGTGGCCGCGACGATGACCCGTGGCGGCCCGCCGGTCGGGCCCACCCGGCCGGACCGCGAGCTCGTCGGGCAAGGCCTGGCCTCGATCGCCAGTGGCCTGTTCGGCGGGATGCCCGCGACCGGCGCGATCGCCCGCACCGCGGTCAACGTCCGTTCCGGGGCGCGCACGCGGCTCGCCGCCATCGCGCACGCCCTGGTGATCCTCGCGGTGATCTACGCCGCCACCGGGCTCGTCTCCCGGATCCCCCTCGCCGCCCTCGCCGGTGTCCTGCTGGTCACGAGCCTGCGCATGGTGCCGCTCGCCACGATCCGCGAAGTCGTCCGGGCCAGCCGCTCCAGCGCGGCCACCTTCGCCGTGACCGCACTCGTCACCGTCGCGGCCGACCTCATCCTCGCGGTGGAGATCGGTTTGCTGGCCGCCGCGTTCTTCGCGCTGCGCCACCTCGCCCGCGCCGCCCGCGCCCGGCTCGACACCCTGCCCGGCCCGGCCGCCGACGGCGACGAGCACATCGCCGTGTTCCGCTTCGAAGGCGCCATGTTCTGGGGTGCTTCGGAACGGGTCGCGGCCGAGATCGCGGCCGCGGCGGACGACGTCCTCGTCGTCATCCTGCGGTTGTCCAGGCTGCACCTGCTCGACGCCACCGGCGCGAAAGCGCTGGGCGAGACCGTCGAAGAACTCGAAGCCCGCGGAATCACGGTACTGCTGAAGGGAATCCAGGACCACCACCGGCACCTGCTCACCACCACCGGTGCCCTCCGCACCGGCGACCACCTGTTCACCAGCCTCGACGACGCGGCCGCCCATGCGCGCGCCCACGTCCGGCGCGTCACCGCCGCGGCGGCTCAGGCCGGCTGAGCCGCCGCGGCGAATTCCTCGGCCAGTGCGTCGACCAGGAGCTCCGGGTCCGGGATGAGCCCGCGGTCGGTGCCGAAGCCGAACCGCACCTCGCCGGCGTAGCTGAAGATGCAGATGGTGATCGCCTGGCGGCCGCTGCAGGGTGCCCAGCCGACGATCCCGTCCACCTCCGCGCCCGCCAGCGTCCTGCGCGCCCGCGGGCCGGGCACGTTCGTCAGCACCCCGACCGCCTTGCCGGCGAAGAACCGGCTCACCGGGCGGCCGACGACCGCCGGGCTCCGGGCGATCGCGTCCTGCACCCCGAACGTCACCACGGGCTCGAACGAGTCGCGGATCCGGGCGACCCGCCGGTGCACCTCGGCGAGGCGCTCGGCGAACGTCCGGCGGCCCAGCGGCAGCCGGGCCAGCACGAGGGAGAAGTGGTTGCCCAAGGTGGCCGGGAGCTCGTCGTCGAACGCCGAAAGGCTCACCGGCACCAGCCAGCCGAGGTCGGACGGGCCGGGCCGGGCGGTTCCGTGCGCGGCGAAGTACCGGTCGAGTGCGCCGGCGACGAGCGCGGTGCAGACGTCGTTGATCGTCGTCCCGGTGTCGTGCCCGATCCGGCCGAGGGTGCCGAGCGGAACCGGGTCGCCCCACACCGCGGTCTTGGCCACGCCCGGTTCCCCGTCCCACAGCCCGGTGGCGGTCGACGGGCCGAGCAGTTCGCCGGCACCGGCCGCGCTGTGCCACAGGGTCGTCGCCGCCCCCGCGGCCACGTCGACCACCCGCCGGGGCCCGCCACTCAGCGCCGCCGACAGAAACCCGGCGGCCGCCGCGGTGGCGCCCACCGCCACCGTCGCGCCCAGCAGCGGCAACGCCACCGCGGACTCCAGCACCGGATGCACCCGGGCGGCTTGCCGCTGCACCTTCGCGCCGGTGTCGCCGAGAGCCCGCAGCACACCGGCGCCCAGCCGGACCACGGGCTGGGCGCCGGCTTCCCGGTGCGGCCCGGAGCCGCCGACCTTCGCGTGCGGGACGGTCTCGCCCTCGGCCGGGTCCAGGAGGCTGAAAAGGACCTGCGTCAAGCGGATCCCGTCGGCCATCGCGTGGTGGGTGCGGCACACGAGCGCGCTGCCGCCCCGGTAGCCCCGCAGCAGATCTATCGTCCACAATGGATGATCCGGGTCAAGTGGTTCGCCACGCCGGGTGGCGACGAACCGCTCCAGGCCCGCCTGGTCGGCGGGCGCCGGCAGGTCGCGCACGACCAGGTGGTTGCCGAGGTCGAAGCCGGGATCGGTTTCCCAGGAAAGGCCGCGGCCGTGCGGCACGGCTCGCTGGCAGTACACCGGGTACCGCGCGAGCAGGCGATCGGACACCAGCGACCGCAGCCGCCCCGGATCCACCGGCGTCCGCGTCCAGAGCACCGAGGTGACGATCATCAGGTTCTCAGGCCGGTCCAGGCGCAGCCAGAGACTGTCCTGCGCCGGCATCCGGCGGTGTGGTCCGGCCGGTTTCCGTGTGTTCGGCACCGTTCCACTGTGCGGTGGCGCCGAAGCGGGCGAAAGGGCCGGAAGTCCTCCGCCCGCGCGGCCGAAGCCCCTGCCTCCGGTGCCCCACCACCGAACTTCGCGGGCGGAAGCGGCCTGGTGATCTTCGGCGGCCGGTGCTCTACTTCGCCCGCGCACGGGCCACGATCACCGGGCAAAGCGCGTAGGACATCAGCGCCTGGCTCGTCGACCCGAGGGCCAGGCCGCCGAACCCGCCCCGGCCGCGGCTGCCGACGACCAGCAGCTGTGCCCGGTCGGCGAAGTCGAGCAGCCGCTCGGCCGGCCGCCCCGCGACGACCTCGCGGTCGACGACCACGTCCGGGTACTTCTCCCGCCGGCCGGCCAGGCGCTGGGCGAGGAGTTCTTCCCCGTATTCCTCGGCGGTCCACCGGCCGTCGCGGCGGCAGTGCACCGCGATCAGCCGGGCGTCCCGCCAGGACGCCTCCTCGAACGCGACCGCGATGGCCTCCTCGCTCGCCGGGCTGCCGTCGACGCCGACCACCACCGGTCCCTCGGCGGGCGGTTCGTCCTCACCCGCGTGCGGCCGGACCAACGCCACCGGGCAGTGCGCGTGCGCGGTCAGCGCCACCGTCACCGACCCGAGCAGGATCCGGCCCAGCGGCCGCAGACCCGGCGTGCCGAGCACCAGCATCGCCGCGTCGGCGGACTCGGCCGCCAGGGCGTCCGCCGGCCGTTCGGGCCGCAACACCGTCTTCGCCTCGACGTCCGAAGCCGCGGCGCGGGCCTCGGCGAGCATGGTCCGGCCCTGCTCCGCGGCCGCTTCCAGCAGCTGCTCGTACACCGGGTCCGAGCGCGGGTACGGCCCGGGCAGGTCCGGCAGCGCGTGGACCAACCGCAGTCCGCGCCCGCGTTCCCGCGCCACGCGCGCGGCCCACCGGACCGCCGCGAGTGCGCCGGCCGAGCCGTCGACGCCGACCACCAGTTCCGAGCCGTTCATCGGAATCCCCTTTCACCACGGGGAACTCAAGCGGCCGAAGCCGCTCCCGGCGCGAGGCTTCCGCCCCGGTTCGGAGGGACTTCGGTCCATTCCGCGTGGTCCCCGGAAACCGGCGCCCAAGGGCCTCCCGGCCGGGGACCTTCGGCCCCAGAACTTCCGTCCGCAGCGGCCGAAACTGACGGCAACACCGAAAGAACGGAGATTCCCCATGTCCATCCGACCGGATGCGAAGAAGACCACCACGAGCCGGGTTCCCGTCCAGCGGACCACCGAGCCGGCACCGGTCCCCGACTTCGTCGCCGCCCCCACCGTCGCCGGGAAGTCCCTGGCCGTCCTGCGCATCGCCACCGGATTCGTCTTCCTGTGGGCGTTCCTGGACAAGCTGTTCGGCCTCGGCTACGCCACTCCGGCCAAGGGCGCCTGGATCAGCGGCGGCTCGCCGACCAAGGGCTTCCTCAGCGGCGTCCACGTCGGCCCGTTCGAATCGATGTTCCACGCCTGGGCCGGCACGTGGTGGGCCAACTGGCTGTTCATGCTCGGCCTCGCCGCGATCGGCATCGCCGTCATCGCCGGGATCGGGCTGCGCCTGAGCGCGATCGCGGGTTCGCTGATGATGCTCATGATGTGGGCCGCCGAATGGCCGTTCGCGCTGAGCACCAGCACCGGTGAAGCGACGCACTCGACCAACCCGATCATCGACTACCACATCGTCTACGCGCTCGTCCTCATCGCCCTGGCCGCCGCCGCGGCGGGCAACACGTGGGGACTCGGCCGCCGCTGGGCCGCCGTCGTCGGCGACCGCACGTGGCTGCGCTGACCCACCCCGCCCCAGGGCGCCCGCCGACCGGCG
>NZ_MUMI01000727.1 GCF_002155975.1 Amycolatopsis kentuckyensis
ACCGGCCGGCCGGTCCGGCGCCGGTTCGCGCGGCAGCTCGGTGACACGCTCGCCGGCACGCTGCGCGAGGCCTACGGGATGTCGGCCGGGCAGGCGCGGGCGATGTCCGGGCAGATCGCGGCCGAGTTCAGCCGGGCCGCGGCGCAGGTGCACGAGTCGATCGGCGAGGCGGGCACGGCCGGTGCCGCGCAGGCCGGTTCGGTCGGCGCGGGCGGTGCGCGGCAGGCCGCGGGCCTGCAGGAACGGCTGTCCCGGCAGCTCACCACGCTGATGCGCGAGGCGGTGGCCCAGGGCGACCAGGTCGTCGACGGCACCGCCGAATCGGTGTTCCGCACCGCGACCGAGGTGGACCAGGGCTTCGCCCAGGCCGTCCGCGACCTGCGGACCCGGCTGGAGCAGCACGCCGCCGAAGCCCGCACCCGCACCGGCGAACCGCTGACCACGCTCGACAGCCGGATGACCGACGCCGCCGAGCGCGCCCGCAGCCGGGTCGAGGACGGCTGGCTGCTGTCCCAGCTGCGCGACGCCTGGGACGCGCTGACGCCGGGCTTCATCGCCGGACTCGTCGTCGGCCTGCTGGTGACGATCGCGATCGTCGCGATCTGCGGCACCGGGATCGGCGCGCTGATCCTGGCCGGCGCGGTCGCCGGGGCCGCGTCCGCGCTGGCGTCCAACGCGACCGACTACGCGGCGGGCACCGGGAAGTACGCGGGCCACCACCCGTGGAGCTGGTCCGAGGTCGGCAAGGAGATGTTCTTCGGAGCGGTGTTCGGCGCGGCGGGCGGCGCGCTCGGCGCCGGCGTCAGCGGCGCGATCGGCGCCCGCACCGGCAGCACGATCCTCAACAGCGTCGCCCGCAGCGTGTTCGCCGAGGCGGCGACGCAGCAGGCCGCGAGCAAGGTGGCGAACGTCGTGGTCGGCGTCGGCATGGGCGTCGTGCAGAACGTCGTCTCCGACGGCACCAGCCGCGGCTGGGACCACGCCTTCGACCACTGGGACCGCGGCCTGCTCCTGAACGCCGCGGTCAGCGGGATCATGGTGTCCGACGCGGTCGGCGGCCGGATCCACGCGGCCACCGAAGGCGCCCGCGGCACGATGGTCGACGCCGGGATGGCCCTCAACGTGACGCCGGGGGAGTACGCCGCGTCCTCGGCCCGGACGGCCGCGGCACCCGAACCCACCCCGGCGGCGGGTGGCGGGCACGAGACCACACCCCCGGTTCCGGAACGCGAACCGGTGCCGGGCCCGGACGCCCCGCTGACCGAGCCGACCGTCGCCGAACCGGTCGAGGCGCCTTCGCGGACGCCGATGCAGGAGCAGGTCGAGCAGGCCACCGGCGTCGACCGCGGCGCGGCGCACGAGCAGAGCATGGCCGAGCTGCGCGCGTTCTACGAGAACCAGCAACGCGAAGCCGCGGTGTCCACCGACGTGAGCGGCACCCGGATCGACCAGATGGTGGACGCCTCGGGCACCCCGCGGACCCAGCCGGACGGCAGCCCGTACGGCTACGGCGTCCAGCAGGGCTTCGAGGTCCGCTCGTTCGACTACGGCCCGGGCGGCCGGCTCACCGAGGTGACCATGAAGGTCCGGCTCGAAGGCCGGCCGGGCGTCACCCCGGCCGAACTGGCCCGGCTGCAGGAGAACGTGCACGCCGGCGTCGACCAGCACTACAACAACGGCCAGACCCTGCCCAACGGCGACCGGCTGCACGTGACCGTCGAGTTCGTCACCGATCCCGCCGACGCGCACCTGAGCGTGACCGTCGAACCCGGCACCGGCGCGACCAACCAGAGCCGCTGGTTCGCCGGCGACAACCCGACCACGCTGGCGCACGAACTGGGGCACCAGCTCGGTTTCCTCGACGAGTACGTCGACCCGCGGACGGTCAACCGCGGCACCGCGGCCGCGCCGGGGGTGCACCAGGACGGCAGCCTGATGGGCGACTTCTGGTTGCGCGACGCCGCCGGCAACGCCGTGCGCGACGCCGCGGGAAACCCGGTGGCCGACCCGGCGACCCGCCTGCAGGACCGGCACCTCGACCAGCTCGGCGCGGACATCGACGCCGCGCGCGCCGCGGGCGGCACCGGTGGCGCACCGGCGCCGGGCCCGCGTGAGGTGGCCCCCGCCCCGGACGCGCTGACCGCGGGCGGTGAAGGCCTGCCGACGCGGTATTCGGAGGTGCTGGCCGCCGCCGACCAGCGGATCAAGACCGTCGAAGCGATGCTGCGGCGCAATCCCGAGCTGGCCACCCGGTTCCAGGGCGAGGCGCGGGCGCTGCGGATGGCCTACGGCGAGCAGCGGGACGTCTTCCTCGACATCTCCCCGGACAGTGCGACCCGCAGCGGCGGGATGAACGCACTGGCCGCGTCCGAACAGGGCGTCCTGCTGGAAAGCCGGGCCGCCGACCTGCTCGGCCGGATCGAGGAGGCCCGCACCGGCGGCGCGGTCGACACCGGCGCGTTCGACAACGCCGTGTTCCAGGAGGAGATCCGCCGGCTGTCGCCGAACGAGCGGGTCGCCCGCGTCGAGCAGACGGCGGGCACGGTGGCCGAGGGCAACGGCTGGACCTACGACAGCAGGCTGAGCTCGATCAACAACCGGAGCGTGTACCGCGATACCGCGACCGGCACGCTCTACGCTGTCGACACCCAGCACGGCACCTTCGAACGGTGCGCCGCCAACGGCAGGCACCTCGGCGAGGTCAACTTCGTCATGGAGCCCACCGAAGGCCGCGACACCAGCGGTGGCCACGACCTGACCGTCCCCTGACCGAGGAGAGGCATTGGCACACGTGTGGTACGAGGCGGGCAACGAGCACAACCCGGCCGATCCGTTCGGCCGGGTGACGCTCGAGGTCGAGGCCGGCGGCGAGCTGCGGCTGTCCCGTCACAGCCGCGACGGCGCCGAGGCCTGGACCGCCCGCGTCGAGCCCGCGTTCTTCGACCACCTCACCGGCGCGCTGCGCACCGCGGGTTTCCCGAAGGCCCCGTCGATCATGCCGAGTCCGGACGACCGGCTCCGTGACCTGCGGATCACCGGATCGGGTGCCGTCCTGCTGCCCTGGTACGACGCGGCGGAGCTGCCCGGCTACGCCGAAGCCTTCGCGCTGCTGGACGGCGTGGTCGCCCAGGTGACCGGGCTCGACCTGCGGGTGGCCCCGCCGCGGTCGCCCGCGACCGACATCGTGCGGGTCGGTTCCGTCAGCTGAGCAGCGCCGTCAGCGCGTCGACGGACATCGCTTCGCCGGACAGCGCGGCGCCGGAGTGCGACGGCGTGCCCGAAAGGCGTGCCGCGAAGCCGAAGTCGTGCGTGGCGAGAATGCGCGGCGTGGTCTGCCGCGCGTATTCCCGCGCCAGGACGGCGGCGTCGCGGAGGAAGGTCGCGGCGACGTCGGCGGCGCACAGCACCGGATGGCTGGTCTGCGGCAGGACTTCCAGCGCGACGGCGTTCGGGTCCTGACCCGGGAGCCGGGTGCACGCCATTTCTTCGACTTTGTTCATTGCGCATTCCTCTTCGGGATCCGGTGCAGAAGACAGCGGGATCTTCGCAGCCGTCCGGCCGCCCGGAAGCGATTTTCCGAGATCGGCGAACGAGATTCCGGCACCCGGCGGATCGGGCCGGGCCGCACCGGCCGGCGCGACCTTCGGCCGGACGCCCGGCTGGTCTCCTGAACCGGCCCAGCCGAGCCGTGGAGTCAGTCGTTCTTCGGCACCCATCTGCCCTCGGCGATTCTCGCTCTGGTGTTGGCTCTGGGGTTGGTGAATTGGGTGACCGGCTCGCCGTGGGGACCCGTGATCACCACGCGGTCGCCGAGAACGTGAACTGTGTTGCCGGTGTCGCTGTCGATGAACTTGTCGCCGTTGGCGATCACCTCCTGCGGTCGTCCTACCTGACGACCGGGATCGCCCTGCCTGGCCTGCGCCTGACGCTGCTTTGCGTGCTCTCGGCGGCCGGCCTCGGCCGCCACGTCCCGTTCCCCTTCGGCCTCCGCGTCAGCGTCGACCGCGGACTCCGGTTCAGTCTCGGATTCCAGTGCCTTGGTCATCTGTTCCCATTTTTCGTCTTCGGTCAGTTCGCGCGCCGGCTCCTCGATCGCCGGTTCCCCGGTGGCCGGCTCAGCGGCCGGCGAAGACGGAGTTTCGGCAGGTCCGCTGACTGACGACGTCCGGCCCGCGCCGGGCCCTTCGACGGTGGTAGTGCCGCTGGTGGAAGGTGTGGTGCCGCTTCCCGGACCCGGCTTGTCGCCGGCCATGGCTCGTGGGGCGTCGGAGGGGGCGCCGCCTTCGATCACGCGGAGGTCGGGCGGTTTCGGGCCGGCGTCGACCGGGCCGTCGGTGCCGGTGCCCGCGAGGACCTGTTCGTTCGCTTCCGCCGGCGGGATGGCGTTGTCGTTGGCCGCCGGTCCGCCGGGCAGGTCCGGTTGCGGGATGGCGTTGTCGTTCGCGGCGGTACCGGAGGGGAGCTCGACGGGTTCGGGAGCGGCCGGAGCCGGAGCGGAGTCGGGCGCCGATTCCGCGGCGGTGGTCGGCTCGGGGGCCGCGGTGGATTCGGGCGCCGGGGCGGACTCGGCGGCGGGTCCGCTTTCGGCGACCGGGCTGCTTTCGGCGACTGGCGCGCTTTCGGCGACTGGCGCGCTTTCGGCGACTGGCGCGCTTTCGGCAACTGGGCCGCTTTCGGCGACCGGGCCGCCCTCGGCGACCGGCCCGCTCTCCGCGACCGGTCCGGTCTCGGCGACCGGCCCGCCCTCGGCGACCGGCCCACCCTCGGCAACCGGCCCGCCCTCGCCGGCGCCACTTCCTCCGCGGCCGCCGAGGAGTTTTCCGCCCGCCTCCATCGCCTTGGCCATGCCGATCTGCAGCGCCATGTTGCCGGCGTTGGTGGCGTCCTCGGTCATCTGGTCGGACTCGTTCTGGAGCTCGCCGGCGGTCTGGGCGGTGGCCGCGTCGACGAGGTTCTTGATGAACACCAGGCCGTGCAGGGTCAACGCGATCGCCGCCGCCTCCAGGGCCCACGGGCCGACGGTGGCCGCGACCGTGCCGCAGAACGCGATGATCGGGGCCAGCGCCACCCCGACCGCGCCGAAGGAGAAGATCGAACCGACGATCGCGACCGCGGTCAGGATGATCGCGATCGCCGTGGCGAGCCCCGCGATCGAGCCGAGCACGATCGTGACGCCGGTGGCGATGTCGGCCGCGGACTTGAGCAGGTTGCCCACCGGGTCCTTCGCCCACTGCGCGGCGCTGAACAGGTTCGCGCCGCCCGAGGCGATCATCCCGAAGCCCTGGACGATGCCCATCAGCGACATCCGCGGGTCGATGAACCCGCGCGCGATGTTGCCGATGAACCGCGGGAAGTTCGTCGCCCCCACCGAGGAGAACAGGTGCCGGCCGGTCATCTTCAGCGCGATCCCGGCCTTGTCCGCGGCCGACAGCCGCTCGAAGTGGCCGCCGGTCTCGCGGTCGATCTCGGCGAGTTCGGCCCGACGGCGGGCGTCTTCGGCCTCCTTGTGCCCAGCGCGGGCGTGGGCGCTCTGCGGTTCTTCGCCGCTCAGCCAGGACGGCACGGCCCCGGTGACCGCCGCGGCCGGATCGAAGCGGGCCCGGTCGTCGTAACCGGCGCGCTGCACCTGATGCCGGCTCTGGCGCGGCACCCGCGCCGGCATCGACGCCAGCCCGTCGGCATACGACTGCTGCGCCGCGTGCACGCGCAGTTCCAGCCGTGCCGACGCTTCGTCCAGCGTCCGGGCCTGAGCGTCGAGGTCGTCCGCGCCGGCCCGCTGGTCGGCGGGGCCGCCGGCCAGTCCGGCCAGCCGGGCGCGGGCCGCCTGGTTCTGGCCGGTCATCTCGGCGGTCTTCTGTTCGGTCCGCTCCAGGGCCTGCTCGGTCGCGGAGATCCGGCCCTGCGTGGCGGTGTTGGACTGCTGTGCCTGCGCGGCTTCCTCGGTCAGCCGGCCGGCCCGGGTCTTGGTGGCGCCGATGGCGGTGTCGATCGAGCCCAGGTCGGCGCCGACCTGGGTGAGTTTCGAGCCCTGCTCGGCGGACTTGCCCGCGGCTTCGGCGTCCTCGGGCTGCTTGCTCGCGTTCTCCGCCGCCAGCTGCTTCGACTCGGCCGCCATCGGCGACGACTTGGCCTGTCCTTCGTCGCTCTGCGCGGACACCTGCGGTGCGCCCGTGGCGACCGTCTCCTGCTTCCGCCGCGACACCTCGAGTGCCTGCGCGGCTTGCCCGGCGACCTCGCGCCGGTGGGCGGTGTGCTCCTTGAGCCGGTCCACGCCGGCTTCGGCCTCCGCGACGCCGCCCTCGGCAGCGTGCAGGAGCGCCTGGATCCGGTGCGCCTGCGCCCGTTCCTGCGCCGCTTGCGTCCGGACGGCGTGCGCGCCGGTCCGCAACGCCTGCAGCCGCGCGGCCAGTGCGGCGGCCATCGCGTCCGCCGCCGGATCGCCGGGCACCGCACGGCCCGCCGCGTCGGCCGTCGCGGCCGGAGCCGGCAGCTCCACCGGAGCGGGCGCTTCCGGTGGCGGCTCCGCCTCGGCCTGAGCGACGGCCTGCTGGGTCAGCTGCGCCGCGCTCGCGACGGCCGTGGCCGCGTCACCACCGCCGCCTGCGCCCGACGGCGGCCCCGTGTCCTTGCCCCCGGACACCGGTACGGCGGGGGCCGCGGCTTCGGCCTTGGCCGCGGCCGCCGCACTGCGGGTCTGCTCTCGCCCCGCCGAGGTGTCCGGAGGCTGGACCGCGCCGGCCATCGCCGCGCGTTGTCTCGCCTTCTCGGCCGCCATCGCCCCGGGATCCGGGGCCGGGGTGGCTTCCTGCCCGGGCTCCGCGGCGTGCGCTTTGGCCTCCGCGATCCGGTCCGCCGCCCGGCTCTGCAGGGTGGCGGCGATCGCCGAACGCTGCACCACCGGCTTCCGCCCGCCCAGCAGCCGCCCGACGACGGCGTTGCCCGCCGACTGCTGCAAGGCCAGCAGGGACCGGGCGGTGCTCACCGGCGCATCGCCCGCGGGCTTCGAGACCGAAGCGGCGCGCTCGGCGCCGTGGTCTTCGGCGTGCTCGACTCCGGACACCCCACCAGCGTCCCCGCGGGCCGCGGTGATCAGCAGCCGTCCGTGGGTGGCCACAGGGGCGGACGATCGTGCCCGAACGTGCAGGCGTCTTCGGCTTACCCTCGACGGGTGGCCGATCCACCCCGCCGCAAGGTGAACCTGGCCGGGCTACCCGGCTGGGTCCGGTACGCCCTGGCCGTCGTCATCGCGGCCGCGATCGGCGCGGCCGCCTGGTTCTGGGGTGGCCGGCCCGGCGCTCCCGGCTGGTACCAGACCGGAGTCCGCATCGCCGCGGTGCTCCTCCTCGGCTGGGCTGTGGTCTGGGTCGTGCGCAAGGTGCTGAGCCACCGGCGGTGAAGCTCACTGCTTGCAGGGACCGAAGTACCGGCATTCGATCAACGCCCGCGGGTCGAGCGATCGCGCCCGCGGTTCGAGGGTCTCCAGCAGTGCGGCGATTCGCTCCAGATCCACGACGCCACCCGCGGTCAGCGGGAAGAACCGCTCCCGCGTGTCGTGCTCCGCGCAGCCGCTGCCCCGCAGGTTGCCCGCCGGGACGACGGCGAAGACCTCGTCGCCCTCGTTGTCGAACGTGAAGTAGCACTGCAGCCGCACCGGGGTGGTGTCGGCCACCTCGTTGATCCGCCGGCCACCGTAGGTTTCGGGGTAGTGCCAGCCGGCCTGGACGTCGTCGGCGAACCACACCCTCGCCGGGTCGCTGTCGCCGTCGAGGAGCCAGCCCCGTGCGGTGAGGAACTCGTGCACCCCGAGCTGGCGGGCGACCATGAGGTCGGACGTGGTCATCGCGGTCCCTTCTGACGGAGTCGGTACTCACGCTCAGTGTCGCGCTTGGTCGACTTTCACGACCGGGTGACCTGCGTCCGAGAAGCGAGACGCGGGCCGGCTACACGATGCCCGCCGCGATCAGCTGCTGCCAGATCTCGCCCTGGTCGACGACCTCGACGCCGTGCTTCTCGGCCTTCGTCAGCTTGCTCGCCCCGACGTCCGCGCCGGTGATGAGCAGGTCCGTGCTCGCCGAGACCGACGTCGCCGTGGTCGCGCCCGCCTTCTCGCAGAGCCGCTGGAACGTCGGGCGCGGGACCTTCTCGCCGGAGCGGGGGTCGTTGATCGCGCCGGTGACCACCACCGTCTTGCCCGCCAGCGGCGCGCCCGCCGCGACGACCGGCGGGAGGTCCTCCTCGCGCACGTCCAGCGAAACCCCCGCCTCCCGCAGGCGCTCGAGCTCGGGGCGCAGCCGGGTCAGGTGCTCGATCAGCGACGCCGCGACCTTCGGCCCGATGTCGTCCACGGCCACGAGCCCGTCGACACCCGCCTCCGCGACGTCTTCCAGGGAACCGAACCCGGCCCGGCACAGGCGGGCGGCGGTGCCCTCGGACGCCATCGGGATCGCCAGCCCGATCAGCGCCCGGCGCAGGCCGACCGCCCGGCTCGCGTCGATCGACTCGATCATCCGCGTCGCCGAAACCTCGCCGATGCGGTCGAATTCGAGCAGCTTTTCCTTCGTCAGCCCGTAGAAGTCCGACGGGTTCTCCAGGATCCCCGCCTCGGCCAGCCGTTCGATCCACACGCCGCCGATGGCGTCGATGTCCGCCGCCGCCCGCGACGCCCAGTGGATCAGCCGCCGCACGGTCTGCGCCGGGCAGGAAACGTTGGTGCAGAACAGTTCCCGGCTGTTGCCCTGCTCGGTCA
Source organism: Amycolatopsis kentuckyensis (assembly GCF_002155975.1). GTDB lineage: Bacteria > Actinomycetota > Actinomycetes > Mycobacteriales > Pseudonocardiaceae > Amycolatopsis > Amycolatopsis kentuckyensis. Next base: position 8,747 of record NZ_MUMI01000727.1, read on the forward strand.
GCGGCTGCCCGCACGACGGGCACGCATCCGGCGGGACGATCTCCCTCTCGGCGCCGGTGCGCTTCGAGGCGTCGAGCACGCCGGCCACGAACGGGATGACGTCCCCGGCGCGGCGGACCAGCACGGTGTCGCCGATCTTGATGCCGCGGGCGCGGATCACCTCCTGGTTGGCCAGCGTCGCGCGGGTGACCGTGGTGCCGCCCACGAACACCGGTTCCAGCCAGGCGACCGGCGCGATCTTGCCGGTCTTGCCGACGTCCCAGACCACATCGGACAGCACGGTGGTCTTCTCCTCGGCCGCGAACTTGAACGCCAGCGCCCCGCGCGGTGAGCTCGACCGGGTGCCGGCCGCCGCGTAGGCGTCCCGGCTCGCCAGCCGCAGGACGGCGCCGTCGAGGTCGTAGTCCAGGTCGTTGCGCTGCTGTTCGATCTCGCCGATCACGCTCTGCGCCGCGGCGGCGTCGGCGCAGCGCCGCATGTCGGCCGCGGTGAAGCCGAGCGTGTGCAGCGCGCTGCCGAGGTCGGTCTCCGCGCTGTCGGGCTCGGTGTAAAGGTCGAAGGCGAAGAACCGCAGCCGCCGCTCGGCCACGGTGGCCGGGTCCTTCGCGCGCAGGGTGCCGGCGGCGGCGTTGCGCGGGTTGATCAGCGGCTTGTCCGGGTGGGCGGTGTTGTAGGCGGCGAACGTGGAACGCAGCATCACGGCCTCACCGCGGACCTCGACCCGGCCCGGCGCGCCGACCTGCTCCGGGATCCCGTCGGTCAGGGCCCGCACGAGCACGGTGACGTCGTCGCCGGTCGTGCCGTCGCCGCGGGTGACCGCCCGGGCCAGCCGTCCGTTTTCGTAGACGACGGCCAGCGACAGCCCGTCCAGCTTCGGCATGACCACCACCGGCTGGCCCGGGAAGCGCCCGAAGAACGCCTCGACCTGCTCGGGTTTGGTCGCCTTCTCCAGCGACAGCATCGGGCGCGAGTGCCGGATCGGCGCGTGCAGCACCGCGGGCGCGCCCACCTGGTCGAGGGGGTTCGGGTCGGGGGTGAGCTCCGGGTGCGCCTCGATCAGGCTCCGCAGCTCGTCCTCGACCGCGTCGTACTCCGCGTCGGCCACCAGCGGCGAGCCACGGTAGTAGGCGTCGCGCAGCACGGTGATGCGGTCGGCGAGTTCCTGGATGCGTTCCTGAACGTTCACGCCGAGGACGTTACCGGGCACCCCCGACAGAAACCGCGAGCCTGGATGAACTCCAGGGTTACGATCAAGATCATGCGATTCGCCATCAAGACCTCGCCCCAGAACACCGCGTGGGCGGACATGCTCGCCGTCTGGCAGGCCGCGGACGAAATCGAGCTGTTCGAGTCCGGCTGGACCTTCGACCACTTCTACCCGATCTTCTCCGATTCGACCGGACCCTGCCTGGAAGGGTGGGTGACGCTGACCGCGCTCGCGCAGGCCACGAAGCGGCTGCGGCTGGGCACGCTGGTCAGCGGCATCCACTACCGCCACCCGGCGCTGCTGGCGAACATGGCCGCGACGCTCGACATCGTCTCCGGCGGGCGGCTGGAGATCGGGGTCGGCGCCGGCTGGAACGAAGAGGAGTCCGGCGCGTACGGCATGGAGCTCGGCTCGATCAAGGCGCGCAGCGACCGGTTCGAGGAAGCGTGCGAGGTCCTCGTCGGGCTGCTGACGCAGGAGACCACGACGTTCCAGGGCGAGCACTACCAGCTGACCGACGCGCGCTGCGAGCCCAAGGGCGTCCAGAAGCCGCACCCGCCGATCTGCATCGGCGGCAGCGGCGAGAAGCGCACCCTGCGCACGGCGGCGAAGTACGCCCAGCACTGGAACTTCGTCGGCGGCCCGCCCGAGGAGTTCGCCCGCAAGCGGGACGTCCTGCACCGCCACTGCGCGGACGTCGGCCGCGACCCGGCCGAGATCACGCTGTCTTCGCACGTCCGGCTCGAGCCCGACCTCGACTACGCGAAGGTCGCCGCCCAAGCCGAGGCCCTCGCGGAAGTGGGCCTCGACCTGGCGATCGTGTACTTGCCGCCGCCGCACACCCCGGCCGTGCTGGAGCCGCTGGCGAAGGCGCTCGAGCCGCTGCGCTGACCCGAGGGGGTCAGGCCGGGGCGCCCAGCGCGGCGACGGCGGCGGCGATGCCCGCCCGGTCGTAGCTGCCGGTGGGCAGGGCGGCGCTGTGCGCGTGGCGGACCACGCCCTGGGCGTCGACGAGGATGCTGCCGGACCGCTGCAACGCGCCGAAGACGGCCCGGTTCAGCCCGACCAGTTCGTGCGGCGTGTTCCGGCGGCCGGTGAGGACCGGGAACGGGACCTCGTGCTTCGCCCGCCAAGCGCGCGCCGTCTCGCGGTCCTCGGGGACGGCGATCAGGATGCGCACGCCGGCCGCTTCCAGCGCGGCGGCGTCCTCGGCGAGGGTACGGACGTGGTGGCGGCAGACCGGGCACGTCGTCGAGCGCACGAAGTAGAGCAGGACGGCGTGGTGGCCGTGGTGCTCGGCGAGACTGACGGGCCGGCCTTCGGTGTCTTCCAGGACCAGGTGCGGTGCGGGGGATCCGGCTTCGAGCATCGGGGTTCCTTTCAGGCGGTGTGCAGCCGGAGCCGGACCGCGGTCCGG
>NZ_MUMI01000728.1 GCF_002155975.1 Amycolatopsis kentuckyensis
CGCGGCGACGACGTCGGGCAGCACGGACCGGACCGGCAGGTCGGGCAGCTTCACTTGGCGGTGACCTCGGGGGGCGGGGGCAGCTGGTAACCGGACGGGCCGATGTTCGCGTTGAGCGAGCGCAGCCATTCGCCGGAGGAGATCATCTTCCGGATCGCGTCGTCGACCGCGGACACCCCCTGGGTGTCGTCCTTGCGCAGGCCGATGCCGTAGCTCTCCTTCGAGAACGGCTTCCCGACGATCTTCAGCAGCTCCGGGTCGCGGGCGACGTAGCCGGCGAGGATCACCGCGTCCGTGGTCACCGCGTCGATCTGCCCGGCGAGCAGCGCGGTCACGCAGTCGGAGTACCGCGGGTACTCGACCAGCTGGACGGCCTGGGCGTACTTGTCCTTCACCTGCTGCGCCGGCGTCGACCCGGTCACCGAGCACAGCCGCCGGCCGTTGAGCGCCTCCGGCCCGGCGATGTCGGCCGACGTCCGCCGCACCAGCAGGTCCTGGCCGGTGGTGAAGTACGGGCCGGCGAACGACACGACCTGCTTGCGCTTGTCGGTGATCGAGTAGCTGGCCACGACCAGGTCGACGGCGCCGGAGGTGAGGTCCGTCTCCCGCGTCGCCGACGTCGTCTCGCGCCACGTGATGTCCTTCGCCGGGACACCGAGCTCACTCGCGACGAAAGTCGCGACGTCGACGTCGAATCCGACGAAGCGGCCGTCGATGGTGTGCTCCGAGAGCCCCGGCGCGTCGAACCGGATGCCGATGGTCAGGTGATCCGTGGCACTCGCCCGGGTGACGAGCGAGTCCGTGGGCGAAACCTTCGCCGGACCGCACGCGGACGCCGTGACCAGCAGCAACGCCGAGCCGAGGAGCGTGCGCCACCGCATCCGGCCGCTCCCTCCGCCTCACGTTGTTCTCAGGTCCCCCCGTTAGCCTAAGTGCGTGGTGCGACCGTCCCAACCCGTGCTGAACACCGTCGGCACGCTCGCCCGGCTCGGGCTGGCGGCCGTCTGGCTCGTTTCCGGTGCGCTCAAGCTGGCGGATCCCGGCCAGACGCTGATCGCCGTGCAGGCGTACGAGGTGCTGCCGGACGCCCTCGAAAACGTGGTGGCCATCGCGCTGCCGCTCGTGGAACTCGTGCTCGGGCTGCTGCTGCTCGCGGGGCTGGCGACCCGGTGGGCCGCCGCGGCCGCGCTGGGGCTGCTCGCCGTGCTCATCGCCGGCATCGCCCAATCGTGGGCGCGCGGGCTGAGCATCGACTGCGGGTGCTTCGGCGGCGGCGGGCACGTGGCCGCGGGGCAGACCGAGTACCCGCAGGAGATCCTCCGCGACACGGGGTTCGCGCTGCTGGCCGTATGGCTGCTGGCGCGCCCGCGCACCTGGCTGTCGCTCGACGGCTGGCTGGCGCGAGGTCGCGGGAACTCGGGCGAGCCCGAACACGACTACTCGGGTATCGCGGAAGGGAATTGATACACAGTGGGTGGAGCTGAGCGGACCGCTCGGAAGCGTCGTCAGGCCGCGCAGGCCGGAGGGGCGAGGGCGGTGGCCCAGGCCAGGGGCGCGTCCGGGGACAAGCGGAAGTGGATCATCGGGATCGGGGCCGTGGTCGTCGTGGCCGCGCTCGTGATCGGCGGCGTGATCTGGACGATCGCGGACCGGAACCGGACCGAGGGCAAGGTCATCGACCCCGGCCAGGCGGCGAGCTCGCTGGCGGGGGACGTCACGCAGAAGCGCGACGGCGTGGTCGTCACCGTGGGCAAGGCCGGCGCCAAGGCCTCGATCGACGTCTACGCCGACTTCCTCTGCCCGATCTGCGGCGAGTTCGAGAAGCAGTACAAGGGCCAGGTCGAGCAGGCGATCAACGACGGCAAGCTGCAGGTGCGCTACCACATGGTGCCGCTGCTCAACCAGCGCTCCAGCCCGCCGGGCTACTCGCTCGACTCGGCGAACGCGGCGCTGGCCGCGGCCGACGCCGGCAAGTTCCTCCAGTTCCACGACGCGCTGTTCGCCAACCAGCCCGAAGAGGGCAAGCGCGGCTACGACAAGGCGCAGCTGATCGACCTCGGCAAGAACGTCGGCATCACCGACCCGGCCTTCGCTCAGACGGTCAACGCGGGCACCTACGACCAGCAGCTGAACACCGCGTTCCAGCAGATCGAGAACGACCCGAAGCTGGCGCAGGACTTCGGCGGCGGGCAGAGGGGGTTCGGCACGCCGACGGTCACCGCGAACGGCTCGATCGTGTCCTGGCAGGACCCGAACTGGCTCACGAAGGTCGTCGGCTGACTCCGGGCAATTCGCCCACTCGGGTAAGGACCGTGGACTAGGCTTGTCCCGCATCAGGGGAACCGGGGGTGCCGCGCGCACGTCGCACCTCCGGTGACAGGGAGGGCCAGTGGACGGTTCGGGTTTTCACGTCGATGAGGGCGCGTACACGCGGTACGCACGCGAAGTCGACCCGCTCGGGGAAGACGTCAAAGGGGCTGCCGACAAGCACGTCGGCCCGCACGTGACGCTCGGCGGCCACGGTTTCTCGGAGATGGGCGGCGAGTCCGGCTTCTCCGGCGCCTACAGCGGCCGGATGCGCGCGCTGCAGGAGAAGATGCACCGCGTCGGCGGCGGCTGGGGGCAGGTCGGCGAGGCCGCGCGGCAGACCGACCGCAACTACGCGGCGGTCGAGAGCGAACACGGCGACGTCGTCCGGCGGCTCGGCAGTGACCTCGGGCAGGACGCGTGACCGAGCACACCGACCAGCTCGTCCGGCACGGCCTCGACACGCCGAACCAGTTCGCGCAGAAGCTGCGCCACGACCCGGTGGCCATCAGCGGCGCGCGGGACGCGCACACCGCCTTGCAGACGTCGGTGGGGCGCACTCGCGACGTCGCGTCGGAGCAGCGCGTTTCGCTGGCTTCGGCCAGCTCCGGCTCGACGACCGACCGCGCCACGGCGACGTCGCAGAGCCTGGAGAAGGAGGTCCAGGACCTCCTCGACGAGAGCGCCGAGATCGAGAAGGCCGTCGCGGAGGCGGCCGAGACGCTGCACGTCGGCGAGATCAAGAACGACCAGGTCCGCGACCAGATCATCAAGGAGATCGCGGCTCTCCGGCGGCTGGATGGTCTTGACCGCTTCCAGCGCCTTCATCGACGCCGCGATCTCCTTGATGAT
>NZ_MUMI01000729.1 GCF_002155975.1 Amycolatopsis kentuckyensis
CGAGCAGGAGGGTGCGCAGCCGGGGGCGCATGGTGAGGAACGACGTCGCCCAGGCGACCGACGCGAGCGTCAGCCCGAACGAGAGGCCGAAGGTGACGGCTTTGCGCATCGACAGCGGGCCCAGCCACGAGCCGCCGGTGGCGATGAGCACGAGGGCGTGGGCGACGCCGCTGAGGAACAGCGCCGCGCCGACGGCGTAGGCGACGCGCTCGGCTCGCTGTCCGTCGGACCAGATCCGGGTCAGTGCGTTCATGCTGTGGAGTCTCGCTCCGCGGACCGGGTCGCCGCGTCGGCCCGGCGGCGGCACCGCGACGTACGACGAGGGGCGTACGGCAATCGGCGAGTATGTCGAAAAAGCGCTGGTAAAGGAATTCCGATGTTCTTGACGGAATATTAACGAAAACCGTGTCCGGTGCCACTCGCCAGGCGGATGCGGTGTGGGCTTTGGCGTTCTACCCTGCAAACATGTACATCGCATTGTTGACCTATACGGCGCCCGAAACAGAAGTCGACTACGCGCTTCCGGACCATTCGGACTGGGTGCGCAAACAATTCGCGAAAGGACTCTTCCTGGTTTGCGGAAAGGGCAACGGCGCAGCTGATCACGTGATCCTGGTCCGCTCGGTGCTGCGCGGCAAGCTCGACGCCGTGCTGGCCAGTGACCCGTTCGTGGTCCAGCGGCTCGCCCGGTACGACGTCATCGAGTTCACCGCCACGCGCACCGCTCGGGAGCTGCTGGCGATCAACGAGGCCATCGCCTCTTAAGGAGCCGCTGCGTTCGGGTGGCCCGGCGACGATGCCCCGCCACCTGACGGCGAAGAACGCTCTCCCGCCGGACCTCGCTTATGATCGCGAAGGACGTCCAGCCAGGGAGAGTGCGATGAAAACCCCCGACCTCGTCTTCCGGGGCCGCCGGTTGAGCAGTGACCGCGCGCTGGTGCTGGCCGCGGTCGAGTCGCTCCCCGCGGCCCGCGACGCCGTCGCCGACGGCGCCGATCTCGTGAGCGTCCCCGGATCCCTCGTCGAGCAGGCGCGCAAGACTTTCCCCGATCTCGTCATCGGGGTCGACACCGCGGACCCGTCGGTCGCCGCGGCCTGCTGCGAAGCGGGCGCCGACCTGATCCTGACGCACGCGGACCTGGCCGAGGTCGCGGCCCAGTACGACGCCGGTTACGCCGCTCCGGCGGTTCCTGCTGTGGCCGGTTCGTCCGTTGTCATGGACATCGGGGAGTTCCGCGCGCCGCTGCCGGCCGGCGACGTGCCGGTGCTGGCTTCGGTGCCTGGCGACGGAACACCCGGCGGGCTGGCGCTGGCGGCCCTCGCGGCGTCGGCGGGGGTGGCGATCATCCGCACGAAGCACGTCCGCCAGGTGCGCCACGTGGCGGAGATGGCGGCGAGCATCGCGGGCACCCGCCCGCCGGCGAAGGCGGTCCGATGGGAGTGATCCGCCAGATCTGGCCCTCCGCGCGCGACCTGGCCGAGAGCGACCTCGAACAGCTGTACAGCTACCCGGCGAACCCCCGCTGGCTGGCGGTGAACTTCGTGTCGAGCACGGACGGCGCGATCGCGGTCGAGGGCCGGTCCGGGGCGCTGTCGACCCCGGCGGACAGGGTGGTCTACCGCCTCGGCAACGACCTGGCCGACGTGGTCCTGGTGGGCGCGGGAACGGCGATGGCGGAGGGGTTCGAGGGAATGCGCCCCGACGCCGCCACGGCCGAACGCCGCCGCCGCTTCGGCCTGGCCCCGATCGCTCCGGTGGCGGTGGTGACCACGGGCCGTTCCCTGCCACCGGACGCCCCGGTGATCACGAAGGCGGCGGTCCCGACGCTGGTCTTCACGTCCTCGGCGGCCCCTTCGGCGCTGCGCGAGGCCTGGGCGGCGAACGGCGCCCGCGTGTTCGTGGCGGGGGAACTGGCGGTGTCGGCCGAGCGGGTGGTGTCGACGCTGGTGGCGGAAGGCTTGGGCCGCATCGACTGCGAAGGCGGGCCTCGGTTGTTCGGTTCGCTGATCGAGGCCGGGCTGGTCGACGAGTTCCGGTTGACGGTGGCGCCGTTCCTGGTGGCGGGAACGTCCACCCGAGCCTCCCTCGGCGCGGCGGTCGATCCGGCGGAGCTGGAGCTGGCTTCGGTGCTCACGGACGGCGCGAGTGTGCTGCTCAGGTATCGGGCACCGCGCTAGTTTTGTCGGTCCCCTCCGGTAATGTGGAAATCGGGGGCTCCCTAGGCGGGTCCCGGCCGAATCATGCGCCGCGGGAAGCAGCGCTGCGCCGCAGAAGCTCGGCGAAGGCCTGCGCGGCGTGCGTCAGCGCGTGATCGGTCATCCGGACGAGCAGGATCCGGCGCACCGCGGTGCGCGGCCGCAAGGGCAGCACCCGGACACCGGGGCGGACGCCGTCCAGGGCCAGCGTCGGGGCGAGCGCGACACCGATGCCGGCGGCGACCATGGCCTGGGCTTCCTGGTAGTCGTGGGCCTCGTAGGCGATCTGGGGTTCGAACCCGACGGCCCGGCAGCTGCGGGTCAGCGCTTCGGCCACCGGGTGGTTGTCGGCGCGCGTGATCCAGGCGTCGTCCGCGAGCTGGGCGAGCGCGGCGCTGCGGCGGCGTGCCAGCGGATGCCGGTCGCCGACCAGGAGCGCCGGGGGATCGTCGAGCAGCGGCGTGACGGTGACGTCGCCGCGGTCGATGCGGCACCAGTCGTAGTCCCACATCAGCGAGAGTTCGATCTCGCGGTTCTCCAGCATCCGCCACAGCCCGGCGATGCGGCTGCTCCGCACGGTCAGCCGGATGTCCGGATGCGCTTCCTTGAAGGCGATCACCGACGGCGGCAGCAGGGACGCGCCGACCGTCGGGAAGGTGCCGACGCGCAGGGTGCCCGCGCGCAGCCCGGCGAAGTCGGCGAGTTCGTTCTCGGCGGCGGTGAGCTCGCGCTCGATGCGCTCGCCCCGCTCGACGAGCGCGCGG